>CAYSHI010000280.1:0-2543 GCA_964430745.1 uncultured Acidobacteriota bacterium | reverse complement strand
CGGCGCTGCACCGGCTGAACGCACGTCGGCCGTCCTCGTCGCTCCACGAGCGCTCGATCTCGAAGTACGTCAACGCCTCGCCGGTGACGAGGTCAACCCGCTCGACGCGGCCGCGCGTCGCACCGTTGTCGACGCGCTCGGTTGCAATCAAGTTGATGAATCGCCACGGCCGGCCGCCTCGAGCATCCGCGCCGCCCGCGTCGCGATTCCGCATCCGGCTCTGCAGTACGGTTCCCGCCTCGAAACGCCTGAGCTGCCGCGGCGTTCCGGTTTCGAGCTCGTAGGCGAAGAGCGCCCCCGAATCGCGTAGCTCGCCGCGAACCGGGTCGACATCGCCGCCGACAAACAGCAACTCCGGGCCGGAGCGCGCGTTGTTGAAACCCAGAAGCATCGAACCGGCCAGCGGCGATCCGGAAAGGTCGAACGTTCGGTGGCCGTACCCGTTGAGCTTCGCCACCGTGAGCTCGTCACCGTTGGTGAACGCCACCGAGCCGCTGCGTTGCGTGCCGAGGAAGAAGAGCTCGCGAACACCCGGCATATCGGGGTAAACCAGCCAGGATCGGGAGCCGGAGGCGTCGACGAAGTAAAGGTCGAGTCCGCCGCCGTCGCCCCCGAATGCGCCGCGCCGTGAGTAATAGGCCACCGAATCGCCCCGGGCCCATCGGGGCGCCGACGTGTGCCGACCCGTGAGCGGCACAAGCCCGCTGCCATCCGCCATCAGCATCCAGTTCTGCGTCGTTCCGGCCTCGTCGCGCATCGCCATGACCACGGCTCGCCCGCTGTAGGCGGTCGAACCCGGGACGACCGATGACTCGCCCGAGCCCGGCGTCACGACGGCAAACAGCACCGGCAACACGACGGAGGCAACGAGCAGCAACGCGCCGCCCGCGGTGCTCGCCCGGCGGGCCAAACTGCTGCTCGACAAGGACGGGGCCACCAATCGCTCCGGCCACGTGAACCTTCGCAATGACACCATGAGTAGGACCAGGGCAACGACGAAAATCTCGGTGCCGAGCCAGTGCGGCTCGAGCTGGGGAGCAAGCGAGAGCATCGACCACAACGCGAAGATCACGGCGATGACAGCCAGCGCGAGTGCGACGGCAGCAGCCGCCGCCGTCAGCGGCCGCGGGAGCAGCGTCGAGCACAGCACGCCGCACGCGAACAGCATCAAGGCGACGCCGGCCAGCATGGAGGGGCCGAACATCGTGGCGTCGCTGAGCGCCGGGTTCATCCTGTAGTCGACGGGCGGCGGACCAATGAGCGTCGCCGTGGCCTGCAGCGCAACCAGGGCGACCGCGGCCGTTGCAAGGAGAGTCCCGGCTCCCACGCCCACCTTGATCCACCACACCCGCTCCCTCGAAACCGGACGCGACAGCAGAAAGCGCTCCGTGCCGTCCTCGGCCTCCGTGGCGAACGTGATGGCACCCCCGGCAACGGCGAGAAACGGCCAGAGGGCCGCGTACAGCGCCGGAAGCGACCGCACGATGTCGAACGCGCCACTGCGCTCATCGACCGAGAGCAGGGCTGCGGCCAGCAACGGCGCCAGCACGGCGAAGGCCAGGCCCGACAGCAGGACCGGGCGCTGCGTGCGCAGTTCTTTCCACAGGAGAGCTCGGTTCATCGGCGGGTGTACACCTTTCTCCGGCTGTTGGTCTCGATGTCGACGACTTCGATATCCACTTCGCGCCAGGGATTGTTGACGACGATGAGCTGACGCCCGTCGATCCAACCGATCGGGTAACCGGAGGTCGAGACGAGTTCGACGCCGTCGCCCGAAGTCCAAGGTGCAGTCTTGCCGAGAGCCGCGAGCTCGTAGTTGGGCGTTGTCACCAGCATGCCCGCGAGAAGGAACAAGGGAAGGATCAGGACGATGGTCGACGCCGCGACAAGAAGCGGAGCCTGCGCGCGAAGCTCCTTCCACCACAGGGCGCGCGTCATCGGTGGCTCCCGTCGGCCGGCAGAAGAGGTCGTAGCTCGAGTGAATTGGGGTGCAGCTCCAGGTATGCAGCCGGCCTCGATCGCCCGCGAGAGGAAAAGTCGACGAGGACGAGACGCTCGTTGCCGAACCAGCTATCCATCGACCACTCCCGAGGGATATCGAGAGATCGCAGGCCGCCGTCGGCTTCGACCACAACGTATCGGTACTCCACCGGATTGCGGCCTTTGTTGCTGAACACTTCTCGGAGAGCTCCCAGCCTTACGACAAAGCGCGAGCCGTCCGGGGAAGGGTGCAAAGAGGCCACGTAGCCATCGAAGGTGGCGATCGGCTCGCCTGCCGCGTCGTCGAGGGGCCTACTCAGGAGTGTGCCGCGAAAGAATGCGTCGCGATCGTCAAGGTCCCGCCCGTCGCGCCACGGGCGGCGCACTCGGCAGGAATAGACGAGCCGCTCGCCATCCGGGGAGAGAAGGGCGATCGGAAATTCAGGTCCGCCCGGTGGGCACAACGGTGGAATCGCGCGCTGGCTACCATCCGCAAGCTCGATGAGGCGGGTCACTTCGTGTTCGGGGCCGAGATCGTCCCAGTAACCGGCGTCATCGCGGCT
>CAYSHI010000279.1:0-7418 GCA_964430745.1 uncultured Acidobacteriota bacterium | reverse complement strand
GAGCCAGCGACGGTTGCGATCGGCTGCTCCCGGCCACGGCGAGATCGCCCGCCAAACACGCCCGCCGGCAACTACCGGCTCGAGCGGCGCCATGGCGTCCGGCGAAGGGTGTATTTCGACACCCAGCGACGCCAGATACTCGACGGGCGACGGGCCGCTGTAGGGCGGTAGACGGCCGGACAGGCGTCGCCCAACCAGCCATTCGTTGGCGCGATCGAGCGTCAGGGCCATCAAGTGGGGCATGAAAAGCGAACCGCCTGGCGTCGGGGTCTTTCGCCGTATTCGGCCTTTAGCCGGGTGCTGAAGGCCGAATATGACGGGTGCGTAGCCTAGCTTACGGTCTTTCCGAGCTTACCTGATCCCAATCGTGACGAATCGGCAAACTTTTTCCATAGCTGATGCGTCCTACTTGCTGAGGCGGTCAGAGGCGCGCCAGCCCCGCCCCGACGATGGACGTAAAGGGGAGCGGCCTGGGGTAGTGGCTGGCGCGCTTGTGACCGCCTCGCGCGGCGTGGCATCCGTAGCAGGAAGCCGCACGCGGAGAACCAATTGAATACCGGCGACCCCTGGAACCAAGTAAGGGGGAAACATGCGAATCAGAAAAGCAAACGGCGACGCGATCGGCCACTACGAGGCACAGATCGCCGAACACGCCTCTGAAAACAAGGATCTGGACGCCTGCCAGGAGCTCTGGCGAACCGTCATCGAGCGCGCTGCGATGGACCTGCAGTACCTGCAGCGCTTTGCCGGTTGCACCAACCTGAAGAAGCACGAGCTCGAGAAGCTGCGGCGGATCGAGGAAAGCCCCCCGACGGACTTCATCGAGGGCACGTGGTTCGAGGAAATTTGCGACTACCTGCAGATCGACCCGGAGCGCGTGCGCTCGGGACTCGGTGACTTTCTCGAACAGGCCGCCTGATCCACACGACGCGCTGGAAAGCTAGGCCCCCGGCCGCGAGGTCGGGGGCTTTTCCTTCAGCAGGGTACCGCGGGGCCCCCGGGGACCTTGCTATCTCTCGTCGGTGCGCATCCACGCGAACATCTCGTCGATGGCGGATCGGGCGATCATGTGGCCGCCCTCGTAGTCGTAGAGGGTCACGTCGTACCCGGCAGCGTCGAGGATGTCGCGCGACGTGTTCGACCGTTCCACAACGCCATCCTGGCGACCGTGACCGACAAACACGCGCAGATGGTTGGCGGCGGCGACTTCCTCCTCGCTGAACCATTCCGGCCGATACCACGAGCCGAACACCATGAATCCGGCAAAGCGCTCATGGTGGGCGATGGCCGTCTGATAGGTCATCGTGCCGCCTTGCGAGAACCCCATCAGATACACCGATTCGGGGTCGAGCTTCTCCACCAGCATGTCAATCGCCTCGAGGATGTATTCGATGGACAACTCGCTCTCGCCCTGGTCGCCGGCGTCGTTGTCGACGCCGCGGAGGTTCCAGCTGTAGCCGATGCGCCCGGCCATCGCCAGGGCGTAGGGCGCCTGCAGCACGGCATAGACGACGCCGGCCTGGGCAAACGCGGGAGCCGGCGTGAAGAACTCGTCTCCGCGCCCACCGTGCCCGTGCAGACCGACGACGAGCGGGTAGGCCTCGCTCGCATCATAGTCGTCGGGTAGCTGTATGCGGACGGGCGCCACCGTCGGGGCGGCGATGTAAACGATCTCCTGCCCCGGACCACGTCCGGAGCCGGGATCACCCTCCTGGGCGAGCGCCCCCGCCGGCGCGGCCAGTGCCGAGACCGTCAGCATGAGCACCAACCGGACCATGGCTACCTCCTTCTTGCGGACTTTTCTTGCGCACATCAGAGTGATACTGAAAATCGCGTCATCGACTGTAGCGGAAGAATCGCTGCAGTCCACTAGAATCACACAAACCGTCTTACACCTCGCAGCTCGGGAGAACGGACTCGACGAACATGAAGGTCGCCTTCATCGGAACTCACGGCGTCGGCAAGACCACGTTGGCGTTCGGGATGGCATCGCACCTGAAACGGATAGGCGCCAACGTCGGCTTCCTCGAGGAAGTGGCCCGACGCTGTCCGTTCCCGATCAACGAGGATACCTCCCTCGAAGCGCAAACCTGGATCCTTGTCGAGACGATCCGTCGCGAGATCGAGCTCTGCAAGATCTACCCGGAAATCGTCTGCGACCGCTCGGTGCTCGACAATTACTGCTACATGGAGCTCAAGTTCGGCCGTCAGCCGGAGCTCTTCGGCCTGGTCAAACATTGGTCTACGACCTACGACCTGCTGATCAAGGTGGCGATCAACGAGGAATACCTGCAGGTCGACGGCATGCGGTCGATCGATCGAGCCTTTCAGCGCTCGATCGACGAGCTTCTCGACCAACTCCTCGAAGAGGCCGGGATCCACTCCGATCCGTTCACGACGCTCGAAGAAGCCGTCGATCAGGCTCGGCTGGTCTCCGGCATCCTGCCCATCGGCTGAGCCTCGGATTCAGCGATCAGCCTCGCCTCTCGGGTAGAGGATCGCGTTGAACATCATCTTGAAGGTCAGGTGCGCCTGCCCACGATACTCCGGATAAAAACCGGCGATCACCATGCGACCGCGACCGAGTGGAACCTCCAACATCGCTGCCTGATTGACCAGGTGCTGCTCCCCTTGGATCCAACCGGACATGAGCAGGTCCTCGGCCGGGTAGCGGGCAACGACGTTGGAGCCAGGAGTCTCCGGCGACCACGCGGTGTCGTTGCGGAAGAAGATCGCCGTCTCCTCCGGCAGTCCGTAGGCGAGCGGGTTGTCGGTATCGACCTCGACACGCAGGATCGAGCCGGGGATATTGAACTCGGTCCGCGGCAGGCCGTCGGTCACGGCCGTGGCGTCGACCCCCATGTATTCCGTCAGGAAGGTCCAGGATCCGGCCCACGTGAACAGCACGCCGCCGCCTTCCACGAAATCCCGGATCGCCTGCACGCCCTCGTCGCCGATCCCGCCGGCGTAGGGCGGCGGTGTTGGCCCCCCTCCCCGACCGCCTCCGGCGCCGCGGCCTTCGACCATCTGACGCGGCGAGCCTCCGCCCGGCGGCAGAAACAAGACGCCGTAGCGCTCGAGCACCCCGGGCCGGATGTCGTCGTAGTGCAGCACATCGAAGGGAATCCCGTAATCATCGAGGACCCAGCGAAACCAGCCTTCGGGCATACTCGGTGAATAGCTCTGGAAGATCGCCGCTCGGGGCTCACCGACCAGCGCCAAGGGAACGTCGATGGGCTCGGTAACCGCGACGATCTCGATCCCGAGATCCTCGGCCAGCTCAGCGACCTCCCGGCCGATGTCCAGCGCTTCCGCCATCGACACCAACGGTGGCGTCAGCGGTACGACAAACGTCCCGGCGGGCCAGGTGCGCCCGGCCGCCTCGAAGCCCTCGGTGGCCCGCGTCAGACCTTCGTCCCAGATGCGCGACGCGGCGACGTAGCTGTTGTTGACGCGCGGATCGAGCAGATACGCCGTAGGCGCGGCAACCGCGGGCGTGTCGACGCCGGCGGTGACCAGCGCACCTTGCGGCAGCCCGACCGCGGCCACGGCCGCGAGATCCGCCGTGAACGGCTCGTCGACGACGTCCACGTCGACGTTCATCAGCAGCGGAAGGGTGTGCGCCGTGACGTCGTAGGGCGGGTCGAGGGGGCCGCCTTCGTACAGGTAGATCTGGGGGTACTCCTGACGTTCGAGCATGGTCTTGGCGAATCGGCCGGCCGGCTGTGCAAAGCGCACCACGTGGCTACCGGCTCCGTAGGAGCGTCCGCCGGCGGTGAAACCCGACTCCGCCTGCTCGATCTCTACATCCGCCATCTGCAGAACTTGGAGAAGTCGGCGAGAGGTCGGCGGGTCGACCTGGTGCGCGGGAAAAACGAAGGCGTACGGCGAATCGTCCGGCGGCTCCACGGAGCGTCGCTGCGCCGCATACATGCCGCGGCGCAACTGCTCGCCCAGGTCCGCGGCAGCAAGCATCGCCGCCATCGCCGACTGATAGTGGTAGTCGACGACCTCCTTGAAGGTCCAGGTTCCCCCCGGCCACGGCATCGGGAAGCTCCACCGGGTGCGCCGGTAGTCTTCACTGATTCGCTCGAAGGGAATCTCGAGGGCGTCGGCGTAGCGGGCGCTCGCAACCTCCGTGAGGATCCTCACGCCGCCGTGATAATGGTAGTACGAACGAGCCGGCGTCCAGGCGTCGTAACGCTCTTTCCACTCGACGCCTTCGTACCCCTTCGAGGTCAGATACTGGCCCATGAAGGTCCCGATCAGGTTGTTCGACGCGATCAGCGCCGGGTCGACGCCCGGCTCCCACGGATCCTCGAACGGCGGCACGAAAATACGGCTGCCGTTGGAGCCCATCTGATGCTGGTCCAGCGTGAACTGCGGGTGAAATTCGTTCTGCATGCGGATGGAATGCTGCGTCTCCACCTGCGTAAACATGTACCAGTCGCGATTGTTGTCGTGGCCGGTGTACTTCTGGTACAGAAACGGCGGCGCGCTGTTTTCATACGGCGTACCCCGCTGCTCGGCGAGCCATTCGTAAACCCGCTCCTGACCGTCGGGGTTGTGCACGGGGACGTGCACGAGCACGACCTCGTCGAGAATGCGCGCCACCTCGTGGTCGTCGCCCGAAGCAAGGCGGTGAGCCAACAGGATGGCGCCCTGCGAGGCTCCCACCTCGGTAGAGTGAATTTGATGGTTGGCGATGACGAACGTCTTCCCGTCACGAATGATCTGCTGCGCCTGATCGTCCGGGACACCGCGCGGATCGTAGAGCTTGCGATTCATCTCGACGAGCTCGTCGAGCCGCCGGTGGTTTTCAGGAGAGGTGACGATGGCGTAGTAGACCGGCCGCCCCTCGGTGCTCTCGCCGACCACCTCGACGCGGACACGATCGCTCAGCCGCTCGAGCTCGCGGTAGTACTCGAGAATTCGTTGGTGCTTGACGAGAGCGCCGGGATCACCGATCTCGACGCCGAAATACTCCGACGGCGTCGGAAGCGCCTGCGCGGCAAAGCCGGGGGTAACGGCGTTGGCGCCGACGAAAGCGACGGCTGCGATCAAGACGATCAGGGACACGGTCACGCGCGCGCTCATGGGCAGCTCCTTTTCGGAATTTCCTTCGACCATGGTCCAACCTCATGTAACACTGAACGGCGCAACGCCGCCAGCGCCGGGGACCCGCGGGTCGTGCGTGAGGGGCGTCGATCACATACGTGACACGACCCGGGCGGGGCTCCGCGGGAACAGAGAGGGAGGATATGAGCGAGCCCTTCTACACCGCCGTCGCCCGCGTCGCCAAAGTCGACGGGCTTCGGCGCCGCGCCGAGATCGCCGTCGGCCCGCCGCTCGAATTCGGCGTCCACGGCCCCGTCAAGCAGCACTATCGTTTGGACGGGGCACCGGATCTCCCGCTGCCCGTCGACTACATCGTCGCCGCCGCCGCGGGCTGAATGCTCGGCACCTTGAACGGCGCACTGGAGGTGCGTCAAGTCTCTTTGCCGCCCGATGCGATCGCCGCGGAAGCCGAGGGAATCAACGAGCTCCTCGATAAGATCCCCACCCTGACGGAGATCCGTATTCACTACCGGTTGCGGATCCCGGCGGGCACCCGCGAGGTTGTCGACAGAGCCCTGGAGTCCCATCAGGCGAAGTGCCCGACCGCCCGGAGCCTCCGCGATTCCGTGTCGATTCACTGGGATGCTCAGATCAACGAGGACGATCGCGGTTGATTAGTCCCCCATGGGCAGCGATAAACTCACGACATGTCCGGCCTGACTGACCCCTCCAAGGACGGCGAACGGCGACGTCCGTCCGAGCCGCTCAGCCGTACGGCTGCCGGTGTCCCCTCGCCCGGGCATCTTCTCCTCGACGACCCGTCAGGCCTGCGGGACTTCGTCGAGCAGATGAACGAAGCCATCTATCTGACCGACGCTGATGGCGCCGTGCTCGACGGCAATCCGGCGCTGCTTCGTATCCTCGGCGCCAAGACGTTGGAAGAGCTCCGCGGGCGGCGGCTCGCCGATTTCATGGTCGACCCTGATGTGCGACGAGAGTTCGATCGCCGGATAGCCGCCGGCAAGTCCGGTGCCGGGATCGAGTTCCGCATCCGCGCACTCGACGGAAAGCGACGCTGGGTGCGAGACGTCGCGCACGGTGAAAGCGACGGCGCTGGCCACACGGTCGCCTACCGCGGCATGCTGGTCGACGTCACCAACCACAAGCACGCCGAGCGGGCACTGCGCGACAGCGAACAGAAATACCGCGCCATCTTCGAAAACGTGCAGGACGTCTACTACCGCACCGACATGCACGGAACCATTGTCGATGCGAGCCCGGCGGTGAAGCGTCATCTCGGCTATGAGCGCGAAGATCTCGTCGGCCGGAGCGCCGAGAAGCTCTACCCGGACCCCAACGACCGGGAGATATTGCGGAACCGGGTGCTGGCGGACGGCGAGGTAACCGGCTACGAGGTGAAGTTGGAGCGCAAGGACGGAAACACGATCTGGTTTTCCGTCAACGCGCGGCTGCTTACAGACGAGCACGGCCAGCCCGTGGGCTTCGAGGGTCTGCTTCGAGACATCACCGACCGCAAGGACCTCGAGCGCCGTCTCGAGGAGCTCAGCGTGCGCGACCCGCTCACCGGTTGCTACAACCGCCGCTACCTGGAAGGCCTCCGTGGACGGCTCGAACGGCCGACGGCACGATGGGGTTGCCTGCTGCTCGACCTCGATGATTTCAAGTCGGTCAACGACACCTACGGCCACGAAGAGGGTGATCGTGTTCTTCAGGGCGTTTCGCACTTCATCCGCCGGCACGGACGCGCGGAAGACGTCGTCATACGCCTGGGCGGTGACGAATTCGCCATATTCGTTGCTGCCGCCTCGAGCGAGGAGCTCAAGACCATCGCGGAACGCCTGCGCGAAGTCGCCCCCTTCGAGTCGCCGGCGCCCTTCAGCCTGGGCGTCGCGTTTCGTGAGTTGGGCGAGCGCATGGAAGACGTAGTCGCCCGTGCCGACCGCGACATGTACTCGGAGAAGGGGCGCCACCTGAGGCCCGCCGAGCAAGAAGAGAGCTGAGCACGGCGCGGGCTTCTATCTCGTGTGCTGTCTCCAACATGGCTTGACACTTGTAGCGAGCGCGACGGGACGAGTCCGCGGAGAGGCAACGACGGCGATGTTCATACATCGTCGAGGAGCCGCGACAAAGGAATCGCCCCGTCCCGCCGCTACCCTACGGGCAGAGGGGATTGCGCGCGATCTCGGCGTCAGCTCTCGTCGACGATGCCAAAGCAACGCCTTCCTCGCCCTTCCTTGATCCCGCCCGCAATTCCCTCCGCAAGTGTCAAGCCATGTTGGAGACAGCACACTAGTAACTCGATCGCGGCCCCCGTATCATCGTCGGCATCCCCTCAAACT
>CAYSHI010000278.1:0-11337 GCA_964430745.1 uncultured Acidobacteriota bacterium | reverse complement strand
CCGATGAGCTCGCGCAGCAGCGCTTCGGCCTCCTCGAGCTGACCGGTGTTCAGCCACAGCAGCGCCTGGTTGTTCTTGTTGTCGATCACGTAGGCATGATCGGCGCCGAGGCCCTCCTCGAGCGGCCCTATGGCGGCGCGAAACGCCTGTTCGGCTTCATCGAACTTGCCGAGCGCATTCAGGCTCTGCGCCAGCGCGCCTCGCGCGAAAGCGGCTGACAAGGACTCGGCGCCGAGGGCCTCGTCGGCCAGCGCGACGGCCCGACGCGCCGTCTGCTCGGCCTCTTCGAGCCTATCGAGCTCGCGCTGCGCCACGGCCAGGCTTCGGGTTGCTTCGACAAGGTGCTCGATGCGCAGTGCCGTTGCCGCGCCGCCTTCCGGCGTCACCACAGCCAGGAGGTGTGCCTCCGCCCTCTCCGGACGGCCCCTGTTCAGCAGATGCCGCGCCACGTACACGCGGGCCTCCGCCACCTCGTTGTGGTCGACCGGGTCTGCCTCCAAGGCCAGCTCGAGGCGCTGCTCGAGCATGTCGAGCGCGCCCTCCATGCCCAGTTCTACGTGGATCGCGGCGAGGGAGCCGATGCTGTCGCGCACCTCGTGCGAGTAGGGGCCGTAGATGCCTTCCTGCAGTTGGCGGGCCTCGGCGCGCAGCGGGAGCGCGCGATCGTACATGCCGACGGACTCGTAGACCTGCGAGATCGCCGACAGGATCGACGCGCGGATCTCGGGGCGGTCTGCGAGGGAGTCCTGGAGCTTTTCGGCACCGACGTCGAGTGCCTCCACCACCGTGATCTTGCTGCCCAGCTCGGCATCGGCGGGCGCATAAGGGTCGGCGCTCGCGAACAGGTCCACGAGGAACTGCTGTACCTCCTGAGCGCGCTCCGCTTCCAGGCGTGCGGCGTTGCGCTCGGCCTCGAGTTCGCGGGTGTGCTGAACTTGGGTCACCACGTAGAAGCCCGCGAACAGCAGCAACGCGGCCGCCCCCGGCGCGAGCCACGGTTGACGGCCGGCGAACTTGCGAGCCCGGTACGCCAGTGTGTCCGGGCGCGCTGAAATCGTGCGGCCGTCGAGAAAGCGACGGAGGTCGCGCGCCAGCTCTTCGGCCGAGGAATAGCGCCGCTCCGGGTCGGCGCGTACCGCTTTGCCGATGATGGTGTCGAGATCGCCCGAGAGCGCCCGGCGCAGCTGCTGGGGAGTCGTCGCCCGCGCCCGAGCGAGGCCCTCTGCATCGTCGCCGGCCGCGACCACGGCGCTGGGACGCGGGATGTCGCGACGGGCAGAAGGTTCGTTCGGGACGGCGGCCCCGTCGGTGGGCGTCGGATGGGGCAACCGCCCGGTCAGCAGGCGGAACAGCGTGACGCCGAGCTGATAGATGTCGGTCGCCGTTGTCACGGAGGCGCCGGCCAACTGCTCCGGGCTTGCGTAGTCCGGCGTCAGAAAATACAGGCCCGTTCGCGTGTGCTCGGTGTCGACATCGGGGTCGAGGAGCTTGGCGATGCCGAAATCGAGAAGTTTGACGTGCCCCTCGCCGGTTACCAGGATGTTCGACGGTTTCAGGTCCCGGTGCACGACCAGGTTGGCGTGAGCGGCCCGGACGGCCGTACACACGTCGAGCACCAGCTCGAGCCGCTGACGCACGGTAAGTTGGTTCGCATCACAATAGTCCGTGATCGGCTCGCCGTAGACGAACTCCATGACCAAATAGGACAGTCCGTCGCCGGTCGTGCCGCCGTCGTATAGCTGAGCAATGCACGGGTGGCTGAGCGTCGCAAGGATGCGGCGCTCGGTCACGAACCGCCGCATGACGTCGTCGGTGTCGATGCCGCGCCGGAGCACCTTGACCGCGACCTGCTGGCGGAATCCTTCGCCCTCATGCTCGGCCAGATATACCGTGCCCATGCCGCCGCGGCCGATCTCCCGTATGACCGTGTATCGGTCGATCCGACCGGGCGTGGCGCTCTGGTCGGCAAGATCCTCGATCATTCCCCGCGATGCCGCAGGCCCCGGTGCGACGAATCGACCCTGTGCGTCGGGTTCGGACCGTAGCAAGTCGA
Organism: uncultured Acidobacteriota bacterium; assembly: GCA_964430745.1. Classification (GTDB taxonomy): domain Bacteria; phylum Acidobacteriota; class UBA890; order UBA890; family UBA890; genus CBDCGW01. The sequence goes on along the minus strand of CAYSHI010000278.1, from coordinate 9,284 downwards.
GCACGAGATCGCGCAACTCGTGATCGCTTGCACAAGCCTCCTCAATGAACGTCCGTCGCTCGCCGGCTGGCCGCTCGAGCGCGGCCTCGAGAAGGGGGTCGATATCCCCCCATCGGCGCCACATTAAATCCTGGTTCGAGCTCATGACCTATTGTCCTCAGCCCCGTGCGTGAGAGCAGCGTGCAGGTAGAGGCGCGCCCGTACCCACGAACGCTCGACCGTGCGCGTGGACACGCCGAGGACCTCGGCGATTTGTGCCTCCTGCATGCCGCCGAAGAAGCGGCACTCCACCACGCGCGCAAGCTGCTCGTTGTGCGCCTCCAGCTGGTCGATGGCCTGGTCCAAGGCGAGCAGATCGAAGAGCTCGGCGTCGTCGCTGGTTCTCCCTTCGTCCAACGGGACGCGGACGTCGTCGCCGCCGCGCTTTGTCGCCCTACGCCGCCGAGCGTAGTCAATCAGGACGTGACGCATCACCTTAGAAAGAAGAGCGAAAAACTGCGGTCGCCCTCGCCACGCCGGCGCCGTCCGACTCGAGAGCTGGGCGTACGCCTCGTGAACGAGGGCTGTCGTCGACAACGTGTGATCTGGCCGCTCGGACCGGAGGTGGCGATGCGCGACTTGGCGCAGGTCGTCGTAAACGAACTCCACGATGCGGTCGAAGGCGTTGGGGTCGCCTTCGTTCCATTGTTGGACAAGGAGGGAGAGGTCGTCGTCGGGCATTTTGCAAAGCTATGCCGCCCCGACGCGACTGACAAGGAACGAGCTGGACGCTCGGACCGGCAAATGACCTTCGCCGATCGTCCGGATCCGGATGATCTTTGTACCCCATCGAAAACAGAGTACCGAGGGAGGGACTCGAACCCTCACATCCTTGCGGATACCGGATGTTGAGTCCCTTTTTGGCCCTTAACGCTGACCCTTTGCTATCAACAACTTAGAGGAAACGCCAGGAAAGATGCGGGTTTGCGCCATTACGTGGAGTGCGGTGGCTTCCGACGTTTGTGCTCCTGTCAGGGACAGAAAAGGGACACCTCGGAACCGCGTCTTGGAAGCGTGTGGCGGCTGCTGTCGGGGCATTTGTAATTTGCAGTCAGTAGTTGCATATTACAAATAGCTGATTCATGATTACTCCATGATCGTCAACCGGTTGCTTGAAGACTCCGCCCGGAGCTTGTTCGCGAAGTACCCTATCTTGACCGTCACGGGGCCGCGGCAGTCCGGAAAAACCACCCTCTGCCGAAAGGCATTTCCCAGCCTCGACTACGTGAGCCTGGAGTCCCCCGACCGGCGGGAATTCGCGAGCCGCGACCCCCGAGGGTTTCTCAGCGGTCTCGGGGAGGGTGCAATCCTGGACGAGATCCAGCGCGCACCGGAGCTCGTCTCGTACATCCAGGAGGTCGTCGACGAGTCCAGGCGGAACAGCGTCTTCGTCTTGACGGGTAGCCAGCAGTTTCGGGTGTCCGAGGCCATCAGCCAGTCGCTCGCCGGAAGAACGGGCATCCTCCGCCTCCTCCCGTTCTCCATCGCCGAAGCGGCGCTGCTCCGGCCGGATATGGACACGGACAGCATGCTGCACGCCGGGTTCTACCCGCGAATCTACGACCAGGACCTGGATCCCACGCAGGCGCTCGGCGACTATTTCGAAACCTACGTGGAGCGGGACGTCAGACAGATCAGCGAGATCCGGAATCTATCCGGCTTTCGCACGTTCGTGCGACTCTGCGCCGGTCGTGTCGGGCAACTGCTCAACCTGCAGGGGCTGGGAAACGACGCGGGCGTATCTCACACGACGGCACGAGAGTGGCTGAGTGTGCTTGAAGCTAGCTACATCGTGTTCGTGCTTCCTCCTCTCCATGCCAACATCTCGAAGCGGCTCATCAAGTCACCCAAGCTGTACTTCTTCGATGTTGGCCTCGCGGCATATCTATTGGGGATTGAGAACAAGAACCAGATATTCACCCACCCGCTCAAGGGCGCGCTGTTCGAGAACCTCGTGGTGATGGAGGCACTCAAGCATCGCTACAATCGCGGCCGCCGCAGTAATTTGCATTTTTACCGGGACAGCGTGGGCAATGAAGTCGATCTCGTTCTCTCGTTTGCGGATCGCCAGGTCGGGATCGAGATCAAGGCCGGCGCCACGGTCAGCAGCAGCTTCCTTGACGGACTCCGCCGGCTCTCAGAAGCCCTTCCCGAACCGCTCTCTTCGCGGATGCTGGTTCATGGCGGTGATCAGGAGTTCACCCGGGAAGGCGTCATCGTCACCAACCCTCGAGGCTTTACTCCACGGCTTATCAAGGTCGAGGCAGGCCTCCAGGCAGCGAGCTCCTGACCCGAGATTTCAGGCGTCGTCGCGCGCGTACGAGTTCTCCATACCGGGCAGTAGCCCAGCCTCGCCGGCCGCTGCCAGGAAGTACCGAGGGAGGGACTCGAACCCTCACTCCCTTGCGGGAACCGGATTTTGAGTCCCTTCTTGGCCCTTAGCGCTGATCCTTTGCTATCAACAACTTAGCGGAAACGCCAGGAAGGGTACGGGTTTGCGCCATTACGTGGAGTGCGGTGGCTTCCGACGTTTTTGCTCCTGTCAGGGACAGAAGAGGGACACTTCGGAACCACGTCATGGGAGCGTGTTCCATACAGAATCCTTGAGCCACTCGGCGCGAGCAGCACGGGAGAGGTGTACCGAGCTCGGGACACCAGGCTGGGACCGAGAACGTATTTTCTCTGGGCGATGTTCCTGTTGCTGTGGCCCGGACCGGTAGTCGCACAGGTGGAGTCCGAATGACGCACGGTCGTGATCGAGACGTCCGAGGTCAGCTCTCCAGACATCACCGTCACTCCCGGCGGCGAGTCCTTCATCTTCACGCTACTCGGACACCTCTTCCTGCTGTCGAACGAAGGAGGTGAGGCTGAGCGGCTGACCTTCGGCCCCTTCTTCGACGCACGTCCCACCGCCTCACCCGACGGGACCAAGGTGGCTTTTCAATCCGGTCGCGACCGAAGTGAGGGGAACATCTACGTGATGGACCTCGACCGTCGCGAGATTGCCAAGCTCACGAGCGACTCCTGGGCCGACGCGCGTGGGTGGTTGACTAACTATAGGGAACATCACTATAGTTATGATATTACCTTTATTTAGGCCCTGGTGAGGCGCAACGAAGAGCCTGACGAGCCGCCACCAGCAGTCGGGGAGGGGGAGAAGCGCATGAGAGACGATACCGATCCCAACGGCATGCTGCCGCTGACACACCTCTCGTACCACGTCATGCTGGCCATCGCCGACGCGCCGCTGCACGGCTACGGCATCATCAAGGAGGTCGCGGCGCGCACCGGCGGGGCCATGGAGCTCGAAGCCGGCACGCTGTACGCGGCCATCAGGCGCATGAACGACGAGGGGCTGCTCGAGGACGCCCCGGATCCACAGGACGGCGGCGACAGCCGTCGCCGCTACTACCGTCTGACCGCCTTCGGCCGCGACGTCCTCGAGGCCGAATCGCGCCGGCTGGCCAACCTCCTGCAGGTGGCGCGCGAAAAGAACGTGATCCACGCGTGACGAGGACTGCGCGGTGAACGACCCTGGACTCTTCCTGTCGCTGTACGGCGCCGTGCTGCGCCTGTGTCCACGCGATTTCCGCGGCCGCTACGGCGCCGACCTGCTCGTCACGGTCATCGCCCGCGAGGGCGATTGGGCGGCGCTGGGCTTCGCGGCCCGCCAGAAGCGACGTGCGCGCGAGCTCTGGGCTCTCGTGCGCAGCGCTTTCGGAATGCACGGCGCCAGCCGAACCCCCTCCCGCTCCCCCGCGAAGGGCAAGCCGATGGATCATCTCAAGACCGACCTGCAGCACTCCTTGCGCCGCCTGGCCAAGAGCCCGGCTTTCACGCTCGTCGCCGTGCTCACCCTGGCGCTGGGCATCGGCGCCAGCAGCGCGATCTTCAGCCTCGTCGACGGCATCCTCATCGAACCGCTGCCGTATGCCGACGCCGATCGCCTGGTGGTGATCTGGTCCGAGGCGCCCGGCCTGGGGGTCGAGAAAATGGAGCTCTCCGACGCCGTGTACCTGACCTATCGCGAGCGCAGCAGCTCGTTCGACGAGGTGGCGGTGTGGGGCAACCGGGCGCGCATCCTGACCGGCGGCGACGAGCCCGTGCGCGTCGAGGCCGCCGAGGTGACGCCCAGCTTGTTCACCGTGCTGCAGGCGCAGCCGGCGCTCGGTCGCGCGTTCACCGAGGAAGAGGGCGGTCCGCGGGGTGACGCGGTGGTCATCCTTTCCGATGGCCTGTGGACGAGCCGCTTCGGCTCCGACCCCGGCATGTTGGGCCGCCGCGTCGAAGTCGACGGTGAGCTGCGCGAAGTGGTCGGCGTGATGCCCGCGCACTTCCGCTACCCGGCGCCGGACACCCAGCTGTGGACGCCGTTCGTCGTCGACCGCGACGAGCTCTTCGGCCACAGTATGAGCTACCGCGGCGTCGGCCGCCTGCGCGAAGGCCTGCGCCGCGAGGACGCCGAGCTCGAGATGGGATCGGCGCTGCCGGGGATCATGGAGGTCGCCCCCGGACAATTCACCGAAGAAATGCTGGAAAGAAGCGGGCTGGCACCGGTCCTGACGACGCTGAAGGAGGACGTGGTCGGTGACGTCGGGCAGGTGCTGTGGGTGCTGCTGGGCACGGTGGGGTTGGTGTTGGTGATCGCCGCCGCCAACGTCGCCAACCTGTTCCTGGTGCGCGCCGAAGGCCGCCAGCGCGAGGTCGCGGTGCGCACCGCGCTGGGTGCCGGACGCGGGCGGGTGCTGCGCCTCTACCTCACCGAGAGCGCCGTGCTCGGCGCGCTCGGAGGCGTCGCCGGCCTGGGGCTCGCCGCGGCGGCGATGCGCCTGGTGGTGGCGCTCGATCCCGGCACGTTGCCGCGCCTCGAGGAGGTCTCGATCGACGGCACGGTGCTCGCATTCGCGCTGGTCGCTTCGCTGTTCAGCACGCTGGCCTTCGGCAGCTTCCCGGTCCTGCGCCTGCGCTTCGACGACCTCGTCGGCGCGCTCAAGGACGGCGGGCAGAACGCTACCGGCAGCCGCTCGCGCAACCGCACGCGCCACGCGCTGGTGATCGCGCAGGTGGCGCTGGCGCTCGTGCTCCTGGTGGGCTCCGGGTTGATGCTGCGTAGCTTCGACCGCCTAAGCAACGTGGATCCCGGCTTCGACGTGGCCGACGCGCTGTCGATGCGCATCTCGTTGCCCGAGGCCCGCTATCCGAGCGAGGCCGACGTCAGCCGCTTCACCCTCGACGTCACTGAGCGCCTCGCCGGCTTTCCCGGCGTCGTCGCCGCCGGAACCACCAGCCGCATCGGCCTCATCGGAGGCGGCGACATGGACGGCATCGATGTCGAGGAATTCCCGCAGCCGCCCGACGGCCTCTCGTACGTGCACCCGGTGCGCGTCGTCAGCCCGCGCTTCTTCGACGCCATGGCCATCCCCCTCGTCGAAGGGCGGCTGCTCGACCGCACCGACAGCGTCACCGGCAACAAGGTCGTGGTGGTGAGCGAGGCCTTTGCCGACAACTTCTGGCCCGGGAGGTCGGCGCTCGGCAAGCGCGTCAGCGGCACCTTCAGTCCCGATTGGTACACCATCGTCGGCGTGGTCGGCAGCATCCGCGAAAAGAACCTGCAAGACCCCCCCGGGCAGACCATCTACCTGCCGCTGCAGGGGCACAGCTACCTGCGTTCCACCGTCAGCTTGGTGGTGCGCACAGAAGGCAACCCGGCCGCGATCTTGCCGGCGGTGCGCGAGCAGGTGTGGGGCATAGACGGCGACCTGGCGATCTCGTCGGCCGGGACGCTCGAGCAACTGGCGGCGGACTCGATGGCGCGCACCACCTTCACCATGGCGATGCTCGGCATCGCCGCCGTTGTCTCGCTATTGCTCGGCACGGTCGGCGTCTACGGTGTCATCGCCTACGTGGTCAGCCAGCGCAGCGCCGAGATCGGCGTGCGCATGGCACTCGGAGCGCATGCCCACGAGGTCAGCACAATGGTGCTGCGCCAGGGTTTGGTGGTGGTCGGTATCGGCGTCGTCCTCGGCCTCGCCGCCGCGGTGGGGCTGACGCGGGCGATGACCTCGCTGCTCTTCGAGGTGAGCCCACTCGACCCGGTCACCTTCGCCGCGGTGCCGCTCCTGCTCATCCTGGCGGCGACGCTCGCGTGCCTGCTGCCGGCACGCCGGGCCGCCGCCGTCGATCCCGCCGTCTCCCTCCGCTCCGAGTAGGCGGCCCTCGTCTGTTCGATCAGGGCAAGGAGGCGCGTTCCGTGCCTCCGAGACCGCAAGAAACGTGGACGTTAAAGTACCGAGGGAGGGACTCGAACCCTCACATCCTTGCGGATACCGGATTTTGAGTCCGGCGCGTCTGCCAATTCCGCCACCTCGGCGTGGTGAGACAAGTGTAGCAACGGCGGGGGCTCCGGCAAGTGCCGCTGATCCGCTCCGTGGGAGGTGGCAGCTCATCAGGAGCCCTCCTGCTGGTCGCCCGGTAACCTCCGCCGGATGTTTCTTTAGGTACCTGTGAGACGAACATCCGCTTTACCGCCCGACGCTGCCCGGCCGCGGGCAGCATCGAGAGGTGCCACATGTCGGAAAACCACCGAAGCGCTTGGTGGGTGAAGGCCCTGCGCGTGTGCGCCTGGGGCCTTTTTATTGCCTGGGCCGGGTTCTGGCTCTTCTTCAACATCGCCTCGGGAATCGGGGAAATCGGCGAGCTCGGAGCCATGGGCTTGATCATGCACCTGATCATGCCGGCCTTGATCCTGTTGGCCGGCTACCTTGCTTGGCGCTCGGAGCTCCTCGGCGGCCTGATGCTTATTGGTGCGGTCGCAGTCTTCACGATGTGGTTCGGGTGGCCGGATTGGGTGCTCGCCCTGATCCTCGACGCCCCGGCGTTGCTCGCCGGAATCCTCATGCTCGTCGTATGGCGTGGGGCGCGCCTTCACGACGCGGGCGGCCCCGAGATGAATGCCGAGGTCGGTCCGTAGGAAGAAGCCGAGGTCGATCCGAAGTCGGTTCGTAGGGAAGGCTCCGAGGTTGGTCCGAGGTCGGTCCGTAGGCAGCGCCCGAGCCGTTCGCGTTGGATGTAACCGGCCGCTCTCGTCACTCAGCCCGCATCGCCAACGTTGGATCGACCCGGGTAGCCCGCCGGGCCGGCAGATAGCAGGCAACCAGCGCGACGGCGATCGGAAACCCCGCCACGAACACGAACGTCACCGGATCGGTGGGCGTGACACCGAACAAGAAGTTGCTCAACAGCCGCCCGACACCGATCGCCGCTACGGTACCGAAGCCGACCCCATACCCGTCAGCGTGAGCCCCCGCCGCAGCACCATTCGGAACCTCCCCGGCCGCGGCCGTCTCACTTCTATAGTTCCGTTCTCCACTCCCTTTGGGTGTCAACTCTGAGTTGACACTGCGTAGGCTAAGCCTCTACACTCCTAGTGATTCGAACGTGGCGACACAAGGGTCTGCGCGAGCTGTTTCGCACCGGCAGCAGCCGAAGGGTCCGGCCCGATCTGAGGCGGCGGGCTTTACTGGTGCTGGACGCGCTCGATTCGGCTTCGAAGCCTACCGATCTGAACATCCCCGGTTTCGACTTCCACCGCCTTCGAGGCTACCGGCCGATGCGCTATTCGATTCACGTGAACGGCCCTTGGTGCGTCACGTTCGAGTTCCAGGATGGGGAGGCGAGTGCGGTGGATCTGGAGCAGTACCATTGAGGGCCTGGCGTCGCATGATTGTCTGGAGGGACCAGTGACGGCACGAGGCAGGAAGAGGACGCCGAGTCACCCGGGCAGCTTGTTGCGCGAGGTGGTGTTGCCGGCGATGGATGTGAGCATCGCGCAGGCTGCCCGTGAGATGGGCGTGAGCCGCCAGCAGCTCTACATGATTCTGCGAGAGGAGCGTGCGATCACCGCGGAGATGGCGATGCGCCTCGGGAAGTACTGCGGCAACGGCGCCGAATTGTGGCTGAGCATGCAGAGCGGCCACGATTTGTGGAAGGCGCGCCAGGAGCTCGCCGGAGAGATCGCGGGCATCCCTACAAGGGCCGCGAGCTGATCGGACGTGCGGCCGAGAGGATAACTCCGGGCCGACCGACGGAACGATGGGGTCGAGATGGCGAAGCCGCCTCACTCAGCCCGCATCGCCAACGTCGGGTCGACACGCGTCGCCCGGCCAATAAGGTCTATTTTGGCCGGCCGCCCGGCGCTAACCTCTCCGCAAGGGGTATTTCACAACTAAAGGTCTGTCGAATGCTCGAGCGAGAGCGCATCCAGCGGAGGCAATGCCCTCAGTGCGGCTGGGACGCAGCGGGTCGGCCGATCGCCGGTGAGGAGCCAGTGTCGGACCGCAAGACGACGCGGTACGACCCGCCGCCCAAACAGCAGTACGACTGCGGCAACTGCGGCTACCAGTGGATCGTATGATCTGAAGGTGATCTCCCGGGGTGTGATCCGGGGTGAGGGGAGTCGCTGCGCCCGGTCGCCTCGCCCGGTAGGGGCAAGCCGGAGCCTGAGGAGGGGCGAGCCGGAGCCCGCGGAAGGGCGGCCGATCACGAACTCGAGGAGCCGGCCCGGCGGGTTCTGCGGGCCGAGCGTATTGCCAAGACAGGGGTCGCGGGTGTAAACATTCGCCCATGCAATACGTTCACGACGTACTCATGGACAAAGGCAGCAAAGTCTGGACCGTAACGCCGGATTCCTCGGTGTGGAACGCGCTCGAGATCATGGCCGAGAAGAACATCGGCGCGTTGTTGATCCTCGACGACGACAAGCTCATCGGCATCATCTCCGAGCGTGACTACGCCCGACGCCTTGCGCTCAAGGGCAAGCGCTCTCGTGAGACGCCCGTGCAGGACATCATGACCGGGGTGGTGGCGACGGTGAGTCCGTCGCACTCCATGAAGGACTGCATGGAGATCATGACCGTCGAGCGCGTGCGTCACCTGCCGGTGATCGACCGCGGAGAGCTTGTCGGCGTGGTATCGATCGGCGACGTGGTGAAGTCGATCATGTGGTACCAGGAGTCGATGATCCAGCAGCTCGAGGCTTACATCACCGGTCGCGTCTGACGCGGAGGTTGGCGCAGGTTTCCTCGGCTTCGTCCCGCACCCGTTGATCGGGCGTCGGTGCGCTCATCGGCTGTCGTCGAACAGCACGATGTTCTCGTCGCCTACCGTGGCGATGATGCCCTCGATGTGAGCGACGACCTTGTCGCGTCGCCGCAGCACCCAGTCGACCTCTGACGCGGTAAGGGGCG
>CAYSHI010000277.1:0-4218 GCA_964430745.1 uncultured Acidobacteriota bacterium | reverse complement strand
GCGCTTGGGGCTGGGTGGGTTGGGCGTTGCGCTTGCTTTGCTCGCGCTTGGGGCTGGGTGGGTTGGGTGTTGCGCTTGCTTTGCTCGCGCTTGGGGGGGCTATCTCGGGAATAGGAGTTGGAGCTGGGAAGCGGATGGTCCAGGGGCCGCCGCCGGAGTCCTCGATGGGGAGGCCGCCGATCGGTGGCTGAATGGTGAACTCCGGGTGCTCGACGTTGTAGAAGGCCTGGAAGCTGCCGTTGACGGCCTGCGAGCCGATGCGGAAGATCTTGCCGAAGCCGCCGCCCACCGGGACGGTCCACTTGTTGCCGTCGGCACCGTTCCAGTTCGCGGTGATGATGAGTACCGAGGTCAGGTACCACTGTTGGGGCAGGTTGTAATTGAGAATCGGCTGCAGCAGGAAGCTGTTGACGTCGCCGTCGTCCTCATCTCCCGTAAACGACCACACGTTGCTTACCAAAACACCGATTACCCAGTGGCCCGGCATGCCGAGAGCGACGACGGAAGGCCCGGCGCTCCACTTATCTGATCCGAGGGCGTCGTCGGTCGCTGTTGGCAGATAGAGCGCGGGGCCGACGGCCCAGGTGACAGCGGCCGGAGCCGATGGGCCAACGAAGAACGTGGCGTTGATATCGCTGAGCCCCGAAGTGCCGCCGCTTTCCGCCATCAAGTCCGGCCGGTACACCACGGGCACGATGGTGCGGGTGATCAGGTTCACGGGGCCGAAGTTGAAGGGGATCACCGGCTGGATGTTGAGCACGTTCTGCGAGCGCTCGTAGGGCCCCATGTTGATGTTGGTGTTGTTCTGGAACGGCAGGCTGATGAGGCTGGCGATGGGGTTTTGCGCCTGCTTGGCAAGGTCGGCATCCGTGGGCGCGGATTGCTGGGCGAGTGCAGGGAGGCCGATCGTGCACGAGAGCAGGAAGGCGAAGGAAAAGATGATGATGCGTTTCATGGCACCGGTCCTTTGCGGGGCTCGGGATCCTTCTCCGATGCCGCCGGCACCCCCGCCCCGACGCCCCCGCCACCCGCTGCGACATCAACCTCAGCGAAAGCCCAGCGTCAGCCGAATCTAGGCAGAGACATTCCCATCGCCGCCGCATCCTTCCGGCGCCACCGAACGGAGGGGACGGGAATCGAGCCCTCTCAGGGAGCGGCAGGGCGCGCGAGACCAAGGCGCGCGCAGGCGTCGAGAGCGGACGCGTACCCTCGTACGCGGAAGCGACCGACCCGAGCGCAACGCCGGTATCGCGCGCCCTGCCGCTCCCCTACTTCAGAAGGGCGTTGAAGAGGAGCTTGTAGGTCCCATGAGTCTGCGCCCGGTGCTGGGCGCGGATGCCGAGCAAAACGACCTGGCCTTCGCCGACGTTCGCGGTGACCACGGCGGCGCGATTCGACAGGTGTTGTTCGCCGACAAGCCAGCCGCTCTGCAGGATCTCCCGCTCGGCGTAGGTAACGACCCGGTCGTAGTTATAGGCGTCACGCGCGGTGATCTCGAACGCCGGACTGCTCCAGAACAGCGCCAGGGTGTCGGCGGGCATGCCCCAGGCGAGCGGATTGCTCGTGTCGACGTCGACATGCAGCGTCGAGCCTGGGCAAAAGAACTCCATCGAGTCGAGCCCCGCCAGGGCGTCGCGCACGCCGAGGTTGAAGGCGCGGACGGCGAAGTCGGTGGCACCGCCCATGGCGACCACCCGGCCGCCGCCGTCGACGAACCGGCGCAAAGCTTCCAGGCCTGCCTCGCCGATCCCACTGCGGTAGTCGGGCGGCGTGTTGCCGCCGCGGCCGCCGCCACGTCCGCCGCGTCCGCCGCCACCGCCGCCCGGCGTCGGTAGCCCGGTGATGGCGCCCCACGAATCATGCGGAAAGACGATGACGTCGTAGTTCGCGTTGAGGCCTCCGGCGGTGAGCTCCTCGTCCATCAGCGAGGTGTACGGGAAGTCGAATTGCTCGAACACCAATCGCGTCCAGCCCTCTTCCATGTTTCCACCGCCGTATCGCTGGTACATGGCGATGCGTGGCGCCGCAATCTCGGTGATCGCATCTGTGGGCACGCTGCCGGCGGCGGCGAAATCGACGCCGGTGTCTCGAGCCACCTCGGAGAGGTCCGATGACGAACCGGTGACGATGAAATCGCCGGGTTTCAGGGTGCCGCTCGGCTCGTGGACGCGCGCAACGGTCGCGCCACGAGCAAAGAGCTGGTTGACCGCGCGAAAGCTGTCGTTGAGCCGGCCATCGAGCAGGTGGCTGTCGCCGGGGGCGACGCTGCCGGCCACGGGGATGGGCTCTTCGAGGACGCGCAGGTCACCCGTCGTCGCACCGTCCACCGGATCCACCTGTACACCCATGATCTCGGCCATGGTGTGGGTGGAGGTGTCGTAGGGGCGCAACGGCGCGCCGTCGCGTCCGCGGGTCCAATCGTTGTCCGGGTAGAACGTGCGGCCCAGCAGATTGCGTATCAGGCCCATCTTGGGCTGCGCCAACGACACCACGAACGAACCTTCGTCGTACAGGCGGTTGCCGGCGCTGAACTGCGACTCGGCGATCTGGATCTCGATGTCCGAGAGCATCAGCGTGTTGATCAGCTTCACCGTCGTCAAAGGATCATGCTGGGTCGACGGGATGACGTAGGCGTTGGGCGAATCAGTGGCGCCGCGGTCGGTCTGCCGGGTCGACTTGAGATATTGATTGCGCAGGACGGTCTCGCGGTTGCGTGCAGCCATGTCCTGAAGGGCCCAGGCGGCGATCTTCTGTTGCTCGACGATGTCGCGCAGTCGCCACCAGCCTCCCGGCCACGGGTTGGGCATCGTCGACTGAGCTTCGTACTCCGGAAGCTGCCGGGCACCGCCTGAGAGCTGGTCAGGGTCGACGTACACCGGCGACGCCAGGTTGGCGCTCGCCGATTCCGTGAGCATGCCGGCGATGTTGTGGAACGGCGTGATCCAGTGCCAGCCGAAGTGGCCCCAACCCGGGTATTGGGCCGCATTGAGAATTCCCGCCTTGCCGGCTTCTTCCAGCTTGTAAGCGATGTGAGCCCCGTACCAGGAGAGCTCGCGCCACATCAGCGGATCGGCGTAGGGGCGAATCGGGTCGCTGTACGGCGGTGCGTACATTCGCGCTCCACCGCCGCCCATCTGGTGGTGATCGACGTAGGCCTGCGGCTTCCATTCGCGATAGAGGATTTCACCGATGTACTTCGACTCCACCAGGTTCATGAAGTCGCCGTCGCGGTTGTTGTCGTGACCCGAATAGGTGTGGTAGAGCCATGGCAGCCCGGCGCCCTCGTACTCGGTGCCGACCCACTCGCGGTACCAGTCGGTGACCCAAACCTGCCCGTCGGGGTTGATGCAGGGGAGCAGCAGCAGGACCGTCTCATCGCGCATGCGACGCGCCTCTTCGTCCTCGCGCGCCACCATGTCGAAGGCAAATTCCGGGGCGGTCTGGCAGCCGGCTACCTCCGTCGAGTGAAGCCCCAACGACTGGGCGACCACGGCTTTGCCCTCGCCGATCATGGCGTCGATCTCCGACTCCGAGAAACCCCTAGGGTCGCCCAGCGCGCGGCTGATCTCGGCGATGCGATCGAGATTGGCGAGGTTCTCGGCCGACGTGATGGTTACCAGGAGGAACGGGTGTCCCTCCGTGCTCGGACCCATGTTGGTGACCTGGACACGGTCGGTCTCTTCTTCGAGCAGCTCGAAGTACTCGACCATCCGGTCCCAACGGGCCATCGTTCGGTCGGCGCCGAGCTGATGCCCGAAGAACTCCTCCGGGGAGGTGACGTTGCTCTGGGCGCCCACCGTTGCCGATGGCAGCATCGCGATGGCGGCCACAACGAGGGCGAGGAGCGAAAACCTGCGGGTGATCGAGACGCGACTGCTCATGGGGCGGCTCCCTGACGCTGCGGGTCACTGAAGATGCGGCCATACTAGTGTGCCGCGTCACTATTGTCTTCACTTTTGCCCGCCCTTCGGGTGGCGACGAGACCGCGCCGATTTCTGCGTCGCTGCTCCTCGACGATACCCAAGCATCGCCTGCGTCGCCGCTCCTTGAACTCGTCACGGTCTCGTCGCCACAAAAGTAAAGACAATGGTGACGTGGGACACTAGTGTCCCACGTCGCAAATAGGGTGACGTTCGCAGGCGGGAGTCAGGGGTGAGCGCAAGGCGCGGCGAGGAGGCGATGCCTTGGGTATCGTCGACGAGGCGCAACGCTGCGATC
>CAYSHI010000276.1:0-5414 GCA_964430745.1 uncultured Acidobacteriota bacterium | reverse complement strand
GTGCTGTCTCCAACATGGCTTGACACTTGCAGAGGGAATTGCGGGCGAGATCAAGGAAGGGCGAGGAAGGCGATGCTTCGGCATCGTCGACGAGCCCTGACGCCGAGATCGCGCGCAATTCCCTCTGCCCGTAGGGTAGCGAGCGCGGGCGAGTTGCTCCTCCTCGGGCAACCTGCGACATTGGCGTACCTGAAAGGAGTGTCGGATGAAGGGAATCGTGGTCAGCTTGGTAGCGCTTTTCGCCCTGGCGGCGGCATCCGTGGCCGTGGCGGTACTGCCGGGTGCGATGACCGAGCCCTTCACCTACCACACGCCGGAGCTCATCGAATGGCTCTACGGCGTGCGCTCCCGGGGCACCATGATCACGCTCGCGTTGCTGGCGGTGGGAGCCCTGGTCGCCTATCGGATGTGGAAGAGCCGCCCCCCGCGCTGGGCTTCGATGGCGGCGACCATCCCCCTCGCCCTTCTCGTAGCAGCGGTGCCCTTCTCGCAACAGCAGCTCGTCGAATGGATGCTGTTCGCGCCTCCCGAAACGATCGCCTACGAGAGCATATCGGGGGCGGCGCACGTCGCCGAGAGCGACTACGTCATGGGCGTATCGGTGGGTGACGAGGCGCGCGCCTACCCCATCTTGATGGTGGCGTACTACCACATCGTCAACGAGGAGATCGACGGTGAGCCGTACGTCGTCACCTACTGAGCTCTCTGCCACACCGGTCTGGTGTGGCGTTCCGACGTCAACGGGCAACGCCTGACCTTCCGTCTCATCGGCGTCAACAACCAGAACTTCATCATGGAGGACGAGCAGACGGGCACCTGGTGGCAGCAGGTTACCGGCGAAGCCATCCAGGGACCGTTGAAGGGTGAGCAACTCGAGCCCATGCCGTTCGAGATCGTCAGCTTCGATATCTGGCGATCAGAGAACCCGAACGGTCGCATTCTTGCGGTCGAAGAGGGGCGGTTGGCCGATTACGCCGCCACCGACTGGGTCGAGGACCTGCAGGCGAACTTTCCGGTGCCCGAGCAGCTCATCCCGGACGGTGAGCTCGGAGCTCGCGACCTGATCGTCGGCGTCGAGATCGACGGCCGTTCCAAGGCTTATTCCCTCGCCACGCTGCAGGAGCAAACACCGATTTCGGATCGCGTCGGTTCTACGCCGATACTCCTGGCGGTCGCCCGCGACGGTAAGTCGGTACGAGCTTTCGATCGGCGCCTCGATGGCGAGGAGCTCGAGCTTTACGCCGTCGCCGGCGCGGAGCCTCCCGCCTTCTTCGACGCCGGTTCCGGTTCGCAGTTCGATTTTCGCGGCGTCGGCGTTTCTGGGCCGCACCAGGGCCAACAGCTCGAGCGCGTGACCTCGATCACGGAGTTCTGGTTCGACTGGCGTGAGTACCACAAGGACACCGCGATCTACCGCGGCGGCAACATTCCGACCAGCAGGTAGGCGCGGCCGCTCGGAAAACCCGGCAACAAATCGCGCTGCGGTTTGCCGGGATCGATTTCCTCCGGCTAGTCTTCTCGTCGAGCACTTTTCCGCCACGGGAGGAAACAAATGCGCCGGACTTTGCTGACGCTGGCAGTCACCGTTGTCGCCGCGGCCATCGCCGCTTCCACCGCCGGAGCCCAGAGCACCGCCGCGTTCGTACCCGAGCCGGTGCGCGATGAGGATTTCGAGCTGTCGATCCGCAACATCATGCGGGCACAGGAGCACGTCGGCCAGGCCCCCGCGCAAGTACGCTGGACGGACGACTCCGAATGGCTGTACTTCCGCTGGCGTCCGGGCGGGCTGGAGTGGGATGCGGAGGCCTCGACCTACCGCGTGGGCGCCGACGGTAGCGGTATCGAGCAGCTCACCTACGAGCAGGCCCGGGATGCGGCGCCGCTGCTGGCCGGCGGCGATCTGTCCGCCGATCGACGCTGGCGCGTATCGACCGTCTCCGGTGACCTCTACCTCGTCGACCGGCAAACGATGGCGGTCCAGCGCCTCACGCACACCGAGGACAGCGAGGGTCAGCCGATGTTTTCGGCCGACGAGGAATCGGTGATCTTCCGCCGTGGCTCCAACCTGTTCCGGCTGGGTATCGACGTCGGCGACCTCGAGCAGATCACCCGTATCTCGAGCAACCCGGCGCCGCGCGACGAGGAAGATGCGGAGGGGCAAAAGGGATTTCTCGAGCAGCAACAGCTCGAGCTCTTCGAGCACATCCGGCGGGACGCGGAGCGAGATGATCGCACCGAGGAACGCCGCGATGCGGCCGAAGCCGACGAAGCCGGTACGGTGCACCTGGCCCGCGACGAGCGCGTGCAGGGACTCACACCCACCCGAAACGGCGAGTTCGTGCTTCTGCAAGCCACCACGCCGGCGCAGGATTCGACGCAGACCATCGTGCCCGATTGGGTCACCGACGACGGCTACACGCGCGACCTCACCGTGCGCACCAAGGTGGGCGACGTGCAGGGAGAATCACGCGCGGGCATCCTCGCTACCACCACGGGCGAGATGACCTGGGTCGAGGCGGCGCCGGACGACTACGAGAGCGACGACGCACCTCGTGTATTCAACGCCGGCTGGAACGACGGCGGCACGACGGCGTTCGTTTTCGCCGTTTCGTTCGACAACAAGGACCGCTGGCTGTGGTCGGTCGACGCAGCCACCGGCGAGCGCACGCTACTCGATCACCTGCGCGACGATGCATGGGTGGCCGGACCGTGTTTCGGCGGCTGTGTCGGCTTTCTTCCGGGAACGGACCGCATCTACTTCGTCAGCGAGGAAAGCGGGTACGCCCACCTCTACGCGGTCAACGCCGACGGCTCGGACAAGCAGGCCCTCACCAGCGGCGAGTGGGAGGTGCTGAACGTCTCCATCCCCGAGCAGCGCACGCACTTCCTGCTGCGCACGAACGAGGGCTCGCCGTTCAACGAGCACGTCTTCCGCATGGAGCTCGACGGCAGCGGCCGCACGGCGCTCACCAAGGGCGACGGGCGTTTCGTCGCCACGATATCGCCCGACGGCGAGCACTTCGCCATCGTGCGCGACAGCGCCAACCGGCCGCCGGAGCTTTACGTCGCCGCCGCCGCTGACGCCATGGACATGACGCCGATCACCGACTCGCCCACCGACGAGTGGAAGTCGTTCCCGTGGATCAAGCCCGAGATCATCCACTTCGCCGCCGAGGACGGCACCATGGTGCCCGCCCGCATCTACCGTCCCTCCGATATGGGCGCCGATGCGCACGGCGGCGCGGTGATTTTCGTGCACGGCGCCGGGTACCTGCACAACGTGCACAACTACTGGTCTTCGTACTACCGCGAGTACCAGTTCAATCAGTTCCTCGCGGCCGGGGGTTACACGGTTCTGGACATCGACTACCGCGGCTCCGCCGGTTACGGGGCCGAGTGGCGCACCGGGATCTACCGCTGGATGGGCGGCAAGGACCTGTCTGATCAGGTAGACGGCGCCCGCTGGCTGGTCGCCAACGAGGGCGTCGACGCCGATCGTGTCGGTCTCTACGGCGGCTCCTACGGTGGCTTCATCACGTTGATGGGCCTGTTCACCGCTCCCGACACCTTCAAGTCCGGCGCAGCGCTGCGCTCGGTGACCGACTGGGCCCACTACAACCACGGCTACACCAGCCGCATCCTCAACCTGCCGTACGAGGACGAAGAGGCCTACGAGAAATCTTCGCCGATCTACTTCGCCGACAACTTCCGGCCCGACCAGCACCTCGTGATGCTGCACGGCATGATCGACACCAACGTGCACTTTTCGGATGTCGTGCGCCTGGCGCAGCGACTCATCGAGCTCGGCAAGGAAAACTGGGAGCTCGCCGTCTACCCGGTGGAAAACCACGGATTCGTCGAACCCAGCTCCTGGACCGACGAATACCGGAGGATCTTCGAGCTCTTCGAGCGCACGTTGCGTGATCCCAACTGCACCGATGACGGTGGGTTCTGTAACGTCCGACAGGGGAGGTAGAGGCTCTCGCATCAGGTGATCTCCTCGAGCCTCGTGTCGCGTAGGCGTTCACGTTTCCGGCAAACCGCGCGCGGGTCGAACGGATAGCATGTAGCCATGGAAAAGCTACGTATCCGGGGCGGCCGCACGTTGAGCGGCTCGGTAAGGGTCGGCGGCGCCAAGAATGCCGCCTTGCCCGAGCTCGTCGCCAGTCTGTTGACGGACGAGCCCGTCGTGTTGCGCAACGTCCCGGCGGTGCGCGACGTGGCGACGATCGTTCGCTTGCTCGAGCACCTCGGCGTCGAGGTCGAGCGCGATGGCGACGTGGTCAGCACTCGTCTGGGAGCCTTCTCCAGCACGGAGGCCCCGTACGATCTGGTCAAGACAATGCGAGCGTCGTTTCTCCTTCTCGGCCCCCTGCTGGCTCGCACCGGATCGGCAAGGGTCTCGTTGCCCGGTGGCTGCGCCATCGGCGCCCGCCCCGTGGACCAGCATCTCGCGGGACTGGCGCGGCTGGGCGGGAACTTGCACGTCGAGGAAGGCTACGTCGTCGCCGAAGCGAAACGGCTGCGCGGCGCCGAGGTGATCTTCGATACGCCCACCGTCGGAGGCACGGAGCACCTCATGCTGGCGGCCGTGCTGGCGGACGGCACGACGGTACTGCGCAATGCAGCCCGCGAGCCCGAGGTCGCCGACCTGGCGGTCATGCTCAACGCGATGGGCGCCGATATCGAGGGCGCCGGCACGGACACCATCGAAATTCGCGGCGTGGGCGAGCTCGGTGGGATCGAGCACACGATCCTCCCCGATCGTATCGAGGCCGGAACCTACCTCATCGCCGGCGCGCTGTGCGGCGACGACCTCCAAATATCACACTGCCGACCGCTGGACCTCGAGGTGGTGATCGACAAGGTGCAGGAGAGCGGGGCCCGGATCGAGGTTCACGAGGGCGGCCTGCGAGTGAGCGCGACCTCCGAGTTCCGCAGCATCGACGTCCGCACACAGCCACACCCCGGTTTTCCGACCGACATGCAGGCGCAGTACATGACGCTGATGACCCAGGCGACGGGCTCTGCGGTGATCACCGAAACCATCTTCGAGAATCGCTTCATGCATGTTCCCGAGCTCAACCGTATGGGCGCCGATATCACCATCGACGGACACAGCGCCGTCGTCAGGGGTCCGCGCAAGCTCGGCGGGGCGCGCGTCATGGCCACGGACCTACGCGCCTCCGCGTCCCTCGTGCTGGCCGGGCTCGCGGCGGAGGGCGAGACGATCATCGATCGCCTCTATCACCTCGATCGCGGCTACGAGTCGCTGGTCAGGAAGCTCGGGGGCGCCGGAGCCGAGGTCGAGCGCTTTCGCGAGTAACCCGACTACGGCCGATCACGGACCCTCTCCATCACCACGGCCGTTTCCGGACACTCCTCGCGGTACTGGCTCGTTTCCTTGATGCGCG
>CAYSHI010000275.1:0-6589 GCA_964430745.1 uncultured Acidobacteriota bacterium | reverse complement strand
GGATACGGGCAGCGTCGAGGTGGGCGGCGAGCGCATCGACACCCTCGGCAGCCGTCGGCTGGCGAGCTGGCGCTCGCGGCACATCGGCTTTGTCTTCCAGTTCTACAACCTGCTGCCGGTGCTCAACGCCGCGCGCAACGTGGAGCTGCCGCTGCTGCTGACGCCGCTCTCCAAGAAGGAGCGCGCCGGCCAGGTCGAGACGGCTCTCAAGATTGTCGGCCTCGAGCACCGCACGAAGCACTACCCCCGCCAGCTCTCGGGCGGTGAGCAGCAGCGCGTCGGCATCGCCCGCGCGATCGCCACCGATCCCACGGTGCTGCTGTGCGACGAGCCCACCGGCGACCTCGACCGCAAATCCGGCGACGAGATCCTCGACATCCTGCAGGCGCTCGCCACCGACCACGGCAAGACCATCGTCATGGTGACCCACGACCCGCACGCGGCGGAGCGCGCCACCCGCACGCTGCACCTCGAGGAGGGACACCTCACGACGGCGCCGCCGCAATGAAATTCCTCTACCTCGTGTGGAAGAACCTGTGGCGCAAGAAGGTCCGCACACTGCTGACCTTCGCTTCGGTGCTGGTGGCTTTTCTCCTCTTCGGCTACCTGGCCGCCATCGAGACGGCGCTGGAATTCGGGGTGTCCGTCGTCGGCGCCGACCGCCTGGTGGTTCGCCACAAGGTCTCGCTCATCCAGCCGCTGCCGGAGAGCTACGAGGCGCAGATGGAGCAGATCGACGGCATCGTCGACGCTACCCACGCCACCTGGTTCGGCGGCGTCTATCAGGAACCGACCAACTTCTTCGCGCAGATGCCCGTGAAGCCGCTCGAGTACCTGGCCATGTATCCCGAGTTCGAGCTCACGGAAAACGAGATCGAGGCATGGCTCTCCAACCGTACCGGCGCCGTCGTCGGCCGCGCCATCGCCGACCGGTTCGAATGGGAACTGGGCGACCGGGTGCCGATCCAGGCCACCATCTGGCCGCAGCGGGACGGATCGCGGTTGTGGGAGTTCGACATCGTCGGCATCTACGAGGGCGCCGATCCGGCCACCGACACGACGCAGTTCTTGTTTCGCTACGACTACTTTGACGAGGCCCGGCCGGAAGGCATGCGAGGGATCGTCGGCTGGTACATCGTCCGCGTCGAGGACCCGGATCGCTCCGTCGAGGTCGCCAACGCCATCGACGAGCGCTTCGCCAACTCCCCCGCCGAGACCAGCGCCGAGACCGAGCTGGCCTTCGTGCAGGGTTTCGCCAAGCAGATCGGCAACATCGGCAAGATCCTCACCGGCGTGCTCAGCGCCGTCTTTTTCACGATCCTGCTGGTGGCCGGTAACACCATGGCGCAGACGGTGCGCGAGCGCGTCTCGGAGATCGGCGTTCTCAAAGCCATCGGCTACACACACCGTCAAGTGTTGGGGTTGGTGCTCGCAGAGTCGCTGCTGCTCACAGGCACCGCCGGGCTCGTCGGCCTGGCGCTGGCCTGGTTTCTGATCTCTTTGGGTGATCCGACCGGCGGGGCCTTCCCGATGTTCTTCTTCCCGCCCGCGGACATCGCCGTCGGCGCGGTGCTCGCGATACTGCTCGGCCTCGCCGCCGGCGCGTTTCCGGCTACCCAGGCGATGCGTCTCGATACCTCCACGGCCCTGAGGAGGAAATAGCATGCGCTGGCTCATTCAGGTATACGCCGTGACGATGTTCGGGTTGCGCACGATTCCTCAGCGGCTGGGATCCTCGGCGGCCGCCGTATTCGGCATCGCCGGGGTCGTGGGCGTATTGGTCGGCGTGCTGTCGATCGCACAGGGCTTCCGCTCGGCGCTCGAGGTGGCGGGTTCCGACGATATGGCGATCGTCCTGCGCAGCGGCGCCACCAGCGAGATGATGAGTGGTCTGGCCCGCGACGACGTGCTCGTGGTCGCGGACACCGAGGGGGTCGCCCGTGACGCCGACGGCGCTCTTTCGTCGGCAGAGCTGTTCGTCATCATCGACCTCCCCAAGCGAACCACCAATACCGTCGCCAACGTGCCGCTGCGAGGGGTCGAAACGCAGGCATTCGACGTCCGCGGCGACGTCGAGATCGTCGAGGGGCGGATGTTCGAGTGGGGTCGCAACGAGATCATCATCGGCGTCGGCGCGGCGCAGGAGTTCGCCGGCCTCGACATCGGGTCCAGCCTCGAGGTGGCCTCCGACCAATGGGACATCGTCGGCATGTTCGCGGCCAACGGCGGCATCTCGGAATCGGAGATCTGGACGGACGCCCGCATCCTGCAATCGGCCTATCGGCGCGGCGACTCGTTTCAGGCGGTGTACACCCGCCTGACCGCGCCGGAGGCTTTTACCACCTTCAAGGACGAGCTCGATACCGACCCGCGTGTTGATCTCACGGTGAGCCGGTCGAGCGACTACTACTCTCAGCAATCGGTGCTCGTCACGAGCCTGATCACCGGCGTCGGCTTTCTCATCGCCAGCCTGATGGCGCTCGGTGCCGTTTTCGGGGCCCTCAACACCATGTACTCCGCCGTTTCGGCCCGCACCCGCGAGATCGCCACGCTTCGTGCTCTGGGCTTCAAGAACGGCCCCGTCATCATCTCGGTGATGTTCGAATCGCTGGTGCTGGCGCTCGCCGGCGGCGTCGTCGGGGGCGTAGCCGCCTGGATCATCTTCGACGGCGCCCGCGCCGCCACGATGAATTGGCAGAGCTTCTCGCAGGTGACCTTCGCTTTCAGGGTGACGCCGGGCCTTCTGGTGATGGGCGCCTTCGGTGCCGCGACCATCGGGCTGCTGGGCGGCATCTTCCCCGCGATCCGCGCGGCGCGGCTGCCGATCGCGACGGGGCTGCGCGAAGGCTGATCCGTTTCAGTCCCGGCGCACCAGCGGCATCAGCAGGCAGTGCGGGCCGCCGCCGCGCATCGAGATCAGCTCGCCGGGAAAGGTGTACACCTCGACCCCGGCGTCGCGCAGCGCCTGGTTGGTGGCCACGTTGTGCTCGAACGCAAGCACGCGCCCGGGGCCGAGCTGCACGACGTTCGCTCCCTGGTAGCGCAGCTCGTACATGGCCCGCTCGGTCGCCCACTTGGTCTCGTGCTCGTCGCCTCGCGCGCCGCCCACCATCACCACCTCGTAGCCCTTGTCGCGCATCATGTCGACGAGCTCGTCGTCGAGTGCGCTGTCCTCGCCGGTGCCCGCAGCATAGCGTGTGAGCTTGCCGATCTGAGGCATCTGCTCCACCGTCTTGCGGATGTACTCGACGTTCTCATCGGTCAGATCGTCGGCCTCGTTGACGGCGCTCCACGCTTCCGCCTGCTTGCCGAGGCCGGTCAGCATTCGCGCCACCGGGTTGCTGTCGGCATAGCGCTCTTCGTGGAAGTAGGGCGTCGAAACGACGGTGCGGTGGTCGACCAGGTTGAACGTCGTGTCGAGGTGCAGGAGCTGCCGGCCGAGCCCGGTGCGCTCGTCCCACGAGGGCAAGGCGACGGCAATCACGTCCATGTTCAGCTTCTTCGCCAGCAAGGGTGCGGCTTCGCGGCTGGTGCGATTGTCGACGCCGAGAAAAATGGTGTTCTCGTCGAAAACGATGAGGTCGCCGCCGTCGAGGTTCACGCCTTCGGCGCCGGCGTCGAAGACGATCGGAAAGTCCCGTAGCCGCTCGGCGTAGGCGAACAGGAAGGTCGCCAAGCGGTTCTCCAGCGAGCGCGTGAAGCGACGGCTGTTGCCGATCACGATGCCGCGGGGGGTCATCGCGGCCCAATCGCGCGCCCAATACAGCGAGGCGAAGCCGGGAAACAGCGGCGCGATGCTGCCGTCGTCCTGATCCATATACACGTGGTCGTCGCGCAGGAAGAGCAAGCTGTCGGCGTCGATCTCGTCGAGCCGCCGAGCGATCGTCTCCGCGCTGCCCGGGAAGATCTTGCGCATCGCCTCCTCGAGCCTGCCGGCGGCACGGGCGGCATCGATCGCTTCCTGCAGCAGGTCACGCACGTCGAGAACCTCGACCCCGGAGAGTTTCAGCAGATCGATCATTGCCCGGTATTCGGCGATCACACCCGGTGGCTGCCCCATGGAGAAGAACGGCATCCCCTGCCCCATCGCCGAGGACTTGTAGATGTACTCGCCGAGCGGGAACACCAGCGTGGCTTGAAGCGTCGCCGTGTCCGAGGTGACGAAGGGCGCCTCGTAGCGAGGCATGTCCGGCGTCGCCAGCTGCGTGGACGCGGCGGGCTCCGCGGCCTGGTCGGGCGGCAGTGCTCCGACCGCGGCCTGGCCGGGCGCCAGAACGGCAGCAAGGAGGACGAACACCGGGACGATTTTCCGCTGCCGCCGCAGATCGATCATGGAAGGCGCTCCTCGAGGTGGGAAATCAGGACGTCCGCGTCGGAATTTTAGCTGCGAAGGGAGGCAGGATCAACGCGCGGACGTCAAGATCAACGCGCCGGCGGCAGGATCAACGCGCGGACGTCCGGATCAACGCGCCGGCGGCCGTGTGAAGCACACGGTCTTCGGCTCGGTCATCTCCTGGATGGCGAACTTGATGCCTTCGCGGCCGAGTCCGGAGCCTTTGACGCCACCGAACGGCATGGCGTCCATGCGGTAGTCGGTGCTCTCGTTGATCATCACGCCGCCGCACTCGAGGTCTTCGGCGGCTCGCAGCGCGGTCTCGATGTCGCGCGTAAAGATCGCCGCGTGCAGCCCGTAGTCGACCTCGTTGGAGCGGCGGATCGCCTCGTCCAGGCCGTCGAACCGATAGAGGATCGTCACCGGGCCGTAGATCTCCTCGGCGGCGAGCTCACAATCGTCGGGCAGATCCTCCAGCACGGTGGGCTCGTAGAAAGTGCCGTTGCGCGTGCCGCCGGTTCGCAGCACGGCACCCGCGGCGCAGGCGTCGTTGACGAGACGCTCGACGTTGTCGGCCGCCTCCTCGTTGATCAACGGCCCCATGTCGGTGGCCTCGTCGAGCTTGTCGCCGACGACGTAAGCCTCCGCGGCCGCGGCGAAGCGGGCGCTGAAGGAATCGTAGATGTCCTCGTGGATCAGCAGCCGCTGCGCGTGCAGGCAATTCTGGCCGGCTGCCCAGAAGGCGCCGCTGACGGTGGACTCGAGCGCCAGGTCGAGATCGGCGTCGGGCATGACGATCACCGGCGAGTTGCTGCCCAGCTCCATGCCGATCTTCTTGAGACCGGCGCGTGACGCGATGATCTTGCCGGCCTCGATGCCGCCGGTGAACGAGACCATGCGGACGCGGGGATCGGTGATCAGCACGTCGCCGATGACGCTGCCGGGCCCGGTGATGCATTGCAGGATGCCGGCCGGCATGCCGGCGTCGTGGATGGCGCGAGCCAGCTTCAAGGCCGACAAGGGCGTCTTGCTGTCGGGCTTGACGATCACCGCGTTGCCGGCGGCGAGCCCGGGGCCGACCTTGTGGGCCACCAGATTGAGCGGATCGTTGAAGGGCGTCAGCGCGGCGACGATGCCCACCGGCTCCGGGATCCAGTAGCCGACGCGGTTGTCGCCGCCCGGATACTGATCGAAGGCGATGGTCTCACCACTGATCCGACGACACTCCTCCGCCGACAAACGCATCGTGTGAACCGCGCGCCCCGCCTCCTTGCGAGCCTCGCGTATGGTCTTGATGCCCTCGCGGGCGATCGTCCGCGCGTACTCTTCGAGCTCGGACTCGATGATGTCGGCGGCGCGGTGCAGGATGGCCATGCGCTCGTGCACGGGCATCTTGCGGGCGCGCGCGGCGCCGGCCACCGCGGCATCGATGGCGGCGAGCATGTCGTGTTCGCCGGCCAACGGCACCGTGTCGACGAGGCTGCCGTCCTGCGGGTCGCGGATCTCGGAGCGTTCGTCGCGATCGACCCACGCTCCGTTGAGCAACATCTCCATGGACGTCCCCCCTTACGTCGCTCGGCGACACCGCAGCGACGGCCCCCGGAAACCGAGAGCGCCGCGTCAACGATGGCGTCAGACTCGTCCGGTGATGTAGGCCTCGAGTTGCTGGATCATCGCTTCCTGGTACGACATGATCGACTTCACCACATCGCCGATCGATACCAGGCCGACAAGCTCGCCGCTGTCCATCACCGGCAGGTGGCGCACGCGCTCGACGGTCATGACCTCCATGCAGTCCTTCATGGAATGCGACGGGCTCACCGTCGCCACCACTCTCGTCATGACTTCCTGCACGGGCGTCTCGCGGGAACGCTTGCCCTTCAGCGCCAGCCCCCGGGCATAGTCACGCTCGGAGATGATGCCGATGAGCTTGCCCGCGTCGAGAATCAGCAATGCACCGATGTTTCTCGCATCCATGATCTCGAGCGCCTCATACACCGAGGTTTCGGGCGTGACGCACCAGACCTCGCTGCCCTTGTCCATGAGAACGTCGTGTACGTATTGCATGGACGAAATGTTTACACCCGCGACCCCTACTTTGGCAACACGCCCAGACTGCTTGTCTCGTCCGACTCCCCGCGGGCTCGTCACGGCACATGGGTGCGGAGCGATCACTTCAGCGGCGCGCGGGCATATGGGCGCCACCGCGAACGGTACTCTAGATCACTCGATCCACTGATAGCCGCAGTTGCCGCA
>CAYSHI010000274.1:0-8079 GCA_964430745.1 uncultured Acidobacteriota bacterium | reverse complement strand
GAAATGAGTACGGAGTAACTGCACCGGCACCCGCAGCGAGACGATGTCGCGGCCTCGGCATCCCCCGAAAGCCGGCTCTGCCGTCTTCCGGCTCGGGGGAGAATTCTCCGGTGCCCGCGCGTTCAGCGTGTCTGCACGGGTGCTGCCTTGCTTCATGCACTCGCGCTCGGCCGCCTACGGGCGCCGGAGAATTCTCCCTTCGAGTCGCCTCCAACGTTCCATGGTTAGCACGGGGAGTCGTCTCGGCCGGCCGGCGTCGGGACGTGGCAGGTCCGAGCCGGCAACCGGAGATCTGAGGGAGGGGCGAGATCTCGATGCTGTCCTCTCGCGTGTGTTTGCGATCCGCAAGCGCGGCGAAGCCGCTCGAGAACCCGCACTTCACGCGAAGGGCAGCATCGTGATCTCGCCCCTCCCGTGAACCTCCGCCGCGGCGCCAGACTCGACCGCTCCCCACCCCGAGTGGTCCTCTGTCGCCCCCTACGTATGAATAACGTGCTGAGAATTCACAACTAGCCATTGCCGTTGTCGGCGGCTTATTGTTTGCCGTGGATTGTTGCTCTCCTGTATCTTCGTCGCATTCTTCTCCGGGTTGATCGATGGACAAGCCAGCAACTACAAAGTACCCGATACACGATCTCATTCGCGACCGTTGGAGTCCGCGCGCTTTCGCGGAGCGGCCGGTCGAGCCGGGCATGCTGCACCGGCTCTTCGAGGCGGCGCGCTGGGCGGCGTCGTCGTTCAACGAGCAGCCCTGGGGCTTCATTGTCGCCGCCAAGCAGCATGAAGAAGCGCACCAGGCGGTCGCCGCGTGTCTCGTGGAGGCCAACCGCGAGTGGGCGCAGCACGCGCCTGTGCTGATGGTCTCGCTCGCCAAGCTGACGTTCGATCGCAACGGCAAGCCCAATCGCCATGCCTACTACGATCTGGGACAGGCGGTGGCAACGATGCTCGTGCAGGCGACGGATCTCGAGCTGGTGGCCCACCAGATGGCGGGCTTCGACCAGGACAAGGCGCGCACTGCACTCGAGATTCCGGACAACTACGATCCGGTCGCCGTGATCGCCCTCGGCTATCCGGGCGACTCCGAGAAGCTCTCCGTTGAGCTGCAACGAGGAGAGTACGAGCCTCGAGAGCGGAAGAACTTCGCTGAGTTCGTTTGGTCCGGGAAGTTCGGCGATCCCATGCCGTTCGAGTCGCGGGTCAAGCGTGCCCTGGAAGGCAACTGAACGGAGATCCATGTCGAAGCGACGATCGGTAGTCGTGTGGGCGCTCGCGGTCATCGTGCTGGTCGTGGCAAGCCCGGCATGGGCGCAACAGCTCGAGATCGATGCTCCGCCGGTGGCCCTCGCCGGCATTCCGTTCGATGTTTCGATCGCCGGGGGTGCGGAGGATCCGACCTCCGTCATGCTGCGTGCCGGCGGTCAGACGTTCGCGGTTCAGGTCGGCGAGGACGGCGGTCTGGTTGCCCCAGGCACGGTGGTTCCCGCCACGGGGTCGGCTCCGCTCGAGCTCGTGGTCGGTGGCACCGTGGTGGCGGAGGCGGCGGTTCGCGTGATTCCCGGCTGGGTCTCGATCTTGCCGCCGATCATCGCCATTGCCGTCGCTCTGATCACCAAGAACGTCATTCCGGCCCTTTTCCTCGGGTTGTGGTTCGGCTCGTTCTCGGTCAACGGGTTCACGTTGGGCGGCGCGTTCACCGGTTTGCTCGATGCGTTCCAGGTGTTCGTTCTCGAAGCGCTGACGGATCCGGATCACGCCTCCATCATCCTGTTCAGCCTCATGATCGGCGGAATGGTCGGCATCATCTCGCGCAACGGCGGCATGCAAGGGGTCGTGAATCGCATCGTGCCGCTGGCAAGCACGCCGCAAAAGGGCCAGGCGGCGACCGGTCTGCTGGGTTTGATCATCTTCTTCGACGACTATGCCAACGTGTTGATCGTCGGCAACACCATGCGCCAGGTCACCGATCGGCTGCGGATCTCACGCGAGAAGCTCTCGTACATTGTCGATTCGACGGCCGCACCGGTGACTTGTGTGGCGCTGATCTCGACCTGGATCGGCTACGAGGTGGGTTTGATCGGAGAGGCCGTCCAGCAGATCGACGGCTTCACCGAGGCCCCCTACTCGGTCTTCCTGGGCTCGATTGCCTACAGCTTCTATCCACTCCTGGCGATGTTCTTCGTCTTTCTCGTGGCGTTCAGCGGCCGCGATTTCGGCCCCATGCACCAGGCGGAGGTCCGTGCCCGCACCACCGGGCAGGTGCTCGCGCCGGACGCGCGCG
Organism: uncultured Acidobacteriota bacterium; assembly: GCA_964430745.1. Taxonomy (GTDB): domain Bacteria; phylum Acidobacteriota; class UBA890; order UBA890; family UBA890; genus CBDCGW01. The sequence goes on along the minus strand of CAYSHI010000274.1, from coordinate 5,798 downwards.
TGGACGAATCGGCGGGTGGCTCCAGCGAGCTCGTTGCCAAGGAAGATCATCCGCAGCGGGCGTTCAACGCGTTGGTACCGGTCTTCGTGCTTATCGTGGGTGTGCTGACCGGGCTGTATGTCACCGGAGAGGGTGAGACGCTGAGAGAGATCGTCGGCGCCGCCGATTCCTACAAGGCACTGATGTGGGCCTCGTTGTTGGGAGCCTTGACCGCCGGAACGCTATCGATCGTGCAGCGGATTCTGACGCTCGGCGAGGTCGTCGACGCCTGGTACGCGGGGCTCAAAGCGATGCTGATCGCCATGATCATTCTGGTGCTCGCCTGGTCGTTGTCCGAGGTCACCGCCGTGCTGCACACGGCGGGTTACCTGGTATCGATACTCGGCGACTGGCTGACGCCGGGGCTGGTGCCCGCTCTGGTGTTCGTCCTCTCGGCCGCCACGGCGTTCGCCACGGGTTCGAGCTGGGGAACGATGGGGATCCTCATGCCGCTGGTGATTCCGCTGACCTGGGCGGTTCTGCAGGCCAACGGCATGACCGGTGCCGAGTACTTCTCGATCATCTACTCGACCGTGGCCTGTGTTCTCGGCGGCGCCGTGTGGGGCGACCACTGTTCGCCGATCTCGGACACCACGATTCTCTCGTCGATGGCCAGCGGCGCCGATCACATCGATCATGTGCGGACGCAGCTTCCCTACGCGCTGTTGGTCGGCACCGTAGGCTTGATGCTGGGAACGATCCCCACCGGCTTCGGGTTCCCGTGGTGGCTGTCGCTGGTGCTCGGCGCCGCGGTTCTCGTCGGCGTGCACCGATACCTGGCCAAAGATGTCGATGTCGAGGCGGCGGCAGCGAGCTAGCTCAAAACGTGCCCACGATTCCTGCGCTGTAGCGGAAGTTGGTAAGCGTCTCGTCGAAGGCCGACACCAACACCTCGACCTGCGCGGGGCGGATTCCCCAGCCGCCGTCGCCAAGCATGATGTCGACGTTCGCTCCGAAGGAGGCGGCGAACACCGTACGGTCGAGGCGGTCGAAGATCGGCACCTCGTTTTCCGATACACCGACCACGTCGATCGAGGCGATTGCCCAACCGATCGCTCCGTAAGCCTGTGCGGTGAACCTGTCGCTGTCGGTGAGCACGAAGCTGGGGCCGAAGAGCAGTGTGGTTTGTGTCAGGTCGGCTCCGGTGACGCCATCGGGGACGTTCGCGGGGTCGTCCGGAAGCAGGTTGCCGGTGTTGAAGGCGCCATCCACCATGAAACCGACGCGCTCATGGAAGTAGTACACGAGGTTTCCCTGCAGCCCGTAGGTGTTCTCGTCGAGGTCCGGAATCTCTCCGTTACCCGGGGCCGAGAAGCGCAAGTACGAGAACCCACCGAACACGCGTACCCGACTGGCGCCACCCGGCGTGTCGTTCTGCGCGAGAGCCGCTTGAGGGACGAGGGCGATGGCGAGTGCCACGAGCACTGCCGCGGTAGCGATACGCTTGATCATAGTCAGCTCCGGAATCCGGGGAGGGGATTTCTTATCGAGAGAGGAAGATTTCAACGGGGGAATCGGGGAGGAAGTGCGTGCCAGAAGGACTGCGAGAACGGCCGGTCCCTAGATGGCACAGAAACCGGACTCCAACTGCGTGGCGGCCGTTGTCGGCGTGTCAGGAAGCCGGCTACGTCCCGACCATGTCGACCGGCTGGCCGGTGGCGTCGAGGACGCGCTGCCATTCTTCTCCCATGGGGTCGAGGGACTTGCGGCCGCTGGCGACGAGCGGAAGCGGAACATGTGTGAAAGCACTGTTCCAGTAGCCGACCATCATGTTCGTGCGCCCGGCCATTCCGGCGTGAACCGCGTGTTGGCCGAGCACGAGGCAGAAGGCGGAGTCCAGCGAGTTCGCGGCCAGGCCGCGAATCGTGTAGCTGGGATCGATGTACTTGATGTCGACCGGCAGTCCGCTATCTCCGCAGCGAGTGGAGATCGCATCCTTGAGCAGCGGGCCCACGTCGCACAGCTTCTTGTTGCCGGAAGCGTCGACGCCGGAGGCGCCGGCCTCGTCGAAGAGCTCCTGGCCGGCGCCCTCGGCGGCGACGACGAGAGCATGCCCGCGCTTGGCCAGGCGTTGCTCCAGAAGGTCGAGCAGGCCGCCGTCGCCGTTGAGTGAGAAGGGGACCTCGGGAACCAGACAGAAGTTGACGTCGCCGTTGGCGAGCGTGGCGAGCGCCGCAATGAACCCGGAATGGCGCCCCATGAGCTTGACCAGCCCCACGCCGTTGTAGGCGCCCTCGGCTTCCGTGTGGGCGGCCTCGACCACCGCCCGCGCCGCCTCGACGGCGGTCATGAAGCCGAAGGATCGCTGGCACCACAGCAGGTCATTGTCGATCGTCTTCGGAATGCCGACGACGCTGATCGGGAGGTTGCGGGCGGCGAGCTCTCCGGCCAGGGCATTGGCGCCTCGAAGTGTGCCGTCGCCACCGACGCAGAAGAGAATGTCGATATTCCATGCCACCAGCGTGTCGGCCATCTCGCCGAGATCCTGCGCGCCGCGCGAGGAGCCGAGCAGGGTCCCACCGCGACGGTGCGCGTACTTGACGTCATCGAGATCGAGCAGCACCGGCTCGGCGAGCTTGTCGGTCGTCAGGCCGTTGTACCCGTAGCGAAAACCGACCACACGCCGCACTCCGTAGCGGTGATACGCCGTCAGAACGAGCGAGCGGATGACGTCGTTGACGCCCGGGCACAGGCCGCCGCATGTGACGATTCCGCAGCTTGTGGTGGCGGGGTCGAAGAACAGCTTTCCCCGTGGTCCCGCCGCCTCGAACGAGCGCTGCCGGCCGGTCGTCCCGACCTCGTCGGTGGCGGTGGCGACATAGACGCGCGCGTCTTCGTCGGCGAACGTGTCGTCGCCGCGCAGCGGTGAGCTTCGTGTGGCTTCGCCGAGCCGCGTAACCGCGAGCTCCGATGGTTCCGGCAGGTCCTCGACGCCTTGGTTCTCGAAATCGCTCATCGAATCTCGATCCTCTATGACTCCGTGCGCAGCGGTCAGCCCGCCTCGCGGCCGTCGTCCGCTATTGCCGGATCGCTCACGTCCCAGCCGCCGCCCAACGCCCGATACAGCAGCACCAGATTCTGGACCACGATTCCCTCGCTCAGGGCGAGCTGGTCCTGCAACTGGAACAGCGTGCGCTGCGAGTCGAGCACGTTCTGGAAATTCGTCAGCCCCGACAGATACTGCGTCCGCACCAGCTCGACCGCGCGAGCCGAGGCATCGACCGCGATGACGAGCTCGTCACGTCGCTGTCGCTCCTTGGCGTACGCGATCATGGCGTCCTCGACGTCCTCGAGCGCAGCCAACACGGTTTGCTCGTAGGCGACGAAAGCCTGCTCGGTGACGGCCTCGGCGGCACGGACCCGATTGTGGATGCGCTCGCGATCGAAGATGTTCCAGCGGAACCCCGGCAGCACGTTCCAGCCCCAGCCGGTGGTCTCCCCATCGCCGCTCGAGAGCCCGAAGGTGAACGCTCCGGTGAGCGAGAACGTCGGGTAAAGGTCCGCCGTGGCCACGCCGACCTGCGCGGTTTGCGACGCCAGGACCCTCTCGGCGCGGCGGATGTCGGGGCGTTGGCGCATCAGGTCGGCGGGTATGCCCCTCGTTACCTCGTCGGGAGCCGCCGGGATGTCGCCAACCACGGAGAGCTCGTCGTGGAGCTCTCCGGGCGACAACGCCAGTAAGACGGCGAGGCGGTTGAGCGCGAACTCGAGAGATTGCTCCAGTTGGGGTATCCGCGCCCGTGTGTCCGCGAGGTTGGATTCCGCCTGGGCGACGTCGAGCGCCGAGGTCAGCCCGGCTCGGAAGCGGTCGCGCGTGAGCTGCAGGCTGTCTTGCTGCGACTGGATATTCGCCTGCGCGTAGTCGATGCGGTCTTGAAACGTGCGCACGTCGATGTACGCGAACGCGACCTCTGCGTAGAGCGAGACGAGCACGTCGCGATAGTCCTCGACCGAAGCCTCGTAGCTGGCCAGCGCCGATTCGATGTTGCGGGCGATACGGCCGAAAACGTCGATCTCCCAGCTTGCGTCGATACCGACCGTCAGCACGGCGTTGGTGGGCGCCCCGAGCTCCGACGGCAGCCCGGCTTCGTTGTTACGCAGGATGCCCGCATTGCCGGCGGCGTCAATGATCGGCATCTTGTCGCCGGTAGCGACGCCGTAAAGCGCCCGAGCTTCCTGGATGCGGGCCAGCGCCAGCGCCAGATCGAGGTTCGATCGGCCGGCTCGATCGATGAGCTCGTTGAGCTTCGGATCGTCGAAGGCCGTCCACCAGCGCAGCAGGTTGGCCTCGCCCTCCTCGAGCCCCTGCATCGCCTGGCTGTGCCAGGTGTCGGGCATCGGTGCGCCCGAGGGCATGGGGGTCTCCGGCGGGACGTAGTCGGGCCCCACGGCGCAGCCGCCGCCCACAAGTAGCAGAGCCAGCACCACCGCACCAAGGGTGCGCGCCGCTCCCGCCGCCGGCGCCGGACTCGCGCGCTCGAGCTTGCCGGAGCCGCCGGAACCGCCGGAACCGCCTTCCGAGCCTCCACCCGGGGTGCTTCCCGGTGGCTCGTCGCCAACAGCGCCGCCGGGCGCCGGCATGCGCGGATCGCGCAGTTTCTGCACGACAACGTAGAAGACGGGAATCCAGACGACGCCGAGAATCGTCGCCAGCGTCATGCCGCCGAACACCGCGGTGCCGAGCGCCTTACGGCTACCGGAGCCCGCGCCGCTTGCCACCAGCAGCGGGATGACGCCGAGGATGAACGAGAACGCCGTCATCAACAACGGCCGGAAGCGCAACTCAGCCGCGGTCACGGCGGCGTCGATGGTCGACAGGCCTTGGGTTTCGCGCAAGTCCTTGGCGAACTCGACGATCAAGATCGCCGTCTTCGCCGACAGCCCGATCAGCAACACGATACCGATCTGTGTGTAGACGTTGTTGTCTAACGACCGCATCATCGTCGCGAGGATGGCGCCCAGCAGCGAGAACGGGATGGAGAGGAGGACGGCGATGGGGATCAACCAGCTCTCGTACTGCGCCGCCAGAAAGAGGAAAACCATGACGAACGCGAGGCCGAAGATGATCGGCGCCTGGCCGGCGGAGGCGAGCTGCTGAAACGTCGTCCCGGTCCATTCGTAGCCCATCGAGGCGGGCATGAGGCGGGAGGCGAGGCTTTCCATCGACTGCACGGACTCGCCCGAGCTGAAGCCCGGCGCCGCAGATCCGGAGATCTTGGCTGCCGGGTACAGGTTGTAGCGAATCACGGCTTGCGGGCCCACCGTATCTTCGACCGTCAGCAGCGTACCGAGCGGGATCATTCTGCCTTGCCCGTCGCGTACCTCCAGCCGCTGGATGTCGTCGATGCGCGAGCGGAACTCGGCGTCGGCCTGAATCATGACCCGGTACGTCCGGCCGAAGAGGTTGAAGTCGTTGACGTAGGCAGATCCCAGATAGGCCTGCAGCGTGCCGAAGATCTCGCTCAGCGGAATCTCCAGGGTCTTGGCCTTGGTACGGTCGACCTCCAGATAGAGCTGCGGCACGTTGGCGCGGAAGCTGTTGTTCAACCGCGTCAGCACCGGATCTTGATTGCCCTCGAAGACGATGTCGTCGCCGATGGTCTGGAGCTGTTGGAAGCCGGCGTTACCGATGTCCTGAAGAACGAACTCGAAGCCGCCCGCGTTGCCCAGGCCCATGATCGGGGGCGGGATGAAAGCAAACGCCTGCGCGTCCTGGTGCTTCTGCAATTCCTGCGTGGTCGTGGCCGCGATCATAGCGG
>CAYSHI010000273.1:0-5944 GCA_964430745.1 uncultured Acidobacteriota bacterium | reverse complement strand
CCGCATCGCCGCGTCGGAGCGCCTTGCATCCACCCCCATTTCACCACCACGACACTAACGATTCTTCCGTTACAGTCCACTAGCGCTCGGCCGCCTATGCTGCCCGCCGATGCCTTCGGCGGACGGCGGTGGGTGGCATGGTCATCTCAGGGAGACAGGGTCGCCGGTTGGGTGCGTTTGGGCAGGGAGCCTCGTCTTGGCGGGACCGATGCAGAGGGTCGGCGTAGGGCAGCGATGCCATTTCGCGTGTACTGCGATCCGCAGCCGCGGCGCAGCCGCTCAAGAGCCCGCACCTCACGCGAGAGGGTATCGCTGCCCCTAGCCGGCCCGCCTAGCAACAGCGCTCCGGCCGAACACCCCCCTGCCCGCAAGCACCCGGAAAACGGGGCTATCTCCTGCTAGGCCGATACTCGAACCGGGTCCCGGGGTCCGCTTCCACCTCGATCGCATCGAGCCAGAAGTCGTGGCCGCTATCGCGCTCGGTGCCGTTCTCGACCCCGATCGTGCCGCCGAGCCTCTCCTCGAGCCGGGCGAAGATCCACGCCGCCACAGCCGGGGCCGTGGGTTCGGTCTCTTGGAAAGCCTCGATATCCTCCAGAACCCTCTGATCGAGGCGCGAGAGGACGTCGTCGATGGCCGCGCGCAGCAGCCGGAAGTCGACGACCAGGCCGATGTGATCGAGGTCGTGCGAGCACGCTCGGGCCGCCACCTGCCATTGATGGTGGTGTAGGGGCAGCTCCTCGCCCTCCGGCCCGCGGTAGTGGCCCGCTTCGAAACCGGCCTCGACACGCACTTCGAACATCGGGGTCTCCTGACGGTTGTCAGCCTTGCTCGTCGGCAACGGTGTTCCAGTCGTGGCAATGCGGGCATCGAGCAAACGGCCGCGTGGCCTTGAACCTGCACTCGAGACATATGTAGGGATCTATCAGGCGGGCGTGTCCGACGACATCGCCGAACATCTCCCCCACCTGGTTGCCGGAGGCGCCTTGCTGATCGAGCACCGACCAGAGCTCGCGCTGAACCGTGATCGACCCCGGCTTTTCCGTCAGTGCTCGTGTCAGCGCCTCCGCGGCAGCCTCGAGGTTTCCTCGTCGCTCGTGCATTCGGGCCAGAACCAGCTGGGCACGCCAGGAGTGCGGCTGCCGTTCGAGGACACGGGCGCAGGCATTCTCGAGGCGTGGCCAGTCCTCAGCCTCGGTGGCCGCCGCGCCGATGCGCTCCAGCGCTTCGATCGTCCAGGCGCCGCCGGCCGACAGCGCCTTGTCCCAGTGCACCAGCGCCTCGGGCACCGAGCCCTCCTCCGCCAGGCAGTCGCCGGCGCCGAGGTGCGCCGGAGCATAGTCGGGATCGAACTGCAGCGATCGGTCATAGAAACCCATCGCGGCCGAGGCGTTGCCTTCCTTGAGCGCCTCTCTGCCGCGTTCCGCCCACAGCGAAGCCAGCAGCAGGTCGTCCTGTGAGCCGGCCAGCTTGTCGATGCGCTGCTGTGTCTCTGCGGCCTTCTCCCAGCGACCCATCTCCTCGTAGACACGTCTCAGGCAAAGCCATCCGCTGAGGTTTCCGGGATCGCGCTGGACCACCTCGTGCAGGGTGCGCTCGGACCGATCGATGAGACCGGCGCTCTTGAAATCCAGCGCCAACGAAAACAGCGCTTGGGTGCGGCCGAGCTCCGAAAGCCCCGGCCGGTGCAGCAGGCTCTTGTGGATGTCGATGGCGCGCTCGACCTGCCCCTTCTCGCGGAACAGGTTACCCAGCGCCAGGTACGCCTCGACGGCGTCGGTCTCTCCGCGCACCGCTTTGCTCAACTCGACCAACGCCAGCTCGGGCTGGTTCGAGATCAGGTAGTTGAGCCCCAGCAGATAGTGCGGATGGTCACCGTATTGCGCCCCGTCGGCCCGGCGTAACCGGGCGAGCACCCACGCGCGCCCGATCAAGACCCCCAGCATGGTGAGAGCCACCGCGGCCCCGAGTGTAAGGGACCAGCCCTGCATTCCCTACTCCTCAGGCCAGGCGGCCTCTTCGTCGGTCGTGTCCCCGAAGCCGCTACCGATGGGCAGGTTGCGGAGCTCGCGAACCTCCGCCTCCAGCGCATCGATCCGGCGTCGCAACTCGCGCTCGCGCATGCCGTGTTTGAAATGCTCGGCAACGGCGATCACCCCCGCCACCAGGACGCCGATGAAGACCGACCCGAGGATGACGAGGAACACCGGCGCGGCGAGAATGGTTCGGCCGGGGAAATACGTGACGTCGACGCGCTGATCGGCGTTGGCGTACGCCACCGCTACCAGGACAATGACCATAGCCAGGTACAACAGCATCTTGAGGATAGCGTTCACTGGCCTTCTCCTTCGTTTCCGCCGCTCCCCGGGGCGTGCTGACGTCGCCGATAATCCGACAGTACTTCGTCCCATAGTCCCCGACACCCGACGATGTCGTCAATCACCTCGCGGACGGCGCCCTTCCCGCCCGGCGTTCGTGTGACCCAGTCGACACTGTCGAGCAGCATCTCGTGCCCGTCGGCCACGGTTATTCCCAGGCCGGCGTGTTCGAGCAGTGGCAAGTCGATGAGATCGTCGCCGATGTAGGCGACTTCATGGTCGGCAACCCCTGCCAGGCGCTGGATCTCGAGGCAGGCCGCAACCTTGTTCTTTTCGCCCTGACGGAGGTACTCGACGGGCAGTTCCGTGAAGCGACGGTCGACCACCCGAGAGACCCGAGCGGTGATGACGGCGATCTTCAGGCCGATGAGCTGGGCGATGAAGAGCGCGGAGCCGTCGTGCACGCAGAACTTCTTGGCCTCTCGGTCGTCGTCGATGAAGATGATGCCGCCGTCGGTCATCACCCCGTCGACATCGAGGGCGAGCAAGCGAATGTCGCGCAGGCGTTCCTCGTACGCGGCGCGGTTCAATAGGGCCATTCAGATCATCTCCGTGCGCCACAGGTCGTGCAGGTGAACGACCCCCTTGGGCTGACGATCACCGCTGACGACGGGCAGCGAGGTGATGCGACTGTCCTCCATGAGCCGCAGCGCCTCGGTCGCCAGCGCATCCGCGTTCACGCACACGGGCTCGTGAGTCATCCAGGCCGAGGCCGTGCTGTCGAGCGACCGCTGGCCCCTTTCTTCGATGTGCCGGCGCAGGTCGCCGTCGGTGATAACCCCGACCAGGCGCCCGTCATCGTCGACGACGGTGGTCATGCCCAAACCCTTGGCGGACATCTCCGCAAGTACTTCGGAGGTGCTCGCGGTGGTCTTGACGCGGGGAAGGTCGGCCTCGGTGTGCATCACGTGATGCACGCGCAGGAGTTGCTTCCCGAGGTTGCCACGGGGATGATGCGCGGCGAGATCGTCGGCGCTGAAGCCGCGCTCCTCGAGCAGCGCCATCGCCAGGGCGTCTCCCACCGCCAGGGCGGCCGTGGTGCTGGCGGTGGGAATCAGGCCAAGCGGGCAAGCCTCCTTCTCCACGGCCGCGTCGAGCACGACGTCGGCCTCCCTCGCCAGCGTCGAGCCCGTTTCACCGACGATGGCGATCAGCGGAGCTCCGATACGCTTGATCGAGGGCAGCATGGCGCCGACCTCTTTGGTCTCGCCACTCTGGCTGATGGCGATCAGCACGTCTCCCTCGATCAACATACCGAGATCGCCATGACCGGCCTCCGCCGGGTGCAAGAAAAGCGCCGGGCTTCCCGTCGAGGCCAGTGTTCCGGCGAGCTTCCGCCCGATAACACCCGACTTGCCCATGCCCGAGACGACAACGCGGCCACGACATCCCAGCACGATTTCGATGGCCCGATCGAACGATGCCGCGTCGAATCGATCGGCCAGACTCGCCAGCGCGGCAGCCTCGATGCGGAGCACCTCACGGGCAAGGCTGAGGGCCCTCTCGCGGGCTGTTCCCGAGCCGGGTGCAGCCGGGCCGCCGGGCTTCGAAGAAGGGCCGCTCATGTCACGGCTCCCGAGCCCGCCGTGTGCGCCGCCTCTCGAACACGGAGGGCCTGCTCCAACAAGGGACGCAGCCGTTCGAGCGGCAATTGCGTGGCGCCGTCGCTGAGCGCCGCGGCCGGATTGTCGTGCACCTCGACGAAAAGGGCATCGACGCCGACGGCCGCGGCGGCACGCGCCAGAGGCTCGGCAAAACGTCGCTCTCCGGCGGTCTCACCGTCTCCGGCTCCGGGAAGTTGCAGCGAATGCGTGACGTCGAAGACCACCGGATGCCCGAGATCCGCCAGACGGCAGAGACCCTTGAAATCGACAACGAGATTGCCGTAACCGAAGGAAGTGCCCCGCTCCGTAAGCATGATTCCGGACGCCCCCGCGGCCTCCAGCTTGCCGACCACGTGGCGCATGTCGGCTGGTGCGAGAAACTGGCCTTTCTTGACGTTGACGGGTCTGCCGCTCTCGGCCGCCGCCACCAGCAGGTCGGTCTGGCGGCTCAAGAACGCCGGGATCTGCAGGACATCGACGACTTCCGCCACGGCCGCTACCTGCGCCACGGCATGGATGTCGGTCAGCACGGGCGCGCCGGTAGTCTCGCGGATCTCCGCGAGAATCTCGAGACCGGCGGTCATGCCCGGCCCTCGAAACGACTCGATCGACGTCCGGTTGGCCTTGTCGAATGAGGCCTTGAACACCCACGGGACGTCGAGCTCCGCGGCAACGGCGGCGACCTCGCGCGCGATGCCCAAGCAATGCTCGCGGCTCTCGATGACGCAGGGACCTGCGATGAGTCCGAGCCTGTCCGATCCGAAAGTGACGTCGTCTGTGATGTTCACGTGATTCCTCATCCCCGCGCCCCGGATTGTCAGGGCGAGGTGATACCGGCAGCGCGTTCGGCCTCGGCGGGGGTAACCACCGATTCCGCGGCCGTACCGGCGCTGCGCGCCTTGGCGTGCTCATGCGATGCGCGCACGAAGCCGGCGAACAACGGATGCGGAGACTGCGGGCGGGATAGAAACTCGGGGTGGAACTGACACGCCACGAACCACGGATGGGCCGGCAATTCGAGGATCTCGACGAACTTGCCGTCTTCGGTCTTACCGCTGAGCACCAGACCCGCCTCCACCAGCGCCGGCTCGAAGGCCCGATTGAACTCGTAGCGGTGGCGATGCCTCTCGGACGCGGACTCGGCACCGTAGGCCTCCGCTGCGCGCGAACCGGGGGCAATCTTGCACTCGTAGGCGCCCAGACGCATGGTGCCGCCCAACTCGTCGACGCCGAGAAGGTCGCGCAGCTTGTAAATGAGCTTGTCGGCTCCCTCGTCCTTGAAGTCGAACTCGCTACTGTCGGCGGAATCCCCGAGCTTGGCGACGTTCTCTGCAAACTCCATAGCGGCGGTCTGGAAACCCAAGCAGATGCCGAAGTACGGAACGTCGTTCTCGCGGGCGAAACGGATGGCCTCGACCATTCCACGCACGCCTCGCTCGCCGAACCCCCCCGGCACGAGCACGCCGCCGACGTCGGACAGCACGTCTTCCGGCTTCTCGCCTTCCTCGAAACGCTCCGCTTCGACCCACTCGATGTCGACGCCCAGATCGTTGGCAAGCCCGCCGTGAATGAGCGCCTCGTTGAGGCTCTTGTACGACTCCTGGAACTCCACGTACTTACCGACGACGGCGATGCGCACGCGGCTCGCCGGGGCCTTGTACACCCTCACGACACGAAGCCACTCCCTCAGGTCGGGAACGTCACACTCGAGCCCGAGCTCCTCACAGACGATCTTGTCGAGCCCTTCCTCGTGGAACACCAGCGGGACATCGTAAATGCAATCGACATCCTTCGCCGTGATCACGGCCTCAGAGTCGACGTTGGTGAACAGAGCGATCTTTTCCTTGATGTCCGCCGGCAGGAACCGATCCGTGCGGCACAACAGAACGTTGGGCTGGATGCCGATCGAACGTAGTTCCTTGACGGAGCGCTGCGTAGGCTTGGTCTTCAGCTCCTTGGCGG
>CAYSHI010000272.1:0-6132 GCA_964430745.1 uncultured Acidobacteriota bacterium | reverse complement strand
CGTCTCGGCCGGCCGGGAGCGAGACGTGGCAGGTCCGACGTGGCAACCGGGGATCTGAGGGAGGGGCGTGATCTCGATGCTGTCCTCTCGCGTGTGTTTGCGATCCGCAGACGCGGCGAAGCCGCTCAAGAACCCGCACTTCACGCGAAGGGCAGTATCGAGATCACGCCCCTCCCGTCTACCTCCCCACGCCCCGCCCGAGTCCCGCACGAGACGCTAGCTGCCGACCCAGCTCTCGAGGAATCGGGCCTTGCCCTCGTGCTCCTGCACGAGCGCCTCGAAGATGGCGCGAAGCTGCTCGTAGGGCAGCGTGCCGATGACCATGCGGTTGTTGATGATCATCGTCGGTGTGGAGCGGATGCCGTGCTCGTAGCGCTCGTCGGTCTTCTCGTACTCCGCGCCGGTGCGAATGATGCGATCGACAAGCTCTCGGGTCTTCGGGTCGGTCAAGCCCGCCTCGACCCCGTGTCGCCGCGCCAGGTCGGCACGCCACTCGGGGGCCTTCGCCTCACGCAGGTTGGCGAACACCTCGTCATGGATATCGAGGAACTTGTTCGGATCGTACGCGGCCATGTAGGAAAGATCGCAGGCGCCGGGATGCTTGTCCTTGTCGACGACGCCGTTGCACTGAGCATCGAGCGGGAAGAACTGGAAGGCGATGTTGATCTTGCCGGCGAACTCCTCTTTGAGGCGATCGAGTTGCTCCACCAGGTAGCGGCAATCCGGGCACAGGAAGTCGCCGTACTCGATGATCCGAATCGGTGCGTCTTCGAATCGTTCGGTCGATTTCGCTGCCCAGTACGGCGAAATGATGCTCGGGTCGGCAACTTCGGGCAGACTGAAAAACTGCTCGACCACCCGAGAGGCAACGGCCCCGGACTGCGCGTCTTCCTTGGCGACGTGATACGCGGCGAAACCGTAAGCCCCGAACGCTACGACAACGGCCGCGGTCGCCAGATGTTTGAGTGAAGGTCGACCGAAACGCATCGCCAGAGGCCGCCCCGTTCCGCCGACGCCATGGCGCCAAAAGAGCGCCAGCGCCAGCAGTGAGCACACGTAATACGCCGTGCACAGCAGGCACAGGCTGCCGAGCCAGGCGACGGAATACACCAGCAGCGAGACGACGCCGATGCCGTTGATGAGAACAACGAACATGTTCGTACGCTCGAAGGCCGGCGAAGGGAACAACGCTCCCAGACATACGAGCGCGCCGACGGCGAAGCCGAAATAACCCATCGGCACGCCACCGAACGCCGCGATGTTCGAAAAAGCCGAGGCGTCGCAATTGAAAAACGCGTTGATGTCGCAGATCGACCCTTCCCAGATGGACGCCGGGAAGTTGGCGGCGAAGTAGTGCTCGATGGTCAGCAGCGAGGCGTACATCATCCCCGCGCCGAGCACGAAGCTCAGGCCACGTCGCCAGGTGGGGCCGTTCAGAGTGAGCGAATCTCGCACGGGGGTCTCCTGAACCGTCGGCAGCGCCGAAGCCCGCGCCGGAGCTCCGACTCTAAACCAGGACTCCATTATCCTAATACTGCGGGCGCGGCTTGGCGAGATCGTTCCGACGCTCCCTTCGCGGGCTGGGGTGGCTGGCTGGAGTCGGTCCTACTGCTCGGCCCGCTGCTTTTTTTTTGCGTTGCATCGGCACCGTTCGAAAACACAAGCTCTGGGCATGCCCCACGTAGTCGAGACCCATCGCAGATTGGTCGTCCATTCCCCGATGCGCCGCGGGATGCGCGTTGCTCTGGGAGCATTCTCCCTGTTCCCCTTGCTGGCGCCCTACGAGCTGATCTTCAGCCAACGGTGGGAGAGCTACTTCAATCCCTTCTTCCTCTTCTTCGCGGCGATCTCCTTGGGAGCGCTCTCCGTCAGCGCCTTCTTCGCCTGGGCCGCGATCGGCGGAATCAGCTCGACGATGACCTTCAACAAGGCCAACAAGACGTTCAGGTTCATGGCCGAGGCGCCGGCGATTCGCACCCGGAAGCACGTTCATCCCCTGGCGAGCGTTCAATCGAGCGCGATCGAGACGCACGAATCCAGCGACGGCGGCCCGAGTTACTCGCTCGTGATCGAGCTCGAACCGGAGCTTCGCTACAAGACCTCCTCGTCGTGGTCTCTCGCCGAGGTGCGGGAAGTCAAGGAACAGGTGGACGCGTTCCTCGCCGCCTGACGCTTCGGTCGCTGGCCACACCGCGCTTCCCTCGCTAGGGTTAGGGCGAATCTCGCCCGCGAACCCCACCCGTGGAGGTCTCCATGTATCGACGCTCGGCGACGTTGCTCGCGCTTGTCGCACTTGTTCTCGCCACCGGCAACGCGCCGGTAGCCGCGCAGTCGCAATGGAACACGCAGGCCCTGCAACGGCTCATGCACGAATGGGACGTCAAGCTGGAAAAGATGGAGCTGCACCTGCAGCCGGCGATGCAGCGTGCCGGCGTCGACATGTGGATCATCATGTCGCGGGAGTTCAACCTCGACCCGATGCTGCAGATGTTCGGCGACTATGGTATCTCCGGCTGGTACGGCCACCGCAACGCCTACATCTTCCACGATCCGGGCAACGGCGAACCACTCGAGCGCACGCTCATCGGCACCCACCAAAGCGGCCGCATGCGCGACTTCTTTCCCACCATCATCAGCTACGGCGAGGAGGGACTGAAGCCGCACCTGGCGGAGTTCGTGGCGGCGAAAGACCCGCAGCGGATCGCCATCAACCGCTCGCGCACGGTGGCGATGGCCGATGGCATCACGGCAGAGATGCTGGCTTATCTGGAGGATTCGATCGGCCCCGACTACACCTCGCGCCTGGTCTCCGCGCAGGATCTGATCTTCGACTACATCAGCCATCGAACATCGGCCGAGCTCGAGATCGAAACGGAGGCCAGCCATCGCACCTGGTACATCCTCCGACGCGCCTTTTCCAACGAAGTCGTCACGCCGGGCGAGACGCGCCTGATGGACATCTACGGCTTCATCCTGCAGGAATGGCAGGATCAGGACCTGGCCTTCAACTTCGCACCCGGAATCACCATCTATCGTCGCGGGGTCGACGGCGGCATCGACGATACCGACAACCCCGTCGTCATGCCGGGCGACCTGCTGCACGTCGACTTCGGCGTCCGGCTGATGGGGCTCGTGACCGATCAGCAGCACGTGGCCTACGTGCTCCATCCCGATGAGACCGAGGCTCCTGCGGGCTTACAGTCGCTGTTCGAGCAATCCGTGATCGCCGGGGATATCTACGCCGAGGAGCTCAAGGCCGGCAACATCGGCACCGACGTGAAGACCACCGTCGAGGATCGGGCCGCACTGGAGGGCGTCGAAGCGTCGATCTACGGCCACACGCAAGGCAACTGGGTACACGGCGCCGGCGCCCGCACGGTATTCGACTGGCCCGACCGTTACGGTGCGTTCGCCCGCGAGCCGGTACGCGCCACCGAGTTCTGGTCGATCGAGTACAGCGTCCAGGGCGAGGTACCCGAATGGGACAACCAATTGGTGCGCATCCCGCGCGAAGAAGACGCCGTGGTCGCGGCCGACGGCGACGGGGCGAGCTTCCTCGTCGGACCGCAGCAGGAGCTGTGGCTGATTCGCTCGCGCTGAGGCGTTGGCAAGGCCGATGACGACTTTCGCGATCTCTCGAACGGCTCGCACGGTACATCAATGACTCGGGCCATGCGTCCGGTGAGCATCCGCGTCGGCGCCGCGATTGCGCTGGTCATGGTGGCTCTCGGTGGTCACGCTGCCGCGACTCCGCCGACGCAGCAGCCGAATCCCGGTTGGCGCAGTTACAGCAACAGCATGTACGGGTATACGATCCGGTACCCCGACGGCTTCGAGCTTCGCCTCACGGGCGCCGAGGGAGAACGCGACGGGGCCACCATCCTGATCGTCCGTGAGGAATATTCGGCGATCGCACCCTCGCTCAGCGTCCTCATAGCGCCGCGAACAGATCCGGAAGATTTCCCGACTCTGGGCACCGACGTCCCCGACCTGAGCGTCAGCACCGACGACATCCGGGTGCGCGGCCTCCCCGCCCGGCGAGCGCAGTATCGCTGGAAGGCTGATGGCGCCCTGGCTTTCGAGGAGATCCTCCTCGAGGGCGTCCTGTTCCGCTTTGACGCCGCTCCGGGGACGCACGATCTGCCCGAAGAGTGGTGGGCGATCGTTTCGACTTTCCGGCTCTCGGGTCCCGAACGGGAGTAGCCGCGTGCCGAAGGCGCGTAGCGAAGTTCACAGCCGGTGTGCGAGCCGGTATCAATCGAGCTTCTTCTCGACCCGATCGAGATAGCGCTCGATCTCATAGCCGATTGCCTGCACCAGCTTGACCTCACGGAGCGAGGGCTCGGCTCGCCCCACCATTCTGCGCAAAGTCCGCAGGACGGTGGCTGCCTCGCGGGCGTTGAAAAAATCGATGCGCGCCAGCCCGCCCTCGAGGGCGGTGTACATCTGCTCGATATCTTCCTGCGTCGCCGGCGGCGTCATGCGCACGCGTTTGCCGCGACCGAGCGTCTCCTCAGCGGCAAACGAGCCTGCCGCAAGCAGCAGCTCGTAGCAGATCACCAAGCACGCCTGAGCCAGGTTGAGGCTCGAATGCGCGGCATCCGTGGGAATCACGATGACCTCGTGACAGAGGTCGAGGCCCTCATTCGTGAGCCCGCGGTCCTCTCTCCCGAAGAGGATCGCCACGGGCCCGTTCGCGGCCCGCTCGAGCACCGACGGCGCGATGGTGCGGGGATGTGTGGCTTTGGTCCGGTCGGCGCGCGCGCGGGCCGACGTGCCGACGACATACACCGCATCCGACACGGCATCGGAGAGGCTCGAGTAGACCTCCGTGGTCTCGCGCAACTGCTCGCTGCGGTGCGCGATCCTGTCGATGCGAGCCCGGTGGAAATTGTCCGGGTTCACCAGGCGTAGGCGCGACAAACCCATGTTCATCATCACCCTCATCACGCCACCGATGTTGACGACGTCTTTCGGTGTGTCGAGCACGATGACGATGTTGGCAAGCAGCCCGGAGGAAGCCTCGGCCTCATGTTCGGATTCACGCACCATCATCCCTCGCAGTCCGCCGGCGACGTGATCGCCCGCGCCCCCGGGTATAGGGAAAGCAGATCGTTCACGCGGGCTATTTCTACCAGGGTCGCCGCGGTCGCCAGCCCGTCGGCGGTGAGGCCGTCCGGTGCGATGATCGTCGCCGAGCGGCGATGAGAAAGGCCGACGCCGGTATGCGGGTCGACGGTGTGTGAGTAGCGACGGCCACCGATGTCGAGAAACTGCGCTGCGTCGCCGGAGGTCGAGATCGACGCATTCGCCAGGTACAGATCACAACCGGGAGCCCCGGAAGTACTCAGGCGCTCGACCCTGACCCGCCAACCGCTCGCATCCGCGGGCGCCCCGCCGGCGACGACATCGCCTCCCGCTTCCAAGAGAGATCGCTGGTGTCCGCTGGCAATCAGCACGGCGAGGGCGCGATCGAGAACATAGCCCTTGGCGATGCCGCCGAGATCAAGGCGCAGGCCGCTCAGGGCGATCCGTACGGATCTATCCGATGAATCGAGCACCAGGTGCTTGTAGCCGGTGAGGGCCCGGGCTCGCTCGATCTGAGCGGCACTCGGCGGCTGCCCGCTGGTGATCGCTTCGCGCCACAGGGAGCTGAGCGCACCGGCGGTGGGGTCGAACCCGCCACCAGTTTGGCGCGCCAGCAACATTGCCCGCTCGAGGACGACGAAGAGATCCTCGCTGACCGGCATCGGCCCGGAGCTCTCCTGCACCCTGCGCAACTCGCTATTGTGCAGATGATCGCTGAAAACCGCGTCCAGGCGCGCGATCTCCGCGAACGCCGCGTCCGCCGCCGTCACTGCGGCCTCCTCCGCCTCTGCATACAGGACGATGCGCACTTGCATGCCCATGTGAACCTGTCTATACACGAAGCGATCGGCTTGTTCGCCTGCGCGAGCCACCCTCGCCGAACTCGACAAGAACACACACATGGAGATGAAGATGAGCAGCGGCAGCCGCGTGGTCCGAACTCTTGTCGTGGGCATGGTCGTGGTACTCGCAGCGGCCGGCGGCTCGTCGGCTCGCCAGCTCGAGCCCTATCGGGAAACAATCGAGGGAACCCTGGTGGGCTTC
>CAYSHI010000271.1:0-11788 GCA_964430745.1 uncultured Acidobacteriota bacterium | reverse complement strand
GGTGGCGCCAGCACGCCCATGACCATGATGAATCGCCTCTTCGGCGACTACCGCCGGCAGCCCTATATCGCCCGGGTCTTGCACGAGCAGGCGCTCGAGGGCGTTTCGTTCGAGCGCTTCCTCGCCGACCTCGACGACATTCTCTTCGACATCCGCACCGGCGAGGGTTGGGCGATTGTCTTGAACGTCGGGTGTCTGGAACCCGCCGGCAAGATCGACGTCATCACGCTCGGTGACACCCAGGAGGTTGCGGAGCGGCGCCAGGAAGAGTTCCGCGAGATCGTGATGACGAGACTCTCGCGGAGTCCGTGACCGCGTGGGCGTGTTCATTACTGGGGAAGGCACCGGGGCACTCGGCGAAACCACGGCCAAGCGAGTCGATTGGTGCATTCCCGTTGATCGCCGCCGGTTTCACCTATTAGCTTTAGCTGTCGTTACCCTTCCCTGAGTACGTCGCGACGCCTTCAGGCCGATACTGGGCAGGTGCAGTCCTCATCCGGATCTCACGCAGTCGTATCCGGAGATCCTGGTTCGGTGCCCGTCAACCAAGGAGGTGGATCATGGTCCGGCCTGTCACGACGGCCTGCCGCAATCGGACGCGGAACCCCGTCGCCACCGGATTCCGGATCCGCGAAGGGGCGATCGTCAGCGCGCTGGTCGCCCGGTCCTGATCTCGGGTGCCCGATGAACACACACAAGAGGAGGGTGTTGAAATGAGAGCGCTACGTGGCAAACATGTCGCGAAGTCCCGCGCGCGGGTGGTCACTTTGTCAGTGCCGCCATTCGTCGCATTTCTGCGGATCGTCCTCGAACGCGCCGAACGATTCCTGCCACGGGACAGTCTCCGAACACCGCCTCGAACCCGTCGAGGTCGGCGTGCGCATCGAGCAACGGTCCACGGTTATCGGCGAGTTCCCCAAATCCGACGGCCGCTGCACGAGCGAGGGAGCGCGGGCCGCCGCCGCTCGAGCGCAGTGCACCAAGTTGCTGGTGATAACCGGCGTCAAGGAAGGAGAGTTGTCACAATGAGCATCGTCGCCATGGTGTTGACGGCCGCGCTGGCCTCGTTGCCGCTCGGTTCGGCTGCCGCGATGAGCGGAGCTCCGCCGTCACAGAGCTCGAGCGGGGCAAGGGCGTTACAGAGCCCGAGCGTGGCCAGGGCCTCACAGAGCCCGAGCGCGGCCGAGGCGATCGACGAGCTCGGGCGCGCTGTGTTGGCTTCGCTGAAGGCAGGCTCGTTCGATGGGCTCGCGGACCACGTGGTCTCCGCGGAAGACATGGGTGAGCTCTTCGCCAAGGCGCTGGCGTCCGGCGAGATTACCGAAGAGCAGCACCAGGAAATCGCGCCCCAGGTTCCGGAGATGATCGAGGAGGCGCATGCCTCGCTCCTCGAGGACTTCGAGAGGATCCACGAGAAGGCGTCGTGGAAGGAAGTCTCGTGGGACGAGGCGGAGCTGGCCGGCTTCCTCATCACGGTTCGGGATCCGGTCAGCGCCGAGGAACGCACGGTGGATGCCGCCACGCTCGACGCCGAGGATGCGTTCGTCGCCGAGATCACGCTCCGTTTCACCGCCGCCGGCGTGGAGCACGAGCTCGACCTCGACAACTGCGCCTGCACGAATCACGGATGGGTCATCCTCGAGCGCATGAACTGGTTTGACTCGTAGACGCGGGACAAGTGAACCAAGGAGAGAACCATGAGAGCTCGCTCTGTTTTCAACGCGATCGCGTCACTCTTGACCGTGGCACTGGCCCTCCCGGCCGCTGCGCAGCAGCCCGAGCACTACGTTCTGGACGGCTTCGGCGGCGTGCACGCCGGTGGTGGTGCTCCCGTGGTCAGCCCTGCGCCGCCGTATTTCGGCTTCGACGTGGCCGTCGACGTGACGTACGTACCGTCTGAGCTGTTCTATATCGACAGGTCGGGAGTGCTCGTGCTCGACGCATTCGGTGGGGTCCACCGCGGCGGTGGGCTGGCAAACGCCGTGCCCGGCAAGGCCACGACACCTTACTTCGGCTTCGATATCGCCCGAGCGGTTGTCTACCGAGACCAGAGGCCGCTTGTCTTCACCGTGAGCGTCGACGCCGGTGGGGGCACGTTCACGAGCGAAGGCGTAACGGGCGTCACGAAAACCGGAACCGGTATCTACAACGTCGCCTTCGATCGGCCCGTCGGGTTTTGTACCTTTGTGGCGAGCTTGAGCGTGCCTTCGAGCCTCGGCCTACCGTCGTTTACCGGCATACCCGGGTATGCGAGCACGAGCTTGGACGTCACAGCAGAAGGGGTCTGGGTCGCGACCATGGACGACACGGCGGCTCTCGCCGACCAGAGTTTCAGCCTGGTTGTCGTTTGTCCGCAGCGGTGGTGAGACGCTGAGAGATCCGCGAGATCTCGACAAACCCGCCTCAGCGAGGCAGGTTCATCCTGCGCAGCAAATCGTCTTGAAGATCCCCAAGCAAGCCGTGGCGGGTGTTTCGATCGCGCATCGACAGGCGCAGCAGCGCTTCGCCCTGCAGACACTGACGATCGCGTTCTGTACGGCCACTCACTCGGTGGCGACTTTCCCTTCCTAGCGTTGCTCCACGGCGAGGAGATGTTTCAGCGCTTCATCATAGGAAGCACGGGCGGGGGCGCAGATTACTTGTTCGAGCACGAGGCGGCGTTCGCCGATGCCCACGATTCGCTCGCGGCGCGGGCGTTCTTCGCGAGGGGCTTGCTGGAATCGGCGGAAGCGGTTGCCGACGTCCGTGAAATGGTCGAGGTGCTCGACGGACGCCAGTACAGCGGCTTCGAGTTCGAGGCGCGCTTTTTCGAAGCCGAAACCCACCTCTCGGTGATTCCGGTGACCATCAGTCGCGGCCTGCGCTACATCTACGGCGAGCAGTAGTGACCGACGCCTGCCCCGGGCGGAGCTCGCAACCTACGTCTTCTTCATCAAAGTGGATGCCTTCCGCGACGGCGACTTCGAGGGTTTCGCCAAGCTGCGGGACGTTCTGACCGGAGAAGAAGTGTATAGCCGGCCTATCAGCCTCAGCCGCATTTCGTCCGTCCGCAATGCGACAGCGGCATCCATGATGGCGCCGGAGCAGGGCGGTAGGGGCGGAGAGCGTGTCGTATTCGCCGGCCTCGAGACGGCGGTCACAGCCAGGCGTTACTGACCGCTCAAACTGCGCGCCGCATTCGTCACGAACCCATCAGGGTCCTGCCCCCACACCGCATCGAGGTCACTCGTGGGCTTGGCGGCAACGATTTCGTCGATGCTCATGCCGTCGTTCAGCATGGCGCGAACGCGGTCCCGCACGGTGATGAGCATGTTGCGAAAGTCGCTCAAGTCATCCGGAGTAGACAGCGGCCCGTGACCGGGAATGATCTGGGTATCCGAGTTCACCATCGCCAGCACCCGATCTCCCGCCTCGATCATGCCGTTGATGCCGCCTCCGGAATCGACGTCGATGAACGGGTAGCGCCCCCGGAAGAAGTTGTCACCCATGTGCACGACGTTCGCATTGGAGAAATGGATGATCACGTCGCCGTCCGTGTGCGCCGCGTCCACATGGAAGACACGGATGTTCTCCCCGTTCCAGTACAGGTTCACCGCGTCGGTGAACGTCACCACGGGAAGCGCCTCCGGCGGGGCTTGTTGGGTGCGGCCCATGACGTCGCGGAACTCCGCCGGATTGAGGCGTCGCCGGACGTTCTCGTGGGCCACGATCATGGCGCCGGCCTTGCCGAAGTTCTCGTTGCCTCCGGTGTGGTCGCCGTGCCAGTGGGTGTTCAAGACGAAACGGACCTCCCCCTCGGTGACCGCGGCAATCGCCGCCTGGATCTTCTCCGTCAGGGGTGCAAACTGATCGTCGATGACGAACGGCCCGTCGTCGCCGACCGAAAGGCCGATGTTGCCCCCTTGCCCGACCAGCATGTAGACGCCATCGGCGACGTGAATCGTCTCGATCTGCACGTCGGACATGTCCTGTTGCGCGATCGACCACGCTGCCGTCGCGACGACGATACCGACCACGATGAACGCTATCTTCCCGATTCGATGCATTGCTCCCCTCCTTGTCGTTGATGGCGACGTATTCTTGTCCGCGGATCGATGATGGGGCAAGGAGGCTTCCGCTCGACAAGGCGGATCGTGAGCCGCGGATGCCGGAGGAGATCCTCGACTCTCGTGCCGTTTGGCGCGGTTGCTTACCGTCGGAACAGGTTTCCCACGAGCGGTTCGGCGTCGGTTTGCGCCACGTGGCAACTGACACAAACCTGTCTCGCACCCACGACCGACGTGCCGATCTCACCGGGCGCGTTACGCAGATCCGTCAAGTGACTGGCGGGTATCGGCTTCCCGTCGCTTCTTCCCGCCTCGTCGGCAAGGTGGCATTCGATGCAGAGGTTGACCTCCCAGGTGATCGGGAGAAACTCGGTGACGTTGTGCGGAACCAGCGGTGGCGCCTCGATGTGGGCGCGCGGGATGACGGGCTTTTCCCCCGGGTCGCTCGCCTCCTCATGGAACACGGCGGGATCGGCAACATCGAAGACACTGCTTCGGCTGAGTCCGATGTCCCGATCCGGGATCGGCTTCTGCTGCCCGGTGTCCTCTTGTGCACTGAGATATCCGGCAGCGATGAACGCGACAAACAGCGCTACGAAAGCTCTCTTGTGTCTCATGCTTTGTACACCTTGACGGCACATTTCTTGAAATCGGTCTCTTTCGAGATCGGGCAGGTAGCGTCGAGGGTGACCTTGTTGATGAAGACGCCCTCGTCGAACCAAGGAACGAAGATCAGACCCCGGGGAACCGAATTCCGCCCTTCGGTTTCGACACGCGCCGTGATCTTGCCTCTCCTGGACTCGATCCAGGCGAGGTCGTTCTGCTCCAGGTCCCTCGCTTGGGCGTCGTCGGGGTGGATAAAGAGCTGAGCCGCCGGCATCGCCTGGTGGAGCTCGGGAACACGCCTCGTCATCGAGCCTGAGTGCCAGTGCTCGAGAACTCTGCCGGTGCATAGCCACAGGTCGAAGTTCTCGTCCGGACTTTCGGCAGCGGCGGCATAGGGCCGAAAGAAGATCTTGGCCCGACCAGCCAACGATTCCGTCTCGGTCCGCGTTACGTCGTCGAGGTCGCCGCGAGGAAGCGACTTCGCCGCGGGTCCATAGAACTCGAACGGACGGTCGTTGGCGACGTAGGGATCGTACTCACGATTGAAACGCCACCGCGTCTCCTTGCCGTCCACCACCGGCCAAAGCAAACCGCGGACGTCGTCGCCGTGGTAGGTGTCGAACTCCGCCAGGTCGTGGGCATGCTCTCGGCCGAAGGCGGCGTATTCTTCGAACAGCGCCTTCTCCGGGAACCAATCGACGCCGGCGTGAAGCACGGTGTGGTTGTCGAAGTCCCCGGCGACGGCGTCGGGCCAGGGAACGGCCTCGTTCGCGGGTGTCTCGAAGAGGACGCGATAGAGGCTGTCGTCCCTCGAGTAACCCATGTCCTCCGCCTCGTCGAGGACATCGGGCAGGAGCCCGTCGGCGAATTCCTCCGCCGCGAGCCCCGGAACCTGCTGGTCGCCCCAGACTTCGCTCAGCTTGAATCGCTTCGAGAACTCCATGATCTGCCAGAGATCCGAGCGGGCGTCGCCTGGCGGTGGAATCTGCTCGCGCCAGACTTGGGTTCGGCGCTCGGAGTTGCCGTACGCCCCCCATTTCTCGAAGATGATCGCCGAAGGGAGGATGAGGTCCGCCACCTTCGCCGAGAGTGTCGGGTAGACGTCCGACACCACGATGAAGTTGTCCTGTTCGCGGGCCGCGGTGATCCAGTGGTTGGCGTTCGCCGTCGACTGGAACGGATTCGTTACCTGAACCCATAGCCACTTGAGCGACCCGTCTTCGAGGTCGCGCATCATCTTCGTGATGTGGCTCCCCGCCTTCGGGTTGAGGGTCTGCGAAGGCAGCTTCCAGAGTTCTTCCGAGCGGGCGCGGTGGCCCGCGTTCGTCACCACCATGTCCGCCGGCAACCGATGGGAGAACGTCCCCACTTCCCGGGCCGTGCCGCAGGCGGAGGGCTGCCCGGTCAAGGAGAACGCGCCGTTGCCGGGCTTGGCCTGCTTGCCCGTCAACAGATGAACCATGTAGGCCTGCTCGTTGACCCAGGTCCCGCGGACGTGCTGATTGAAACCCATGGTCCAGTACGACACGACCTTGCGATCCGTATCGGCGTAGTAGTCTGCCAGCTCGGTGAGCTTTTCTTTGTAGGTGTCGATCGGTTCGTCGGGATCCCCCTTGCTGAGCTCGGCGACGAACTCGAGCGTGTAGGGCTCGAGAGCTTCTCTGAAATCCTCGAACGAGATGAGCCAGTGCCTGCCGGCACTCGCGGTGTTGCTTTGCGACAGCGGCCGCGGCGCCATCGGGTCCTTCCTCTGGGCGATCGCCTCGTCGCGAGTGAGCCGTACCTCACGCTCGCGGGCTTGGGTGTCCTTTTCACCCTCGTAGGCGTAGCGGTCGGTGCCCCGCATGCCGTAGCCGATGTCGTAAGGGCCGGTTGCAAAGACACAGTGCTCGTCCACGAACTCGTGGTCGACGGCGTTCCGCGTGACGATCTCGCGGGCAATGAAGTTCCAGATGGCGAGATCGGTGTTGGGCTTGATGATGATCTCCGAGTCGGCGAGCTCCGAGGTCCGATTCCGGTATGTCGAGAGGTTGATCACACGGTAGTCGGGGTCCGTCAGCCGCTTGTCGGTGACGCGCGCCCACAGCATGGGGTGCATCTCCGCCATGTTAGCGCCCCAGGTCACGATGGTGTTCGTGAGCTCGATGTCGTCGTAGTTGCCCGAAGGCTCGTCGATGCCGAAGACCTGCATGAAGGCGGCCACCGCCGACGCCATGCAGTGGCGGGCATTGGGGTCGATGTTGTTCGAGCGCCACCCGGCCTTCAGTAGTTTGACGGCGGCGTAGCCCTCCTGGATCGTGTACTGGCCGGAACCCATGATCCCGACGCCGGTCGGACCCATCTCTCGATAGTGGCGTTTGAACTGACGCTCCATCTCGTCGAAAGCGCTCTCCCAGCTCACGGGCACGAAGTCACCGCTCTTGTCGAACGTCCCGTCCTTCATGCGCATGAGAGGTTGCGTGAGCCGGTCTTCTCCATACGGTATCTGAGCGTTCGCATAGCCCTTGACGCAGAGCAGCCCTCGATTGACGGGGCTGTCCACATCCCCTTTGACGGCCGTGATCCGACCGTCGTTGGTGGCGATTTGTAGCCCACAGCCAACGCCGCAGAACCGACACACGGCCTTGTCCCAACGCCATCCGTCCTGCTCGTTCAGGAGTTGCGCGGCGCCTGCGACGGGCAGGCCTGCCGCGGCCGCGGCCGCGGCGGCGACGCTCGCTTTGATGAATTCTCGCCGCGAGTGATTCGAGTTCGTCCCGTTCATGTCGCCCAGTCTCCCAGTGTGATTCCTCAACGCACGATGCGGTGCTCAACCAAGGCCGCCATTCGGACCGCCGGTAACCGTTGAATGTGCCGGAGCCCCGATTCCTGAGCCTCCACGCTATCGGTCTCCTGGACCACGACGATCCGTCCGCTCGCAGCGTGCGAGTAGTGAACCTCCACTCCCGGGCACGCCGACAGCTGCAGTAGACAAGCGGAAAACTCCTCCTCCCGGCTCCAAACCACGATCCCCGAGTAGTTGGTTGCGTCAACCTCGCTGTGCTCAAGCTCCGGCATGGTGACTCAGGGTCCTTCCTGCGGCCGCCGGCTTCTCCTGGACCACTCGAGGCCGAGAGTCGCGCGCAACCGTCGATTGACCACCCCTCAGGTGCGGGCTAGTCTCCGATAACTATCCCGTAATATCACATTCTGAAGCCCGAGCTTAACCCACCGGGCGGCTGGCCGGTGCGGAGGGGGGAGTGCAAATGCCAGCCCGATTCACTTGCTGCATCGTGGGCGTGATCCTCGCGGCTTTCTTCGTCGTCCTGCCGGGGTCGGCGGCGGCCCTGCCGCAGGAAGCCGGCGGCCAGGATGAGACGCCCCAGGGCATCGTCGACGCCTTCCAGAAGGGCAGCTTTCATCTCGCCCTCCGCTATCGCTACGAGTTCGTCGACGACGATGCCGTCGACAAGGACGCCCACGCTTCCACCCTGCGCACGGCGTTCAACTACCAGACCGCGCCGCTGCGAGGGTTCGACTTCTTCATCGAGGCGGAGAATGTTGTCGAGATCGGCGGCGACTGGTATCGCGACGTCGGCCGTCCACCGCGCGGCAACGGCGTGACCGATCGTCCGGTGGTGGCTGACTTGGCCGGCACCGATGTAAACCAGGTGAGAGTGCGCTACCGCGGCTACGACACGGACGTGCGTTTCGGTCGTCAGGAGATCAACATCGGCGATCAGCGCTTTGTCGGCGCAGTCGCCTGGCGTCAGCACCATCAGACGTTCACCGCGCTCAACGTTGCCAACGCTTCGATCGGCCGGGTCGAGCTGCGGTACGTGTTCAGCAACAACGTTTACCGCATCTTCGGCGACAAGCTCGATACGTTGAACAACTTCTTGCACGGATCGATCGACGCCGGCAGGTGGGGCACGTTGAACCTGTACGGCTACCTGCTCAACTACACGGAGCAGCAGTTCGCCGGGCTATCGACCAACTCGTTCGGCTTCGAGTTCAACGGCCGGCAGCGACTCAACGACATCGGCTCCGTGCTATACGAGGCCGAGTACGCCCGGCAAACCGACGCCGCCGACAATCCCGACATCGTCAAGGCCAACTACGCTCACCTGATGGGCGGCTTTGCGTTCGAACAATGGGTGACCGCCCGCATCGGCTGGGAGTTGCTCGGTGGCAGTGAAGAGAACGGCCGGTTTCTGACGCCGCTGGCGACGCTGCACAAGTTCAACGGCTGGGCGGACAAGTTTTTGGTCACGCCGACCGATGGCCTCAAGGACTTCTACGTGCAGTTGAACGGCAGCGTCGTGGATATCGGCTGGACCCTGGCCTTCCACAACTTCTCGGCCGACAGCGTCAGCACCACCTACGGCAGCGAGTTCGACTGGCAGCTCACCTACCAGTCGTCTTGGAAGCAGACCTTTGCGCTCAAGGGTGCTCACTACTCGGCCGACACGTTCTCGACGGACACGTCGAAGATCTGGCTCTGGAGCAGCTACACCTTCTGACGACGGAGCGAGAGAGGCTGATCAACGAGGGTTCGGCTTGATCGCAGAGAGGTCCTGGCCAATCCCAACTTCACCGACGCCCATTACAACCGAGCGATTGCGCGAAAGGACAAGGGCGACATCCCTGAACCTGGGTGACACTCGCGTTCTGTTTCAGAAACTAGAGCACCGCCGCCGCACATGCGCGCCCTCGGCAAGCCGTTGTGCATTTCACGCACCTGCAACTGAATGGGAGCTTCGTCACCGGTGCTTATCAGCAGATCAAGACGAAGCTTGTCACGATAGACGACACCACGCTCCGCGTACGATTGGGGGAGGATCTCGCGGGGACGCGAACCGATCTTCCGCTCGAATACGTCGGCGGAAGCGACACGAGCCTGCCGTTTGCCGAATCCGATTACGGATCATCGACATCCCGGAGGATCGCGTGCTGCGAGTGGCGGCGGTCGATTCGCTCCTCAACGGTGTCCTGATCGGCGCCGGCATCGGTGCTGCTCCTGCCCTGCTGGCGGCCGCCGCGTACTGCAATGACTACTGCGACGAGAGCGCTGCCGCCCTGGTCGTCGTCTCCGGCGCCGGCATCGGCGCCGGGATCGGGATCCTCGCCGACTACGGTCGAGAGAAGGAGGGAACGGTGCTGTTCGAGGCCCCGGCCACGCCGCGGCCGATCGAGTTCACCCTCTCACCGATCGTCTCGCGCGAGCGCAAGGGCGCGATGTTCGTGACCACGTGGTAGACGGCGCTACCGACGCTGATGCTCCTGTAGATCGTCAAGCGCGTGACCGGACCCCCAGTTTCGCTAAACCACCGAATTCAAGAGCCGACGCGGGGATTTGAACCCCGGACCTGCTGATTACGAATAGCTCGGTCCCAACCTCTTCGTTATTCACATCCTTTTACAAGTCCGCACGGAGTTTTACGCCACCGTCGGTTTTAGGTTCGGCGCACGCGGACTACGGTAGAGGGATGGTGCGCGACGCCGAAATTCGCTCGCAGCGAACGCGGATTGTCCTGCTGGCTGTCGTCTTGATCCTGGCCCCGGGGATTGTCCTGGGTTACCTGGGCTTCCGCTCTATCGCCAGCAGGGCCGAAAGCCTGCGCACCAACTACGTGGCGACGATCGTACTCGTTCGCGACCGCCTCGAGGCCGAGGTCGACCTGCTGGAATCGGAGGTGGTGGGTGCGGCGGAAGCTCTTGTCGCGACGCCGAGGTCGACCGCCGAAATGGCCACCTGGCTGCAGACCCGAGCGACGGCAAGCGAATGGTTGGCGCAACCCTTCTTCTTGCACCGCAACGGGGGCGTGATCACCGCGGAACTGTCGTCGGGGTGGCCGCAGATGCTGGATGATCCGTTGGAGGTGAACCCCGGGCTGGCGGGCCTGGTTCGCCAGGCCGAAGGCGCCGAGTTCGCGGAGGGCGACCTGGACCAAGCCGTGCGTCTCTACAGTGAGGCAAGCGAAGCGGCGACCTCGCCAGCACAACGTTGCCTGGCACTGACGCGGGCCGGCCGGGCGCTGATCAAGTCGGGCCGGTTCCGCGAGGGCATCTCGAGTTATCGCGAGGTCCTTGATCTCGAGGCCGACGTCATCGGCACTACCGGAGTTCCCTGCGCGGTGATCGCGCTCAGCCAGATGGGGGAGGGCTTCGCCCGCCTCGGCGAGCCGGAGGAGCACCAGAAAGCGCAGCGGGAATTGCTCGAGCACCTCGTCGAGACGCCGTGGGACCTGCAGCGCGGATATGCTTTTTACCTCAGCCGGGCCCTCGACGCGATCGAGGAGCACCCTGCGCTCGGCTTGCAAGCTACCGCCATCTCCGAGGCTGCCGGAAAGGCGGAGTGGATCCGCTCCGAGATCGGCCCGCGTTTGCGGCTCGCGGTCGAGCCGGGGATTGATGCAGCACCTTCGCACGCCCACATTCTTGCCTCGTGGGGCGACGTGCCCGTGCAGTTCGGCTATCGGCTCTTTGTTGCCGGCGGGAACGACGACGGGATCGCCGCGTTCGGCTACGAGATACGGAGCGATTACGTGAGCGGAGTGTTGTTGCCCCGGCTCCTTGGGTCGGTCGAGCTCGGAGCCGATCTCGGCTTGGGAATTGTCGACGAGCGAGGACGGTGGAGGGGCGACGCAACCGACTCGCCGGCGATCGACGGCCGACCCGATGCGGATGGCCTCCCGATGGTTGCCGCGCTCGCCGAGGCTGGGCTCGAGCGCGCGCTCCCCGGCTGGAAGATCGTTCTCGTCGACAGGACAGGACGCTCGATCACGCAGATCGTCGCCCGCGAGAACCGCGTTTACGGAACGCTGATGGTGGCTTTGGTGGTGGTGCTCGCCGCGGGAGTGGCCTTCACCGCGCGAGCGGCTTCGCGCGAGGTCGAGTTATCGCGCTTACGGTCGGATTTCGTCGCCAACGTGACCCACGAGCTCAAGACACCGCTGGCCCTCATCCGGATGTACGGCGAAACGCTGGAAAGCGGCCTGGTCGACAACGAAGTAGAGCGTCAGGAGTTCTTCGCCATCATTCGCCGAGAAAGCGAGCGGCTCACCCACCTGATCAACAACGTCCTCGACTTCGGCAAGATCGACTCGGGGGCCAAGGAGTACTCCTTGGCCCGTGAGGATATCGTCGCGGTGGTG
>CAYSHI010000270.1:0-11813 GCA_964430745.1 uncultured Acidobacteriota bacterium | reverse complement strand
GCTGACAGATGGGCAGTTGCGGCCGATCTCGGCGTTGCAGCTCGTCGACGATGCCTACGCATCGCCTTCCTCGCCGCGCCTTGACCTCGCCCGCAAATCCCATCTGCGACACTAACGATTCTTCCGTTACAGTCCACTAGTTATGGGCGCCGAGCAGCGCTTCCAGCGTCTCGTGGAGCTTCTCGAAACGTAGGCCGAGCTCGTCGCTGCGGCGGCCGAGCGAGATGATCTTGCCCTCCGGGTCGAGCAGGATCGTCGTCGGCCAGGCGCGCACCATCAAGCGCTCGTCGATCAGCTCCTTGACGCTCTCTTCGGTGGCCTGCGGCCAGGACATCTCGTGCTCGGCGATGAACGCTCGCGCCTTCTCCAGCCCTTCGTCGTACTCGCCGGGGTCGGACCGCTCGTCGTCGAGGCCGAGGATCTCGAATCCCTTGTCCTTGTACGCGGCGTAGGAGTCCTTGTGGTAGGGAACGTCGCGGCGACAGGGGCCGCACCACGTGCCCCACACGTCGACGAGCACGTACTTGCCGCGGTATTCGGACAAAGTGCGCCGGTTGCCGTCGAAGTCGACGAAATCGAAGTCGGGCAGCTCGTTGCCGATTTCCAGCTCGATGCGCGTGTAGTCCTCGGCGCGGTGGTCGGCGAGCGTTATTTCCCAGTTGGCGAGGTCGATGCTCTTGATCGACACGTAACGATCGTCGATGCGGTAGATCGGGCTCGGGTCGCCTTCGGCAACGTACGCCTGCTCGCGTGACGTGAACCAGGTGTCGTACTCGCCGTCGTAGTCAGCGTCGACGTTTTGAGAACCGGTGCCGACGCCCTGCGCGTCGAAGCTGTAGGGGGCCTTGACCTTGACGACGTGGCCGTTGACGTCGACGGTGCCTTCGACCACCGGCTTGCGCGCGGTCAGGCGCGCCGCCGGCATGTCTTCCGGGTCGAGCTCGATACCTGAGAAGTCCTGCATGCCGACGACCATGTCGTAGGTCGGGATCGGACCCTCGTCGAGCGTCAGGGTGACGGTCGCCTCGAGGAGCGAGCGGCCTTCGGTTTCTGCCGCGAGGTGCGATTTCTCGGAGGCTTCGAAAGTACCGCTGCCGTTACCGTCGGCGACCACGAACGGCTCGCCGTCCTCGGGCTCGACGACGAACACCGAGACCTTGGTGTCCTTCTTCCAGGCGATCTCCGCCACGCGCACCGTAGCTCCGGCCGGCGCCAGGTCGCCGAGCGATGCCACGGCATCGTCGGTTGCCTCTTCAAGGAGGCCGCCGGCGCCGCGGGCGGAGGAAACCAGCTCGGGATCGAGCGTGCCGACATAGTCCCCCCGCGGGGCGTCGGTGGGTGGTGTCGCGGTGCACGCGGCGAATGACAGGCAAACCAGCGAAACGGCGAACAGAGGTCGCATCGGAAAACCCCTTGCACGTAGGCTCTTGCTAGTGTCCTGGCCCAGGCCACTAGGATGGCCCCAAACTACGAGAAAGCGTTCGGGAATTCCAGAGGCCGCCACTGTGACCCCTCGGGTCCCCGGCAGTACCCTGTACCCTGGCGTTCGATACTCGACGTGTGAACCTCCCCGCCCGACGTCCGACCGGGCGACGAGAGCTCGAGGGAATGAAACATGCGATTGACGACCATCTTGCTGGTAACCGCCGTTGTCACGGGAGTAGCGGGAGCCGGCTTCCGAGCTTCCGCCTCTTCCCCTGCGGGATCGAAACCGGCCAACGGACCCTCTCGATCAGGTGACACGGTCATGGCGCAGCGGGGCGAGACGCTACCGGAGATCGATATCTCGGGGTCGCCGAACGGCATCGTCCTGTTGCCCGAGACCGTGCCGCAGGTCTTCCGCGACGTGTTCGTCCGATACACCAAGGTGGTGGCGCCGAACGGCAAGCCGATCAACATCCTCGCGCAGGACGGTTGGAGCGAGGCGCGCATTCTCAAGGCGCGCAACGTGCTCGATCACATTCTCACGGACGCTCCCGGGACGCTCTATGGCTCCGACAAGAGCGTCGTCGCCAACACCATGGCCGACAATCGCGCCACGCTGACGTTGTTCAACACCGAGCCCGACATGCGTGAGGCGTTTCGCGGACCGCTGCGCCGCGTAGACCTCGGCATGCAGGACCTGCGCGCCAACGAGTGTCCCGTAGAAGGGCACCCGGACTACATGGCGCACCGAACTCGGGACGCGTCTTTCGAGGAAGTGCTGCACATGGTCCACGACTACGGCATCAAGCCGGCGCTGCCCGAGATGCAGGTTGATCTGATTCGCATCACCGACGCGGCGATCGAGGGCGAATTGTGGCAAAGCGGCCAGGACGATCGTGAAAACGAGCCCAACGAGTACTTCGCCGCCATCTACGACAACTACCTCGATCTCTGGACGGTGCCGCCGACGGTGTATGAAGGCCGGGACATCGAGGAGGGGCGAATACCGGAGGGGACCTCGCACTTCGGCATCTATCGGGCCCGCGGCCGCAAAGGGCTGCGTGAGCGTGACCCCCAGGGCCTGGCGATTCTGCAGGAGTTCTTCCAGCCCTATCTCACCTACACACCCGAGCTGCCGCCCGACTTCACGGGCATCTTCTCCATCGAGCTCGACCCGGGTCTGCGATACACGGCCAAGTCGCAACACCTGAAGGATGTGACGCTCACCGGTGCCGGCGATGCCGAGCTGGTCGGCAACGGCTGGGACAACATCTTCACCGGCAACGCGGGCGCCAACACGCTGCGCGGCAACGGCGGCAAGGACCTGCTCGATGGCGGCGCGGGTATCGACACCGCGGTGTACGCGGGCAATGAGCGCGAATACGAGATCGTTCGCGAAGGCGAGCTCGTGCGGGTGATCGACACGCGTGGGTCTCGTGATGGCGCGGACGTACTGATCAGTGTCGAACGGCTGGTCTTCGCGGACGGCACGGTGGAGCTGTAGGTTGGGCGATCAGCGCTGAGAGGCCCGAGGTCGCGGTGATCCTCTCGCACCCTTGATTCGAACCTTGCACAGCTTCCTCCGGCCGCTCGGCTACGGCCGATCTCCGGGGGCCGGAACGAACCTCATCTTCACGCCCAGCAGCCTGGAGTCGTTCGAGCCCTCCAGGTCCGCGGGGACGAACGCCCCGTCGACCTGCAGGCGGATGATCCACGGGCCCTCGGGCGGTGGCGTCAGTGGGAGCTCCCGCTGGATGTCGGGCTCGAGCGAGAAGGTCTCGTAGCCTCGGTCGGAGGAGACCCAGAGCTGGACGGCGCGTCGACGAAGTGCCGCTTGCGGCGCTTCGACCACCAGGCGGACGTTCCCGGACCTCAGTTCCTCGGCGTGGGAGAGGTCGAGGATGGCGCTCTCCCCCGTCCACCGATACGGGCTTCCATCCGGCATGGTCTCGACCGGATAGAGCCCCCAGGTCGTTCCCCAGTCGCCACGGCAACGGGGCAGACCTCCGGACGCCGCTCGTGCCGTGCCCCAAGCACCCCATGCGAGCACGAGCACGACGAGCGCAACCAACGGTGCGCGCCATGCACCGGGAGCGGGATCGTCCGGGTGGGATGGGGCGAGCGGCCCGGGAGCGTTGCTGTCCGATTCGCGGCCGTCGGAAGCCTCGGCTCCGCCGAAAGCCCTCGAGCGGCTGACGAGCAAGCCCAGGAAGACCGCCCAACAAGCTTGCACGCTCGGTTCCAGCAGCGCGTGACCCGTCGCCTGTGTGGCAAGGAATGCGAGATACAGCAGAGCAACCAGCGATGATCGCCGGGTGGGCCGCCCGTCGGTCAACCACACAGCCAGGAGCGTGAGCAGGGCAAGAGCGAGAAAGGCCACCGCCCCGGGAATGCCCATCACGGCAAGCAGTTGCAGCGGATAGCTGTGAGCGTTCTCCTCGTGGCGACCGGTCGTGTTGGCGACGAGAAGACACGCGAACCGGCCGAGCCCCACGCCGGTGACCGGGTAGTCCCGCGCGTAGGTCAGCGACAGCTCCCACCAGGGCATGCGACCGGCGTCCATTCCGAACCGGCCCTCGATCGTTTGCACCAGCGCGTCGATGGGGCCATCAGGGAGATACGTGCTCGTGAAGTCGGTTGGGCTCTCGGCGAGTTGGGTACTGACGAGGAGGCCGCCGAGGGCGACGAAAACGACGGCGACAGCTACCGCGCGCCGCCAGCGGACGCCCTCGCTGCCGGAGTGAACCCAGCCCCAGGTTGCGAGCGCGGCCGTAGGTGCCGCGATTGCCACGAGCGGGATCATGGCGGCGCGTGATCCGGACGCGAGAATCCCGCCGACGGCCAAGGCGGCGGCCACGGCGCTCGGGATCCGCCGCTTGCCGGAGCCGCTCAGGGCCACCGAGGCGGCCAACACGAGGAGCAGGAAGGAGCCGAGGGCGTTGGGGTCCGGCAGGGTCGCGTGGGCGCGGATGTGGAACGGATTCGCTCGCAACCAGTGCGGGTGCAGCTCGAATCGAGCGGCCTTCTGCAGCATCGCCAGGACCGCCACCAGGGATCCGGCCCCGACGAAGGCGGCCAGCAGCTTGTCTCGGGATTCGAGATTCAGCCGGCGACATACGGAGACGACGGCAAAGTACGTGGCCGCACCGGACAGGACCGTGGCGAACGCCAGCAGGGGAAAGAGCGGATCGCTAACGGCGGACACCGGCTGCAGCCATCGGCTCCCCGTCTCGCGAAGATGCGCGGAGAACACCGGTGAGGTGGCCCCGAACTCCGCCAGTAAACCGTGCACCGCGGAGAAGCCGGCCAGCATGAGCAGGAGCGCCCACGCTCTGCCCACCCAGCGAGGCGCGCGCCCATCCGGCGCGCGGAGCGGCAGCTTGCGCGACACCATCACCGCGAGGCAGCAAAGCAGCACGACGAGCCCGTCCGACAACAGACGGCTCGGGTAGCCCGCGTACCGGGCGGCGCCCGGCAGCAACGGAATCAGCACGATCGTGACGCCGACACCCGCGACGATCGGTATCCGGCGGGGGTCGGGCTCAGGAGTCGCAGGGGCCATCGGCGGAAGCTCTTTTGATCGGTAGCGTGGAGATTATGCGGGCCGGTGCGGCCCCTTCAAGGTATGGGGATGTCGATATTCAGAGGAAGAAATCGGGTAAGAGAGTTGGCGAAGTATCCGACCGTACCATTGCGTTCGGCGCTCTTGACAAGCAATCGAGCGTGCTTTTCAATGCGTGGGCCAACACCACCTCGTCACCCAGAAGGAGGCTGCATGCCAAACCGCGTCGACGACCGTCCCGACGAGCTTCGTCGAAAACTGCTGAAGTCCTCAGCGCTGCTCGGGGGAGCGTTCGCTGCCGCGCACGCCATGCCCTACGTGAAGCCGGGCTCGAAGAGCTTCGAGGGAATCCCCAGCGCCTATGCGATGCTGAGCCCGGGAGGGCCTTATCTCATTCCTTCGTGCACCGCGGAGGACTTGTCTACCCTTCCCGGCGAGGTTGCCGACGACGGAATCGTCACGAATATCACCGCGACCGTGGTACCGATTCCTCCAACACCTCTTCTGATCGACTGCACACCGACCTCGACCGATCCCGCGAACCCCTCCGGAACTACCGCCTCGGCGCTGACCGATGCCGCCGGCGTCGCGACCTTTCCGGATTTCAACATGAGCACCGATTGGCCCTCGCCGCTGGTGCAGGTCGGCGAGGATGTCACGTTCACGCATAGCTTCAATGATCCCGCGTGTGGACCCGATACATGCGCCACAACGCTAACGGTGGTGCCCGGAGGGACCCCGCTTATCGGAGCCCTTGATTGCGTTGCACGAGGCCTCGATCCGCCGCACGCATTGCACCAGAACGGTGTCCTCCTTCTCCAGGCGACCGTATGGCAGGATGCCGGCAAAACGATTCCCGTTGCCGGGGCCACCGTTACGGCTACGATCGAAACGGATCACCCGGCGAATCCAACGGCAACCGTCAGCCCGTTGACCGCTATCTCGGACGCAGCGGGTGTTGCGGATTTCGCGGTTGTCCGCATGGGCACCGACTTCCCGAACCCACCACTGCCGTTCGGTACGATGGTCACCGTGAACTTCTCGGCGCCTTCGAGCGGCATAGTGAATCCTGTGACCTGCGGACCAGTGGCCTTGCCGGTGGTGCCGTAGCGGTCGACGCGAGGTAGAGGCGTACGTCAGTCGACGTCGGTATTCGGGTCGGTCGGGTTGCTTGCAGCGCGCGCCCTTCTGGCATAGACGTCGCGCTTGACGCCCAAAGATGAAGGTGGTGTTCCGCCGGGTGCCTGACGCACCCGGCGGAGCTTTTTCCACCCACGCCGAAGCGTCGCGCGCAGGTGTCGAAGTGTCGACCGCAACACGCCCACTTCCCCCCCATAGGCGGCGACAATCGCCGACCGGCCGGGCAGCAGGAGTCGAGCGACGAATCGCGCGCTAGCCAGGCTTCCGGCGCGCGATGCGGCTTCGGCGAGCGGCTGATCTGTACTACCGCTATCGATGCGGAGCATTGCCATGCGGGCGGCCTTCGGCAACTCGGCGTCGATGGCATCGGCCGCGAGCCCAGGGGGCGATGTTCCCCTGCCCGGAGGGGGCCCGAACATGTCCGCCATCACGGACCAGGCTGACGCGAGCTCCGGTTCGATCCCCATACCGCGGGCCTGCGTCAAGACAAGGGGCCAGTCAGGAGTTCTGCTCGAGATCCGTAGCTCGGCGGCCACCTCGAGCCAGCGTTGCAAGCTGGCGGAGAAATCGTGGTGCACCAGATGGGCGACGTCGAAGGCGACGTGCAACGGGCCGGAAAGCGCCGGCAGCGTTACGGACTCCACCGTGATCCACTCGCGCTCCGTGAGCGCCTTTTCCACGAAATGATATTCGTCGGGGAAGAAGTCGTAGCCGCCGAAATGAATCTCCAGGCTGGTCGGCAGGGTCTTGTGGAGCATGTGTGTGTGGATGGTCGAGGTCACCTGGCCGCCGATGAATCCGAGCTCGCGGGCCGACTCTGCGACGCGCTCGCAGTCCTGCCGGCGGCAAACCAGGTCGATGTCGCTGATCATCCGGAGACCCACGTCGCCGAACGCCCGATGAGCCGTGACCAGGCCCTTGAGAACGACGACCGGCACGGATGCCTTTTCGCACGCGTGGGCCAACTCGGCCAGGTTGTCGAGAACCGCCATGTTGATGGCGGTGTTCGCGAAATAGGCGTGACGCCATCGGTCGCGAAGCCTGAGGGGAACCATCGCGTTGTTGACGCTCCGATTTGCCACCACGCCGTGGAGAAGGGGCTCCAGGTTCTGCACGCATGCGAGCCAGGCGACGACCTCGATGTCAACGTCGGCGAAAACATCAGTTTCCGGAACGGGATGTGGGTCGAGGGCGGACCCGTGCGCGGTGGGGCGGGCGACGCTCCGTTGCAGATCCGGCTGGACCCTCGACGCCACGCCGACGTCGGCAGCGCGCCCGGCCAACCAGAGAGAGGCCATCTCGCATAGAGCATCCAGCGCCGCGCCCTTGTGCGCCTCGAGTGTCTGCTCGTCGGGCTTAGCGGGAATGGTTGCGGGGTCAACCGAGGCGGCCTGCTCCGTCGTCATTGCTCGACGGCCGGGGCACGGGACGACTCCTGCGGGTCGGTGGCCATTACCCTTCTTCCAGGCTCCCTGAGAGGCCCGACAGGTCGGATAGGCCCCCCTCCGCGTCCAGCATTTCCGTAAGCCCCGTCAGCAGGTCGCGCGCCGCCCCACTGTCGCGGTAGCGCAGCCGCAAGATGCGGCACCGGCAGAGCAAGGCGATCATGCCGTCGACGAACTGCTCGTGATCCTGCCGCGGTTCGAAGCAGTATCCGAGCATCTCGGTCAGCACGTCGGCGGCGTTCGCGTCCGTGAGCCCGTTGACGCCGTCAGGGTCGTACGTCGGGATCACGATCACACGTAGTTGCGCGGGGGCCCGGTGCAGGCGCGACGGAACGTAGCGCGCCTCGAGACCGTCGAAGACCTTCAGCCGTCCGGCCTTCAGCGGAAACCGCTCGGAGAGCCGCTCGAGATGCGCCGAGCCGGTAGACAGGCTGCGCAGGTGCGGGGCGACCTCCCACGATTCGACATCGACGGTCGTCACCTCCTCGGTAAGAAAGCCCGCCCCGAGCTCCAGGCAATGAAGGGCGCTGGTGGTCTTGCCGCGATCCGCGCTGGCCATGAAGGCGCAGGCAGCGTGCCCGCGAACCACCGAGCCGCCGTGCAGCAAGAGCCGCGAAGTCGGGTGTTCGAGAAATGCCTTCTCCAGCTCGGCTTCGAGCGAGCGCGAGACGTGATTGGGGTCCGGGTAGGTAACCGAGCGGCTGTCCTCGAGCGTCAGCCGCCAGCCCTCCGCGAGCCGGTGCACATCCGCACGGGCGATGACCTCGGCGTCAGGCGCCGCCTCCTCGATGTCGAGGAAGATATCCCTGGTCGCCTCGAGGGCCGTCGGTAACTCGTCCTCCAGGCCGGGGTCTGCCGTCAAGCGAAGGCCGAAGTCCAGGCCGGAAAGGCGGATCCGGTAGTCGCTCACGTCGATTCGCTCAGGATCCCGTCGCGCACGAACTCCGGCAGCATCTCCCGCA
Source organism: uncultured Acidobacteriota bacterium (assembly GCA_964430745.1). GTDB lineage: Bacteria > Acidobacteriota > UBA890 > UBA890 > UBA890 > CBDCGW01. The sequence goes on along the minus strand of CAYSHI010000270.1, from coordinate 3,279 downwards.
AGTCAGCGAGGACGGTTTCTTCCTCGGCGTCGGTCACGGAGGAGATGGCGCCGGCCATTTCTTCCGCGGTCACCGGCTCGTCCGTGAGATCCCAAACCAGCCGGGCCGTCGGATTCAACACGTGGATCGCGCGTGTCGAGGGAACGTACACGGCCCAGTCGTCGCCGATTTCCTTGATCTTGGCCTTCGGGTTGCGCTCGTACTTCATGCCCTACACCTCCCGTCGCGGTGACGCTTACGGCGAGCGCGTCATGCGCCACGGGGCATCGTTCGTGGACGAGGAAGGATGCCACTTGGACGGCGGTCGGGAAACCCGGACGAACATGCCGGGGTACGGCTTTCGGCCGGTCAGTGCGGGAAGCTCAAGATCGCGTCGATCTTTTCACGTCCTCCGACGCGCTCGGCCCAGGCGTCGTATATGACCTCGGAGCCGCGGGCAAACGCCTCCCGATCGGGATAAGTGACCGTCACCCCCGCCGCCTCGAGTTGTTCCAGACGCTGAGCGTCGATCTCCGCGTAGAGCGTGCGCTCGTAGCCCTCGAGGTCGCGCACGGTTCGATCGACAAGCTGCTGCAAGTCGGGCGGGAGCCGATCATAAAACGCCTTGCTCATGATCACCGGGCCCACGAGGTGCAGCCAGCCGACGTGCGCCCAGTTGGGAGCCACCTCGAAGAACCTCTTCGAATAGTAGTTGGAATTGGCCGCCTCGGCGCCGTCGATGACACCGGTTTCGAGCGCCATGTAGAGCTCGCTGTAGGCCATCGGCAACGGGCTGGCCCCGAAGGCCTCGAACACCTCGAGGTGCAGGGGGCTCTCCATCGTGCGGATCTTCAGGCCCCGCAGGTCTTCGATCGACCGGATCGGTTTTTCCGCGGTCATGATGTGGCGCAGCCCGAAGCTGTAGTAGCCCATCAGGTGAAAGCCGCGGTCTTCGAACGCCGGGGCGAGGCCACGGCCGATCTCGGAGTCCAGGACGGCAAACAGGTGCTCGGTGTTGTCGAACAGGAAGGGCAGCTCGAAAAGGTAGAGCTCGGGCACGAACGTCGCCAGCGTGGAGTTGGCGGTCATCGCCATCTCGATGGTGCCGAGCTGCAGCCCCTCGGTGGCGCTGCGGTCGCCGCCCAGTGAGCTGTCGGGGTACAACGTCGCCTGGATCCGGCCCCCCGATTCCTCGTTGACCGTATCGACGAAGCGCTGCAACGCTCGCGAACCGGGCTCGTCGGCAGGCGCCGGCGAGGCCACCTTGAGGATGAAGACGTCGGGGTCGCCGCCGCCGCAAGCGGCGAACGAGAGGGCCGCGAGTGAGAAGGCGGCAATGCGGGCGAGCGTGTTTGTTCGGGCGAGCCCGAGCGCGTGGGAAACCGCGTTCGACAGGCTGGACTTGATCATGCGGGCAACCGTTCTCATGCGATCAGCGAATCAGCAGGATTCGGCCGTTGGGCGGATACAGCCACTCGACGCCGTTGTCGGTGACGATGGCGTTGTCCTCGAAGTTGATCGACATGCGTGTGCCGTCGTCCATTGCGGTATGCACCACGAACTCGAGCGAGAAGATGTTGTTCGGCTGGATCACGACGTGTGCTCGATCGGGTCGGAAGGGCGCGAACGAAGGTCCCACCGCCGCTTCGCTGTTGCCGGTGTTGCCGACCGTGTGGCAATCGATCGAGATACCGGTGCGCGGATCGTCTCCGAGCGCGCTGATGATGTCACGATCGCGCTCGTCGTCGACGAAGGGTGTGTACACATATCCCTCCGCTTCAAGGACCTGGGCGAGGTGGGCCAGGGTTTCGCCGGCAGTGCGGCCGACCTTGATGTTGTCCTTGATGATCCGGCGGGCGCGGTAGCCCATCTCCCAGGCGTGTTGGATATCCGCAGGCGGGGCGTTCTCGCCCTCGTTCAGCACGTAGGCATGACGCTTGAAGTCGGTACCGAAGTTCAGGTAGCGAATGCCCATATCGTAGGATAGGAAGTCGCCGTGTTGGATGGCATCGTCCTCGCGACGTCGCGGTCCTCCGCCGCCCGCGGCGGTGCGCGAGACCCCCGGGGTGCTGATTCCGAACGAGGGCCGCACGCCCATTTCCAGCAGACGCTCCTGCACCCACCAGCCGACGTCGAGCGGCGTGGTCGAGCCCGGTGTGATGACCTCGTTGGATAGCGCCGTCTCCAGCGTACGCCGGGTCATTTCGCCGGCGGTCGAGAAAGCGGCGATCTCGCTCTTCACGCGCCGCACGCGAAAGTCGGTGATGAGCTGGTCGGCCGAAACCAGCCGCTCAGCGTAGGTCGGTCCGAGAGTCTCGACGAGCTCCTGGTAATCGGTGTTCGACATGCCGTCGGCGACACCGATCCACTCGGAGCTGTTGACGGCGATGCGCTGCGGGTCACGCTCCCGGACGATCGCGGCGAGCTCATCGAGGTCCCCGATCCTGTCGTAGGCGGTCTCGTCCTGCATGTGGAAGGGGCTCAGCGCGATTCGTTCGATGCGGTCGCCGCCGCGATCGGTGAACACGAACGTTCCGAACTCGGCGCCGAGGTCGTGCTCGAGCGCATCGGGATTGCCCATGCGGATCGAGTGGATCCACATGTCGATGCCGTTGTCGCGCATCGCCCCCGGGAGGATGAGGTCGAACTTGTCGTGCCGGATCAGATTCAGCGTGTCCCATCGTGCCCTGGCGTCGAGCACGCGGGCATCCTGGGCGACGACGGTCTGAGCGCCGGCCCCGGTGCCCGCGAGCAGAGTCGGGAAGATCAGCAGGAGTCCGAGTATCGGGGCGAGGTGTGTGGTCGTCGCGAAGTTCCGCCTCATTTGTTTCCAGCTCCTCGAGAATCTCATCGGATCACGTACCACTCGACCTGGCGCCCGCCGAGGAAGACGAGACGATCCTCCGTCATGGCGACGTTTTGCTCGAGCGTGATGCGCACGTCCTGCCCGCCCCACTCGGGCACGGAGGTCCAGGTATGCAGTTCCATCGCGTAGGTGGTGTTGGCGTAGACGGGATATCCGCCCGCCGGCAGCAAGGGGGCGGGCTCGGTGAGCTCGCCGCCACCGAGGTCGGGGCCTGCACCGTAGCGCATGTGCAGGAAGCCGCCATTGAGGCTGTAGCGACGCAGGTAGTAGGGAAGGGGGTGCGAGTAGATCGAGGGGCGCAGGCCGTCGTCCCACGAAGCCTGGAGGGCCTCGTTGACGATGTTGCTCGACGGCTTCCCCGCCGCGAACGCGTTGGCGAAGTGATTCTGCAGACGGTTGGTGTTGTCGAGCGCGACTTTGAGCCCGCGCGGCAC
>CAYSHI010000269.1:0-4082 GCA_964430745.1 uncultured Acidobacteriota bacterium | reverse complement strand
TGATCGGCGCCGACAACGACGAAGAGGGAGGAAGCGGCGCCGGGCAGACTTACCTCATCCTGGGCTCGGCCAGCGGCTGGGCGATGGATACGGGGGTGGAGGAGGCTGCTACCGCCTCGTTTCTCGGCGAGAGCTCCGGCGACGGTGCGGGGCGCTCGGTCGCGTTTGCGGGCGACGTGAACGACGACGGCTTCGACGACATCCTGATCGGGGCGAATCACCGGGCCGGAAGCTCAGGGGAGACCTACCTGATTCTGGGAAAGGCCGGTGGCTGGGCGATGAACACGCCGCTCGCGGCCGCCGACGCCTCTTTCGCGGGTGAAGCGGCCGGCGATTGGTCGGGCGTCTGGGTCTCGTCGGCCGGCGACGTAAACGACGACGGCTTCGACGACATCCTGATCGGCGCCTACCTGAACGGCGAGGCCGGCACCAACGCGGGACAGACCTATCTCGTGCTTGGAAAGACCTCGGGCTGGGCCATGGACACCAGCCTGGCCAACGTCGACGCCTCGTTTCTTGGCGAGACGTCCGGAGACGGCTCCGGCAAAGCCGCGGCCAGCGCGGGCGACGTGAACGGCGACGGCTTCGACGATATCCTGATCGGGGCAACCGGGCGCCTCAGCAGCCGCGGCGAGACCTACCTGATCCTGGGAAAGGCGTCGGGCTGGGCCACGGACACCAGCCTGGCGAGCGCTGACGCTTCGTTCGTGGGCGAGAACATCCTCGATGCCTCGGGCAGGGCCGTCGCCTCCGCGGGCGACCTGGACGGCGACGGCTTCGACGACATCGTGATCGGGGCGGACGAGAACGACGACGGCGGCGACCGCGCCGGCAAGGCCTACCTGGTGCTCGGCCGGGCGAGTGGGTGGAGCATGGACACCCCGCTGTCGGGCGCAGACGCCTCGTTCCTCGGGGAGGACGCCGGTGACCACGCGGGAGGCGCGGTCGCGTCGGCGGGGGATGTGGACGGGGACGGCCTCGACGAAATCCTGATCGGCGCCACCTGGCGCAACCAGTGGCAGGGAGAGACCTATCTCATCCGGGGACGCGAGACGGGCTGGAGCCTCGACACGGACCTGGTAGCGGCCGACGCGTCCTTCGTCGGTGAGGATGCGTACGACTACGCGGGCTTCATCCTGGGCTCTGGAGACGTCAACGGCGACGGGTACAGCGACCTGTTGATCAGCGCGGCATACGACAGCGACGGCGGGAGCTACGCGGGTCAGACGTACCTGATCCTCGCGCCGGCCGATTGCGGCGACGGCCTCGACAACGATGGCGACGGTTTCACGGACTTTGTCGGCGGAGACCCCGGGTGCGCAGACGCCGCGGATCTCTCGGAACGCTCGCCCCTCTTGGCCTGTGACGACGGTGCGGACAACGACAGCGACGGCAGGGTCGACTTCGATCCGGTGACATTCGCCAACCCCGGCGACCCGTACACCCCCCCGTCCGGATCGGGGGATCCCGGGTGCAAGGATCCCACCTGGAGTACCGAGAACCCGCAGTGCCAGGACGGCATCAACAACGATACGGAAGAGGATCCCGATCCCGGGCTCATCGACTTCGACGGAGGGCTTTCGGCCCTGGGCTACGTGGTCAGCGACCCCGACCCCCAGTGCGTCGTGCCCTGGAGGCTCAGGGAGAGCGCGGCCGGCCCCTGCGGCCTCGGCTCCTTCGAGCTGGCCCTGATCCTGCCCGGCCTGATGTGGCTCCACCGCAGGCGCAGGCGGCGGCACTAGAGTGAACTATGTCTCAAAGGTCTAGACACCCGAGTGTCTGGCCCAGATCATCCCGCTGGCGAGCGCCACCTTCGGGAAGCCGTGAAGGAATGCACACAGGACTACCCTTGGGAGTGCAATCACCAGGGACTCGACAACGAGCTGATCGAGGAGCGGAGCGAGGAGCCCGATATCGGCGCTGCTGTCGTGTGTCGAGAAAGGCGCTGCTCAGAGCTTCTCTTCGATCGGCAGGATCCCGTAGAAGTCGGCCTGGAATCGCCGCCACGCCCCCGTCCTCGGCTCCTTGTCGTAGACGCGCTCGCCCTCCGCGGACTGCTCGAGCCATTCGATGTCGCCGTCCTCATCGATCCGCACGCGAAAGGAATGCTCCGGCAGCCGTGACTCGAACATGCCGGCGGCCCACTCGCCCAGCGCAGGCGAGTCGATGAAGAGCCCGATCTCCGTATTGATGAACGACGAGCGCGGGTCCCAGTTGAACGAGCCGACGAACGTATGCCGGCGGTCGATCACGAAGGCCTTCATGTGGAGCGCCGTGAGGGTGAAGTCGAGGCCGGTCTTCCCCTCCTCGTCGAAGCTGACGTCGGGGATGACCTCGTGCAGCTCCACGCCCATCTCCAGGAGCTGCCGGCGGTACTTCGAGTAGCCGGCATGCGCAGGAATCATGTCGGTGGAAGCGAGGGAGTTCGTGAGCCCGACGATACGGACGCCCCGATCCCGCAGGTTGCGAAAGCTCTCGACGACCGTGCCGAACGGCACGAAGTAGGGCGTCACGAACAATAGCTCGGAGTCGGCCGCACGCACCTCGGGCGCCATGACGGACCGGATCGTCGTGATCTCTTCGTGCGCCTTCTCCACTTTCGCAGGATCGTCGAAGACGACCGTCGCAGGTCCCCAGAACAGGGGGAAGTCCCGCTCCAGCACCCTGTCGACGACCGCGCTCTTCAAGGCATTGCGATAGGTCGCGTTGGCTGCGGCTTCCCGGATCCCGGCGTGGCGCTCGCGGAGTTTCCGAGCGGCGTCGGGATCGCTGCTCGCGTCGACCACGGCTCCAGCCGGAACGGCGAACTCGCTGTTCCAATAGGTGTCGAAGGCCTTCGACACGCCCGGGACGACGGGCCCGAATGCGGCAAGATCGAGATCGCCGAACTCGAACTCGCGGTTGGCGTCAAAATAGTCGTCTGCGATGTTGCGTCCACCCACGATGGCGACCTGGTTGTCGACGGTGAACGACTTGTTGTGCATGCGATGGTCGACGCGATCGAGATCGGTCAGGAATTCGGAATATCTCGCCTTCGAGCGATGCGAGAACGGGTTGAATACGCGCAGCTCGACGTTCGGGTAGGACGCGATGACCGCGATCGCCTCATCATCACCAAGGGTATAGAGGTCGTCGATCAGGATACGGACCCGCACGCCCCGGTTCGCCGCGTCGAGCAGGTGATCGATGAGCAGGGTTCCGACGAGATCCCCGTTCAGGATGAAGTACTGCGCATCGATGCTGCGCTCCGCAAGACGGGCGAGGTTCAGGCGCGCGCCGAGGGCGTCCACGCCGTCGCCCAGCACGTAGAATCCGGATTCGTCGGGCGCACGCCCGCGGGTCAGCGCGCTGATGCGCCGGCCGAGCTCCGTCGTCCGGGTGTCTTCGAACGCGTGGCTCGGCGATTTCGGGTAGTCGGGCGGTACGCTCGCGCAGGCTGCGAGGACCGCAACGGCCACGGTCAACATCAGCGCTCTCGCTGCGCTCATCGGCGTCCCTGTGCCTCCATGGAACTCGATCATACCGAGATCCTTGAGGAATCATCACCCGCGGCTATACCCCGCGAAGCGGTCGGCGTGCGCCTCACGTGTCGCTACGAGGTGCTGGTGCGCTGAGCGCCCGGCAAAGCGCCCGATCCCCGTGGCCCCGGCGGAGTAGCTGGCGAGGCGCTGCAGCTGCCCCTCTACCGCCAGGTGCTCGAGGTCCGCGAGCTGCTCGAGGCCGTGGCCCGCCAGCTGGAGCCCTCGGCTGCGAACGAGCCCGACCCGGAGCGGCGGTGCTGGCTACCGCGCCCGGCGCGGCCGATTCGCCCCGGCTCCTTTTCGTTGTCTCGGGACAGCTATTCAGCTCTTGTCGTGGACAGCGCGGCGTACAATGGGGCCCAACGTCTCCAATGAGGAAGTGCCGATGACCCTTTGCCCGATCGCGCTGGCCGCCAGCTGTGAGAAGTGCCCGATCGTCAAGGTCTGCCCGGCCAAGACCCTGATCGGCGACTACGAGAAGAAGGAACCGAAGAAGCGTTCCTAGCGGCTGGGGACGCCGCGCGTTTCAGCGGTGCTCGGGGCTCGGGCTCGGCGCCACCA
>CAYSHI010000268.1:0-4548 GCA_964430745.1 uncultured Acidobacteriota bacterium | reverse complement strand
CGGGCACGACCGTCACGCCGGCCTCCGTGGCAGCTTGCCGCGCGCGCGCCTTGTCGCCCACCAATGCCATGCACTCCGCCGTCGGGCCGATGAAGATGAACCCCTCCTCCTCGCAGCGGCGTGCGAACTCCCGGTTCTCCGACAGGAAGCCGTAGCCCGGATGAACGGCGTCGACGTCGGCCTCGCGAGCGACCGCGAGCACGCGGTCGATGTCGAGGTAGGACTCGATCGCCGGGGCCGGGCCGATGCCGTAGGCGTAGGTGGCGAAACGCACGTGCAGGGCCTCGCGGTCCGCCTCCGAGTAGACGGCGACCGACTCCAGGCCGAGGTCGCGGCACGCGCGGATGACGCGCACGGCGATCTCACCGCGATTGGCCACCAGGATTCGTCGAATACGGCGATTGCCCATCATGAAAGCGTAGCCCGGAGACGGTTTCCTCGCCACGTTGCCGGGCCTTGGCCTCGTCGCTCGAGATGCGGGCGCACGGCTGAGGAATCAGCGCGTGGCCGCCGTCAGCTCGCCGATCGCCGTGTGCAGCGCCCCCGAAACCTGCATCTGATCATCGTCGGAGAGCTTCTCGTGCATGGGCAGCGCGAGGGAGCGCTCGAACACACCGCTGGTGATGGGGCAGGTTCGGCTGTCGTAGCCGTATCGCCGGCGATAGTAGGAGGTCGTCGGGATGCTCCAGGTGCCGATGGTTGCCTCGACCCCGTCGTCCCGCAGCCTGTCGATCAACGCGGATCGGTGCCCGGCGACGGCCTCGGGCAGCAGCACCACGTACGACTGATAGACCGGTGAGGCGTCCTTCGCGGCGTGTGGAACGTCGACGCAATCCGCCAGCAGCTCGTCGTATCGACGCGCCAGCAGGCGCCGTTTGGCGATGCCGTCGTCGAGCCGTCGCAGCGCGGCGGATCCGAGCGTCGCCTGGAACTCGGTCATGCGATAGTTCAGCCCGGCGAGGACGAAATCGATCGCCGGGTTGGTGGCGTCCTGCCCGTGGTTGCGTAGCGTCCGCGAAGTATCCGCCAGGCGCTGGTCGTCGGTGGCGATCATGCCTCCTTCGCCGGTGGTGATCGCCTTGCGTGGATGGAAGCTGAAGCAAGCGCCGAGCGTCGAGGTGCCGGGCTTCTTCCCCGCCCACGCGGCTCCGAGGGCGCAGGCGGCATCCTCGATCACGGGAACGGCGTATCGCGCGGCGATGTCGCCGATGCTTTCGAGGTCGGCCATCTGGCCGAAGGCGTGCACCACCAGTATCGCCGATACCGGCTTGCCGCCGGAATCGGCGCGCTCGGCGAGCGTGCTCCGAAGCTCGCGCGGATCCATGTTGAACGTGCGCGGCTCGATGTCGATGAACACCGGCTCTGCGCCGCACAGCTCGATGACGTTGGCCGACGCCACGTGTGAGTAGGCGGATACGGCCACGGCATCGCCGCTGCCGATGCCGGCGGCCAGCAGCGCGGTGTGCAGTGCCGAGGTTCCGCTGCTGACCGCAATCGCGTGCTCGGTGCCGAGAAACGTCGCCACCGACCGCTCGAAGTCGGCTACGCGCTCTCCCTGCACGAGCCAGCCCGAAGCGAGAACGTCGCGAACGGCCTGCAGGTCCTCCTCGGGGATTTCCGGTGAGGCCAGTCTAATCATGCTGCCGATAGTACTCGGCCGTTCGGCGAATACCCTCCTCGAGGTCAACCTTGGCCTCGAAGCCGATCAGGTCGCGGGCCTTGTTGACCGAGGGGATGCGCAGCTCGACGTCGGCGTAATCCTTGCGCGTGAAGCGGATCTCGGACGTCGACCCGAGTACGCGAACAACGGCCGAAGCCAGTCCGTAGATCGTGACGACGGCGCGCTGGTTGCCGATGTTGAAGGACTCGCCGACGGCATCAGGATGCTCGAGGGCGATCAACGTGCCCGCCACCATGTCGTCGACGTAGCACCAAGCCCGGATCTGTGTGCCGTCGCCGTGTATGTCGATGGGCTCGTTCTTCACGGCGCGCTGGATGAAGGTGCGAAGGGCGCCCTCGCCGATCTGCCCGGGACCGTAGATGTTGAACGGACGTACAACGGTCGTCGGCAGACCGCGTTCCTTGTGATACGCCATCGCCAGATGCTCTTCGGCCAACTTGCTCACCGCGTAGGTCCAACGGGCCTCGCCGACCTGGCCGAGCACTGCAGGGTCGGCCTCGTCCGAACGAAACGCCCGTTGCCCGAAAATCTCACTGGTGGAGAAGCACACCACGCGGTCGACCCGCGGCAGCTCGGATGCCGCTTGCAGCACGTTGGCGGAGCCGAGCATGTTGACCCGCATCGTCGACACGGGGCTCTCGATAACGGTGTCGATCCCGCAGATCGCCGCACAATGGACAATCAGCTCGGCGCCTTCGATGGTGGAACGGACGTGCTCGTAGTCGAGCACATCGCCCTCGACCACCGTCAGGTTCGCGTGTCCCGTGTACGACTTGTGTTGCAGGGAATCGCGGCTGAAGTTGTCGTAGATGACGACTTCGTTGTTCCGCAGCAAAAGTTCGGCCAGCGTCGAGCCGATGAATCCGCCCCCGCCGGTGATGAACACTCGTTTTCCTTCAATCAACGCTGACTCCTCACGCGGCCTGAAGGCCTGCCGAAGAACTGCCGGGAGCTTGCCGACAAACGGTCACTCGTGGTCGGCGCGGCCGGACCCGTCTCGAGTCGTCGGCCTCGCCGAGGAGCGTAGTCTCCCACCCTGCTCATCGCCAGTCAGCGCGATGTCATCCATTCGTCTGCGAGCTCGGAGACCGTTCGGTTGGTTCCGCCGTCAGCGATGAGGTCGACGAGCTCACGAAAGAGCGTTGCCGCGCCGGGAGCGTCCTCGTTGACGAACGGCCGCAAATCGTCGAGGGACAGTGTCGCGACCGGGCGCTCCGACTTCAGCTGCTCGTAGGGAGCCACGGACCGTGAGTTGAGGGCTACGTGAATGGGATGAAAGGAGAAAATCTTGAGGCCCGGAACATGGAACTTGGGGTCGGACAGCACGAAGGAGGGCTCGGGTTTGAGCATCTCGACGTCGTCCTCCCAGAAGGTCGGGAACCTCTTCATCAGCCCTCGCGGCAGGTGGAACTCGTGCGGCGTGATGTGCGGCGCATCCGGCAGCAGCAAGGAAAGATCGTGCTCGAGCCCGTAGTCCGCACACATGGCGTGCAGTAGTTCCGTCGATTGGAAGAGCCCGTGCGTTCGTACCGAGCGGGCGCCCGGAACGATGTCGAGCAGGTGCTCCAGGACGGCGCCGGGATTGCCGCCCTGTGTGCTGCCGGGGTGGAAGTTGGGGTGGATGCCGAGCTCGAAGAGACCCGGAGACTCGCCCAGCTCACGGATCTTCCCGCTGTCGTGGGTCACCAGCCAGGTCGCCTTGACGTTCCGGTCCCGCAGGACCCCGGCACACTGCTCGATGATCTCGTCCGACGCCCAGTCTATATCGAGTGTGATCAGGTAGTCATTCATGAGGATCCATCGCGGGGGTAGAAGACCTCGCTGAGCCCTCTCACCACCGTGCCGAATTCGTAGTCGAAGCGGGCGGCTATGTCCTCGCCGAGGACGTGCTTGCGAATGAGAAGGTCCGGTTCGTTGAATCCGGCGAGCGCTCGCAGCAGCGAAGTGCCGGAGAATCGCGGGTTGATCTCGAACACCACCAGCTCCCCCTCGTGTACGCGACATTGGACGTTGAGAGGCCCGCGCGAGTCCAACGCCTCGGCCAGCGATTCGCATGCTCGACGTACGTCGGGGAAATCGCCGATCTCGCCTTGCGAAACACCGCTGCTGATTGCCAGCACCTCGCCGAGCTCCGCGCGGGCGGTGCGATTGGGAACCTTCAAGCGGTTCGATATGCCTCCCAGGATCGCCCGCCGGATGGCGATGGAGTGGATGAGCTCGCCGTCCATGTCGCGGAGCACCGCAACCGTGTACTCGGAGGACGGATCGCCCACGTACTCCTCGATGACGACCTGCGGTGCGACTTTGAAGAGATAGCCGGCCAACGACCGCAACTCGTCGGCGGATTGGGCAATGAAGACATTCGCCGAGCCGCTTCCGCCGAAGGCCGGCTTGATGACGCAGGGGAAGTCGGTCCAACGTCCGGTCTGGGCGGGCGAATCCAACACCAGGTGCGTGGGCGTGCGTCCGCCGGCCTCGGATATCAACTCGAGCGCGCGGAACTTGTCATCTCCGGCACAGATCAGCTCGTGGCGGTTGATGGGCAAGAAGACACCCTCTTGCTCGAAGCGGCCGCGCGCCTCGCTGATCACGCGGAGCTCGGCCTCCGACGTGGGGATCAACACCTTCGCGTCGTGCTGCGAGCAAATGCGCAGCAGCTCGGGGATGTAGTCGTCTTCGGTGGCGAGGGGGACGACGTGGGCGACGTCGGCGAGCGCCAGCCCGAGGCTTTCGCGCACCAGATCGGTACCGACGATCAGGTAGTCCGTGGACGCCCGTCGCAGGCATCGCAGACATTGCTCTCCGAGAGTGGCCCCGCCGACTCCGGTGACGACCACCGGAAGCGCTCCTTCATGCTTCATGACGAA
>CAYSHI010000267.1:0-5273 GCA_964430745.1 uncultured Acidobacteriota bacterium | reverse complement strand
GTGCCGCGAATCCATTCCCGTCGCCACGTCTTGCGGACCGAACGAAAGGCGGCACGCGCCCTCACTCCGCCGCTCTCCAGAAGTACTCTGAGTGGCTTGTTCTGGCTGCCGGGGATCTCCTCGGTCTCGACCACCGTCGCCGCTTCGAGAAACGCCACCGCCTCTTCGTGAGTGTCGAACGGCAGCGGCCGACCATCCGGCCCGTACCAGAGAGGCGTCGCGGCGCCGCCGGGCGCAAAAGGCAGCGCGCCGACGCTGGGCCGTCCGGCGCCCGCTCCGAGGACGTTCGTCGTCACGGAAAAGGAGAGGAGCAGTGCCGGAAAGAGCAGCCGGAGATTTCGAGGCGTCACGGGTCTTCTCGCGCAAATATGGGGGGCTCACCCCATAGGACGTTCGAGGAGGAGAATTAGTTTCGAAGAACTGACTGTCTGAGCTTGGCCGAAGCCATCCGATCAACGCCGCGGGCGCGGTAATATCATCGCCGCGCGGAAGGAGCCTCCCCCGGCGGACGGCCGCCGAGCACTCCGCCCATGACCGGGAAACGCCCATGCTGCAACGCTACTTGCGCTTCGTAGTCTTATTTGCCGCCCTGCTGTCGACGGTCTCATGCGGCGACGAGGGGCCGAGCGTGCAGTTTCTGAGCATCGGCACCGGCGGCACGGGTGGAATCTACTACCCGCTCGGGGGCGCGATTGCTTCGATCCTCTCCGCGGACGACGCCTCTCGCCAGTACACCGCCGAGGTCACCGGCGGCTCCGTGGAGAACATCGCCCGCATTGCCAACGGGCAGATCGATTTGGGATTCGCTATCGGCTCGTCGGCCAGGGCCGCGTTCGACGGCGCCGGCGAGCTTGACGCTGTTCCGGGGCTGCGCGTCGTCGCCCCGTTGTACCCGAACGTGGCCCACGTACTCGTACGCGACGATTCGGGTATCGAATCGGTTGCCGACCTCGCCGACCAGGTCGTTTCGGTGGGCTCGGCCGGCAGCGGCACCGAGCAATTCGCCCGTCACCTGTTGGGCGCATACGAACTCGACTATGAAGACATCGACGAGCGCTTCCTTTCGTTCTCGGAGTCCTCGGCGGCGCTCCGCGACGGGGCCATCGACGCGGCGATCCTCTCCGTCGGGTATCCCGCCGCCGCAGTCCTGGAGGCAACCACGAACGCCGCGGTGACGCTCGTGCCGGTGCCTCCCGAGGATGCCGAGAGGCTTCGGGCGACCCACCCGTACTACGCACCCGCGGCGATTCCCGCCGGCACCTACAGTGGTGTCGAAGCGGACGTCCCCACGGTGTCGGTGATGAACTGGATCGTGGCGATGGAGGACCTCGAGGCGGAACCCGCCGTGGCCTTGCTCAATGCCCTTCGCGACCGGTTGCAGGTGCTCGTGCGCGTCAACGGCATCGCCGCACAAATCGACCTCTCTGCCATGGCCGCCACGCCGATCCCCCTGCATCCGGCGGCCGAGCGCTGGCTCCAGGAGAGCCGCTGAGGACAACTGACTACCGGGGAGCTACGTAAGCCGTGCGCGTCCTACTGTTGATGCCCACGAACACCTATCACGCCGCCGACTTCGTGTCTGCCGCGGAACGCCTCGACGTCGCCGTCACGGTGGGCACCAACGGCAGCCAGGCTCTCCAGGCGTTGACCCCCGGCTCGACACTGACGCTCGATTTTTCGGATCTGGACGGCGCCACACAGGCCATCGAGGAGTTTCACCGCACCTTTCCCATCGGCGCGGTTGTGGCGGCAGAGGATGAGACCACGGCATTGGCCGCCGCCGTGGGCACCGCGCTGGCGCTCCCCCACAATCCGCTCGACGCCGTGTTGCCGACGCGCAGCAAGCTCAGCTTGCGCCAGACGCTCTCCGAAGCCGGTTTGCCGTCGCCGGCTTTCCGGGTCCTCGATCTCGGAGAAGGGTTCGCGGATGCTGCGAGACCGGAGCGTGATCAACGGATACGGAGCGCGACCGGGGGGTTCGACGACCGTGGACGGTTCTCGTTTCCGCGTGTCCTGAAGCCCACTTTTCTTGCCGCCAGCCGCGGCGTTATCCGGGCCGACGACGACATCGAGTTCCGCGCCGCCACCCGCCGCATCGGGGAGATCCTCCACGCAGAAAAGCGGGCCGGCGGTGGCAACGCGGAATCGCACCTCATCCTGGTGGAGGAGTACATACCCGGCCCCGAGTATGCCGTCGAAGCGATGCTGCGCGACGGCGCGTTGCGGCTGCTGGCCCTCTTCGACAAGCCCGACCCGATGGAGGGCCCCTACTTCGAGGAGACCATCTACGTGACGCCGTCGCGGGCGGACGAATCCTCGCAACGAGCGATCGTCGAGACCGTCGAGCGGGCAGTCGGTGCTCTCGGCCTGCGCGAGGGGCCGTTGCACGCCGAGATGCGCGTCAATGCGAGCGGGGTGTTCCTCGTCGACATCGCCGCCCGTTCCATCGGCGGTCTGTGTCCCCGAGTGTTGCGCTTCGGCACAGGAGTGTCCCTCGAGGAGCTCATACTGCTCCATGCGATGGGCGAAGAGGTCGACGACGTGCGGCGCGAAGGCAACGCCGCCGGCGTCATGATGATCCCCATTCCGACTGCGGGTGTGCTGCGAGGCGTCGGGGGGCTGAACGAGGCGAAGAGGGTCGAGGGTGTCCGCGAGATCACCTTCACCATCAACCAGGGGCAGCCCGTCGTGCCGCTACCCGAAGGCAATCGTTACCTCGGCTTCATCTTCGCGCATGCCGCGACACCCGAAGAAGCGGAGGCCGCCCTGCGTAGCGCACACGCCCGCCTGCGCCTGGAGATCGAGCCGGCGTAGCCATCCGCTGCTTTACCGGCCCGGATCGGTGTCCTAGGATCACTCGATGCCGGTTACCCAGATACCTACCGGCCCCGGAGGAGCTCATGAGCCAGGAAAAAACCACATCGCCCCTGCAGGACACCACGGTTGAGGTCAAGCCGGTTACCTTCACGACCGCAGCAGCCTTGAAAGTGCTGGAATTCGCCGAGTCCACCAATCAGCCCGAGGACACGGGGCTGCGAGTGTACGTGCAAGGCGGCCGTACGAACTACGACTACGGCTTCAAGTTCGACGAAAAGCAGGAAAACGACGTCGTCATCGCGCAGGAGGGATTCGACCTCTACGTCGACGGATTCAGCTTTCATCTGCTGCGCGGCGCCTCGGTCGACTACATCGACAGCGTTTCGGGCGGTGGCTTCAGCGTCAACAATCCGAACGAGCCCGACCCGTCGAAGGACCCTCTGTTCGCCCGTGTGAAGCAGTTCATCGAGGAGCAGATCAATCCCGGCGTGCAGACGCACGGCGGTAACGTGACGCTGCTCGAGGTGAGCGGCGGCATCGCCTACGTCGAGCTCGGCGGTGGGTGTCAGGGCTGCGGTATGGTCGATGTGACGCTCAAGCACGGCATCGAGCGCATGCTCAAGGAGCAGATCCCCGAGATCGAGAGCGTCTACGACAGAACCGACCACGCCTCCGGTGATAATCCGTATTTCACGCAGGGGAAGGGCGGTTCGTTCAACGTCTGACGGGAGACGTGAAGCTCCCGGTGGTTTTGCGGCACCCTGTGAATGCACGCCGCTGACGGCATGAAACCGGTCGGCGCGGGCGAACTCGGAGCAGGGAGGGCTCGATCATGCCGGTACCGTTGGTGGTTGTGCTCGTCATCGGCGGCATCGCGCTGGCGATCTACCTGTCGCATCTCGCCACCAAGAAGAGGCGGGAGGCCATGGCGGCGCTGGCGGCGGAGCTCGGCTGGGAATTCGATCCTTCCAGCGACCGCGGCCACGACGACGAGTACGCCCACTTCGAGATCTTCCGCAAGGGGCACAGCCGCGTCGCCTACAACACCCTGTACGGGTCCACCGAGATCGACGGCCGCGCCTACACGGTGAAGATGGGCGACTTCAACTACAAGGTCACGCGGCGCACCGGCAAGAACAACAACACGACCACCTACCGGCTCAGCTACCTGATCCTCCATCTTCCCTTCGATCGCACACCTGACCTGCTGATACGTCGCGAAGGGATGTTCGATCGGCTTGCGGGCGCCATTGGCTTCGACGACATCGACTTCGAGTCGGAGGAGTTCAGCCGCGCGTTTTACGTCAAGAGCTCCGACAAGAAGTTCGCCTACGACGTCGTGCACCCTCGTATGATGGAGTGGTTGCTGGCCAAGGAGGTGCCCATGATCGATATCGAGCAAGGTCGTTGCTGTGTGGCGCAGGACCGCGTCCGCTGGGAGCCGCAAGAGTTCAAACGATGGTTGCGGCGCATGGACGAGTTCTTCGACCAGTGGCCCGACTATCTGACCTCGCAGCTCGGTGATTGATCCATGGCGGGATTGATCGCCGTCGGCGCGGTATTCCTGGTTGCCGTCATCTGGTTGGTGGCGACGTACAACCGCTTCGTGCGACTGCGGCAGCACGTACGCGAGAGCTGGGCGGACATCGACGTCGAGCTCAAACGCCGCTACGAGCTCATTCCCAACCTCGTCGCCACCGTCAAGGGATACGCCACGCATGAGAGAGAGTTGCTCGAAGGCGTCACCGAGCTACGCAATCGTGCCGCCGCCAACCGGGGCAGCGCGGCCTCACAGGCGGGCGCCGAGACGGCCCTGATGCTCGGTATGCAGAAGCTCTTCGCCGTCGTCGAGGACTACCCTGACCTCAAGGCGAACACCAACTTCCTCGCCCTGCAGCAGCAACTCGCCGAGACGGAAGACCGCATCGCCGCGGCACGACGCTTCTTCAACGGCAACGTGCGCGACATGAACGCACTGCGCGAGACCTTCCCCTCGAGCATCGTCGCGGGCATGTTCCATTTCGAAGCGGAGACCTTCTTCGAGCTCGACAGCGCCGCCGAGCGCGTGGTTCCGCGAGTCGACATGGACAGCCCCCCCGAACGATAGCCCCACCATCCACCTCCACGATCCGACGCCACGATCCAACGCCGGCGGCTCGATGAGAACGTGGCCGCCGGCGCGTCGGGGCGGTGGAGGTCGACGGCAGGGGCGAGATCTCGATGCTGCCCTTCGCGTGAGGTGCGGGTTCTTGAGCGGCTTCGCCGCGTCTGAGGTTCACGGGAGGGGCGTGTTCTCGGTGCTGCCCTTCGCGTGAGGTGCGAGCTCTTGAGCGGCTAGCGCCGCGTCTGCGGATCGCAGTACACGCGAGAGGACAGCATCGAGATCTCGCCCCTCCCTCAGATCAGAATCGCCGCGTCGGACCTGCCACGACCCGCCGCCGCCCGGCCAAGACGAC
>CAYSHI010000266.1:0-9330 GCA_964430745.1 uncultured Acidobacteriota bacterium | reverse complement strand
CTCGCCACCGCCTGCACGAGACTCAAACCGAGCCCGCTCCCGGGCGTGGAGCGACTGTCGTCCGCCCTCCAGAAGCGCTCGAAGACCCGGTCTCGATCGACCGGCGACACCCCGGGACCGTTGTCGCTGACGGTGACCCGGATATCCCGCTCCGCGACGACCCCGCCGGCAAGAGACAGGTGCACCCTGCCGCCCGGTGGCGCGTACTTGATGGCGTTGTCCACAAGGTTGGCGATGGCCTGAAACAACAGGTCACGATCGCCGACCGCCTCACCGACCTCTCCCAGTTCGACGGTCAGAATCTGCTCCCGATCCTCCGCGAGAGGCTCGTAGAGCTCGGCAACATCTCCGACAACCGCGGCGAGATCCACCGGCGCGAAACTCTCCCGCCGGGCGCTCGCCTCGATGCGCGCGATGCGCAGCAGCGCGCCGAACGTGGCGAGGATGGCATCGGCGTCGCGCAATGCCGCCGCCGCGGCGTGACTCTGACTCCGCGTATCGTCCGCGATCGGGCCGGCGCCGGTCTCTTCAGCCGCCAGGGCGCGCTGAAGCTCCTCGAGCCGGTTGCGCAATCGTGCAAGTGGGGTCTTGAGGTCGTGCGCGATGCTATCGGAGACTTGCCGCACGCCGTCCATGAGCCCTTCGATACGGTCGAGCATGCGGTTGAGGTTTTCGACGAGGCGATCGAACTCGTCGGAGCCGTCGTTTCCCGGCATGCGCTGCGACAGGTCTCCCGCCATGATGCGACGGATCGCGTCGTTGATCCGCCGCACGCGGTTGCTCATGCTTCGACCCATCAAGGCGCCGCCGGCGAGGGCCATGACGATGGTGATACCGAGGCCCCAGGCGAGGGTGCGCACGATGGTCTCGCGGATCGCTTCGAGCTCCTGCATGTCGCGGCCGACGAGCAAGTTGAAGCCGCCACGCAGCACGAACACCCGCGCCGACGCCCACCTCACTTCGTTGTCGTCGCTGCCCTGTTCGCCGAGCCGAAACCGAACCCAACCGTCCTGGTCGGGCTCCCCGCCGGGCCATCCTGTGAGGTTGCCGATCAGTGGACGGTAGTCGGGACCGGCCAGCAGGTAGATTTCCGGGCCGGCCGGTTGCCGGGATAACCGATCGCGAATCAAGCCGGTCAGTCCCGCCAAGCCCTGATTGCGGTAACGCTCGTCCAGGACACGGATCTCCGCCTCGACGGTGGTTTCCACCTGGCGCGACATGTAGCCCGCCGTCGACCAGTAAAAGAAGCCGAACAGCGCGACCACGGAGACGCCGAAGATGAGCGCGTACACCAGGGCCTGGCGGAAAGCGACGCTGTGGGTCCAGGAGCCGGATGAGCCCTCCCGCACGGTCACGTCTCCTCGTCCGCCGACGAAGGCGCGGGCGGGCGCAACGCGTAGCCGGCGCCCCGAACGGTGTGCAGCAGGGGTGCCTCGAAGTCGCGGTCGATCTTTCGCCGCAGACGGCTTATGTGAACGTCGATGACGTTGGTCTGCGGGTCGAAGTGATAATCCCACACCCGTTCGAGCAGCATCGTACGGGTCACCACCTGCCCGCTGTGCCGCATCAGATACTCGAGCAGCCGGAATTCGCGCGGCTGCAATTCGACGGCACGCCCGGCACGCGTCACGGTGTGCGCGAGAAGGTCCATCTCGAGGTCGCCGACCTGCAGCTTGGTGGCAACCGCCTCGGATTCGCCGCGCCGCACCAGGGCTTCGAGACGGGCGACCAGCTCCGAGAAAGCGAACGGTTTGGTGAGGTAGTCGTCGCCTCCTTTTTGCAGCCCTTCGACGCGATCGTTGACCTCGCCGAGGGCGCTGAGAATGAGAACCGGAGTCGAGTCACCGGCGCCACGCAGCGACTGCACGATCGACAACCCATCCAGCCCCGGGAGCATACGGTCGACGACGAGGACGTCGTACTTGCCCTCCAGCGCCATGAAGAGCCCCTCTTTGCCGTCGCCGCTGCGGTCGACGACGTGGCCCGATTCATCCAACCCCTTGGCGATGTAGTCGAGGGTTTCGCGGTCGTCTTCGATTACGAGTATGCGCATGAGGCATCAGATTAGCAGGCAGCAGCAGGCTCGGGGGCGAGCCGATGGCCCGCCCCCGAGGGGTGTCTCGCGGCGGTGTCCGGCGGCGCCGGCGAGACGGCTCTTCCGACCTGTGCGCGCCCTAGCTCAGAGCGAGGGCGACAAAGCGGCGTTCGCCGCCACGCTGCACCTGCAGCACGAGCACGTCGGCCTCCTCGGCGACGGCCGCGGAGATCGCGTCACCGAGCTGAGCAACGTCGCGCACCTGCTCGCGGCCGATACCGACGATCAAGTCGCCCGGCTGCAAGTCCTTCTTGGCAGCCGGGCCATCGGGATCGACCGCGGTGACCACGATGCCGGTCGCCGTGTCATCGAGACGAAACTGCCGCCGCAGGCGGCCGTCGAGATCGTCGACGCGGAATCCGAGCTCGGCCACGGAAGACGAAGACCTCTTCGCGCCGGACGCCGCCACGGGATCAGCAGTTCCGGGCATCAGGCCGAGACGGATGGGAAACGTAAGCATCTCGCCGTCACGCCATATTTCGAGCACGACGTCGTCATCCGGGTGAGCCGTACCTACGGCACGCACCAGACCACGGGCATCCTCGATCTGCTCGCCCTCGATAGCGAGGATTACGTCGCCGGGCTCCACCCCGGCAACCGCGGCCGGACTTCTTTCGACGACGGCCGCCACCAGAGCTCCGCCGGCCTCATCGAGGCCGAGGCCCGCCGCAAGCTCGTCGTCCAACCCTTGGATGGTGACACCCAGCCAACCGCGCTCGACGAAGCCGTCGTCACGCAGGTCGGCGACCACGGGCTCGACGAGCTCGGAGGGGATGGCAAAACCGATGCCGACACTGCCGCCGTTGGGCGAGTAGATCGCGGTCGTGACACCGATGACCTTGCCCTCGAGGTCGAACAGCGGTCCGCCCGAGTTGCCCCGGTTGATGGGCGCGTCGACCTGAAGGAAGTCGTCGAACGGCCCCGACTGGATGTCACGTCCGCGCGCCGAGATGATACCGGTGGTGGCACTGCCGCCGAGGCCGAAAGGATTGCCGATCGCCAGGACCCAGTCGCCGACGCGGGCCGCTTCGGAGTCCCCGAAGGCGACGAACGGCATGTCGGTGCCGTCGACATCGAGGAGAGCCAGGTCAGTCTTCTCGTCGTACCCGCGCAGGGTCGCCTCGTGGCGGCTACCGTCGTCGAGCACGACAGTGATCTCGTCGGCCGACTCGACAACGTGATAGTTGGTCACGACCAGGCCTTCGGGGTCGATGATGAAACCCGTGCCCATGGCCTGAAACGGCCGCGCGGTTTCGCGGTCGGGTGCGGTACTGCCTTCGAAGAAACGGCGCAGAAAATCGTCGTACGGCGAGCCTGGAGGAAACGCCTCAGGACCGAACGGGCCTTGCCCGCCCGGCGACATGCCGTTTACCGCCGGCTGTCGGCCGCTGACCGCGATGTTGACCACCGCCGGGCGCACGGCCTCGATGACATTGGCGAAGCTGCTCGGCGTATCGAATTCCCCGACAGGCGCCGGCGCCTCGTTGGCGACCGAATAGGAGGGGCTGGCATTCCACACCGCGAACGCCCCGGCCAGAATCAATGCGCCGACGGCAAAGCGCAGGAAGTTCCCGCTCATCGCCCGGTATCTCGTGTTCATCTCGCATCTCCTCGGTGAACATCGGAGCCTCGTGCCCCGATACACCGAGAAGCGTACGAAACCGCTCCTTACAGGCGGCTGGCCGCAAGATGAATAATCGGTAATGAAAAACGGGCCCGAGTCTCCGCCGAGACCGGGCCCGTTCCAACATCAGTTGCCAGCGGCGAGACCCTCGCGGGGCTGCCGCAATGTCCCGGCCGCCGTACAACGGTAGCCGGCCGAGCGTTACCTGCCTCGACCTCCTCCCGCCTGCTGCGGCATGGGCTTGCGTGGCAGCAGCTCATCGCGGTTGGCGGTGTGATAGACGAACGAGGCCACGATGACGGCGTTCTTCATCATGTCCTCCGCCTGCACGCGCTCGTACACGTCCATGCTCGAGTGATGCGTACGCGTGCTGTACTCCACCGGATCCTGGATGAACTGGAAGCCCGGCAACCCCACCGCATCAAAGGCGAGATGATCGGTGCCGCCGGTGTTGCGAATCGACAGCGTCGTCATGCCGAGGTTCTCGAACGGCGCCATCCACGCCTCGAAGATCGGCGAGATGGCCTCGTTCCCCTGCAGGTAGATGCCGCGAATGGCGCCGGTTCCGTTGTCGACGTTGAAATAGGCGGAGACCTTGTCGTGGTCCGGCCGCAGCTCCAGCGTGCGGCGATCCGCGAAATGTTCCGTCACATAGGCGCGCGAGCCCAGCAGCCCCTGCTCCTCGCCGCTCCACAAACCCATACGCACGGTGCGGCGCAACGGCAGGCCGGTGGCCTTGAGGATCCGCATGGCCTCCATCATCACCGCCGAGCCGGCGGCGTTGTCGGTCGCGCCGGTGCCGGCGTGCCAGGAATCGAAGTGAGCGCCCAGCATGACGATCTCGTCCGCGAGATCCGTGCCCGGGATCTCGGCCATCAGGTTGAACGAATCGAGAGTCTCGTCGTGGAACTCGTTCTCGACCTCCATCTCGATCATCACCGGAACGCCCCTCTCGAGGGTGCGATAGATGCGTCCGTAATGCTCCACCGCGAGCGCCACCTGTGCGGCGACCTCCGGAGCTTCGGCGTCACGCGAACCACCGCTTCCGACGAAGACCGTACCGCCGGAGCCGCGGCCCGGATCGAGCAGGCCGGCAACACCCTCGGTGACGAAGAACTCCATCCGCCGGGCGTTGAACTCACGCATGGCGGCGAAGTTGCCGCGGCCTCCGCGGCCACCACGGGCCGCCGGCATCGGCTGGGTCGCCCGCTCCTCGAGCTCCTCGTCCGTGTAACGCTCAGCCGGGGCCTCCCACGTGGCGCCCACCGCCGGCATCGTCGAGGTGAGCACGAACTTGCCGGCGAGCTTGCCCGACCACGTCTCGAAGTCGTCCTCGTCGTCGATGATGGCAATCACGGCCTCTCCGCGAACCAGGCCCTCGGTGCCGGGGGTCCAGGCTTTCGGGTAACCGATGATCGGGTACGGCGTCGGGTCGACGACGTAGGCGACGAACTTGTCGTTCGTCCACCCGCGGCCGAACGGGCCCCAAGGCTCGAGCGTCACGTCGCTGATGCCGCGCTCCTGCAGCCAACCGGTGGCCCACTCCGCCGCCGAGAGCAAGCCCGGAGAGCCGGTGAGGCGCGGCCCGTGAACGTCGGTGAGCCAGCTCATTACGTCCATCACCTCTGAACGTTGGAAGCCCTCCTGCTTGATCTTGTAGACGGCCTCGAGGTTGACGGGCTCGGCACTCTGACCGGCGCCGACCGGGGTCGAGATCGCGGCGATGATCACCAGCACCAGGCTGCATACCCACCAGCCGGCGGCGCGGGAAACGGCTCCATTCAGCACTCTCATTCGACTCTCTCCTCGGGGGCCGGCGCCACCGCGCGGACGAGATCGTCCAGCTCGCGACGTCGCCCCACCAGTTGGGACAGCAACGCTTCCTGTTGACGACCGAACTCGTCGAACAGGACTTCCATTCGGCGCAACGGCCCGGCAACGGATCGTTGCAGCACCTCCGCATCCTTGGCATTCACCAGACTCAGCATCTCCCTGTGGGTAGCCAGAGCCGCTTGAAGGGCCGCGTGCGTCCCGGCCAAGGCGTCGTTCAAGGCCTCCGCCGAAGCCCCCTCTGCGGACACCGTGTCCTGCAGGCGATCGACACGCTCCTTCAATTCCTCGATCCGGCGGGTGTGCATGTCGCCTCGCCGATCGAGAACCTCGAGAAAGTCACGCATCAGCCAGCGCACCAGCCGGTTGGCGGCGGCACGCAGGCCGCCACGGCGATCCGGCCAAGCCAGGGCAGATGCGACCGAACCCTCGTTGGCCGCCTCGCTGAGCCCGTCCCTGACCGACGCGAGCGCCCTCCGCCGCGCCGCAAGCTGGCCGTCGTACAACTGCACCGAGCGGTCGGCGGCCTCGCGAACCGCGTTCACGTGGGCCGTCAATTGCGCAAGCAACTCGTTGAAACGAGACTCGGTGGCTTCACGTTCCTCTTCGAGGGCATCCATCGTGTCCTCGAAGCGACGCTCGCCGCCGTCAGCCATCCTGCCCGCCGCTGCGACCGTCGGGGCTGCTCAGCGTGAGCTCGCCGGCGTGCTTGTGAGCGCGCAGCTTTTCCGTTTCCTGCAGGCGGCCGACGATGGTCACCGGCACCGCCGAGACCGGATCTTCCGCCGGGCTCATCGGCGTCGGGCCGAAGAAAAGACACACACGGCCGCCGTCGACCCACAGGCCGAGATCGCCGACGTTGACCTTGGCGTCCGGGCGCCCTCCGGCCACATCGTCGAGGGCTACGTCGAAGTGCAACTCATCTCCCCAGACGTCGAATTCGGCGGTCACGGGAAGCACGCGAGCCAGTGCCCGGGCGCAATTCGTGTCGTTGAGCTCGCCGTCGAGGCTCACGTCGCCGACGGCGATCCGGATAGGCAGCATGAAATGTCCTGTTCAGCAGGGTGCTCTGGTCGCCGAGAGTCGGCTCATTCTATCAAAACGAGTCGCAGGTCCATCACGTTGGTGTCAGTCGGCCCCGTTATCACCAGATCATCGAGCGCCACGAAGACGGCGTGCGAGTCGTTGTTCGCCAGCGACGCCGACGGATCGATGCCGGCGGCGACGGCTCGCGCCGCCGTGTCGCCGTCGGCCATGGCGCCGGCCGCGTCGGTGCTGCCATCGATTCCGTCGGTCCCGATCGAGCACACGGTTACACCTTCGAACCCGGCGATCTCGAGCGCAGCGGCGAGCACGAATTCCTGGTTACGCCCTCCCCGCCCGTCGCCGCGGAGGGTAACGGTGGTCTCACCTCCGGATATCAGACAGCACGGAGCCTCGCAGGGGCGGCCGGAAGCCAAGACTTCGGCCGCGATGGCGGCATGCACCTTCGCGACCTCCCGGGTTTCTCCCTGCACGGTCGTCGACAACACCAGCGGCCGATAACCGGCCTGTTCGGCCCGCTCCGCCGCGGCCTCGACGGCCCGGGCGTTGTTGGCCACCAACACGTTGGTGACCCGCTCGAACGGCGCGTCGCCCGGCTTCGGTGTTTCGGCCACCTCGCCGGCGGCTCCACGGCGCAGTCGCCCGAGCACGGCATCGGGGAGGCGCTCCTCGAGCCGGTAGCGATCCACGATGGCCAGGCAATCCGCGAAGCTCGTGGTGTCGGGTACCGTGGGGCCGGAAGCGATCGCATCGAGGGGATCGCCGACGACGTCCGAGAGAACCAGGGTCACGACGGCCGCCGGAGCCGCCGCGCGCGCCAGCTGGCCTCCCTTGAGCGCGGAAAGATGCTTGCGCAGGGTATTGATCTCTACGATCGTCGCGCCACAGGCGAGCAAGGCCTCGTTGGTGGCCCGCAAATCGTCGAGGCCGATTCCTTCCGCCGGGCAAACGAGCAGAGCCGACCCACCGCCCGAGATCAGACAGATCACCAACGTTCTTTCGTCGACGGACTCGAGCGCGCCCATGACCTCCCGCCCCGCCTCGACGCCGTGGCGATCGGGCACAGGGTGCCCCGCCTCGTGGATACGGACAGCGGCCAGCTCGGACGCCTGGCCATGCGGCACGACGACGTGGCCGGAGAGACGATCAGCGCCCAGCACCGACTCCACCGCCCGCGCCATCGGCACGCCCGCCTTGCCGGCCCCGACGACGACAACGCGGCCGATATCGGCCAGCGCGAGGCGCGCGGCGCCGGCGTGAACGACCCCTTCAACCACGGAGAGATGATCGCGAACCGCCGCATCCGGATCCACCGCAACGAGGGCCGCGTCGATGATGGCGCGGACCCGTTCGCGGGCGCCGCCCGGATCGGGGTCGAGGCTCACGGGCGCCGAACCGCGATGCGCACCGCTCAGTACCGCAGAATGCTGTAGACGGGCCACTCGCCGAGGATGTCCCTGCCGTTCAGTCCGGTCAGCTCGATGAGAAACAACACCCCCGCCACCTCGCCGCCCAGGCGCTCGACGAGATCGCAGGCGGCCTTCGCCGTCCCGCCGGTGGCGATCAGGTCGTCGACGACCAATACCCTCGAGCCGGCACGGATGGCGTCCTTGTGCACCTCGATGGAGTCCGAGCCGTACTCGAGGTCATACGAGACAGCCTCGGTCTCTCCCGGAAGCTTGCCCGGCTTACGGGCCAGGATGAAGCCGGCATCGAGCTCCAGGGCCAATGTGCCGCCGAAGATGAAACCGCGGGACTCGATGCCCAGAACCTGGTCCGGAGGAGAGTCGCGAAACGGGTCGGCCAGCGCCTTTACCGCAAGACGATGGGCGTCGGGATCGAGCAGCAGCGTGCTGATGTCGCGAAAGAGGATGCCCGCTTTGGGAAAGTCCGGAATATCGCGTACCGCGGCGCGAAGACGCTCGCGGATCTCTTCGTCGGAGGTGGCGCCCTCGGGCGGAGTGGGATCGAAGCTCATGCGTGCGCCTCCATCAGTTCTTCTCGAATTCCGAATCCCGCGGGGATTCATGCTCGCCGGAATGCCGCCACCGTGCGCCCGGTGACACCGTCGGCGTCGAAAAAAGCGGCAAAAGAATCAACAGTCGGGGCGACTGGATTTGAACCAGCGACCCCCTGCTCCCGAAGCAGGTGCGCTACCGGGCTGCGCTACGCCCCGACCGGAAAAAGCTCATTGGAGGAAGAACTTTATCACGGCGAAGCCACCGACGAAGAGCACCGCCAGCGCCACCGTGAGCAAGTTGAAATAGCGATCGATGAACTCCTTCATGGGCTCACCGAAGTAGCGCAGCAGGCCGGCCACCAAGAAGAAACGGCCGCCGCGTCCGATGAACGAGGCAACCATGAAGACGGGGAAGCTCACCTGAAAGAGACCCGCCGCGATGGTGAAGACCTTGTAGGGAATCGGCGTGAAGCCGGCCATGACCACCGCCACCGCCGTGTACGCGGCGTAGAACTCGCCGACGCGGTCGAACAGGTCAGTCGCTCCGTAGAATTCGAGAATGGGGCCGCCCACGCTCTCAAAGAACAGCCACCCGATGAGATATCCCAGCGCGCCGCCCAGCACCGAAGAGATGGTGCACACGAAGGCGTACCAGAGCGCCCGCCGCGGCTTCGACAGACACAGCGGTATCAGCAGGATGTCGGGAGGAATGGGAAAGAAGGACGATTCCGCAAACGAAATCGCCGCCAACGCCCAGGGACCGCCGGGCCGATCGGC
>CAYSHI010000265.1:0-9712 GCA_964430745.1 uncultured Acidobacteriota bacterium | reverse complement strand
CGGGATCGGGGGAGTCGATGAGCTTGTAGCGCTCGTCCTGCACCGCGGTGAGCTCGCTCCAGCCGTAGTGCAGCAGGGGGTAGTGAGTCTCGGAGTAGATGATCCGCGGCGCCGGTGGTGCCGAGCCGGCGAAGAGAGGCGCGAGGGATCGACCGTCGACGCCCTCCGGCACCGGCAACCCGTTCATCTCCAGCAGCGTCGGCATGACGTCGATCAGCGATACGGGTTCGTCGACCTCGATGTTGTGGAAGGCTTCGAACGGCGAGGAGACGATGAGCGGCACGCGGGTAGCCGCCTCGTAGACGAAAAACCCGTGCTCGAGCTCGCCGTGCTCGCCCAGGCTCTCGCCGTGATCGCCGGCGACGACGACGAACGTCCGGTCTCGCTCGCCATTCGCGTCCAGGTGATCGATCAGCCGGCCGATCTGCGCGTCCATGAAAGCAATCTCCCCGGCGTACGGGTCGTCGGTGTAGCGGGACCGGTAAGGCTCGGGCGGCTCGTAGGGGACGTGGGGGTCGTACAGATGGACCCAGAGAAAGAACGGCCCCTCGGGTGTGCGCTCCAACCAACCCAAAGCGTCGTCGATGACCTGGTCCGCCGGTCGTTGCGCCTCGTTCATCAGCTGCACCCGCCGTGCGTCGGCGCCGAGACCGTCGATGTAGGTGCCGAAGCCCTGGTCGAGGCCCCAATGCGAAGCCAGCACGTACGAAGCAACGAACGCCGCGGTGCCATACCCGTTTTGCGCGAAGACTTCGGCCGCCGTCGTGAGCTCGGTGGGCACGGCGAAACCGCCATTGTCGCGCACGCCGTGGTCGAAGGGATATTCGCCGGTGAACAGCGAGGTATGCGCGGGTAGCGTGAGGGGTACGGGAGAGTAGGCGCGGTTGAAAAGGACCCCCCGGGCGGCCAACGCATCGATTGCCGGAGTCTCGACGCCGCCGAAGCCGTAGGCGCCGATGCGGTCGGCACGTGTGGTGTCGAGGCTGATGACGACGACGTTGAAGGGACGATTCCCCCGCAGCCGGGCCAGGTCGACGCCGACCGTCGTGGCCGGTGTGAGGTCCCCCTTTGTCGGCGGCCGTTCGCCGCCGTCACGGAACGTGAACACGAACACGGACGCGACGACGACGAACGCGGCGGCGATGCCGAGCGCGGCGACGCGGGATTTTCTCGACAGGGACCTGTGGATCGACAAGGCGGGTATTCAGCGGGGATGTTTCGGCGCGGGGCGCGAAAATGCAGCATGCAACCTTGACGACATCCTAGCAGGGGACAGGCTCACGATCAGCGGACGCAGGGTGTTGGATCTTCTTCGGTTTTCGCCAAATCCAAAACTTTGAAGTTACCGGCTCATGAATCTGGATTTTTGGAGATCGATCCGATGGTCGGTCGTTGGGCTTGCGGCGCTTAGATGTACGCTCCGGGCGATATACTCCCAATCTGAGCAATTTGATGCCAGGTAACGGACGTGGGCATGGGATTTGCATCTAAACTAAAGCGAAGTCGTCGGTCGCCGTCGATTCATTTTGTTGCATTCGTGGGCGGCACCCCAAAAAGCCGACGACACAACAAGGAGGGTTGGAGGCATGATGCTTTCCAAGCGCTGGCAGGGCCTGATGATGATGGCCCTCGCCGTTACCCTCACGCTGGCATACGCGAGTCCCGCGTTTGCCCAGCGTGACACGGGGATCATGGTCGTGCGCGCCGTCGATCCGGACGGAGCGCCGCTGCCGGGAGTTCAGGTAGTGGCGTCGGGTCCGGTCGGCACGCAGACCCAGTACACGGGTATCGACGGTTCGGCCCGTTTTCCGGGGTTGTATCCGGGACCGTATACCGCCACGTTCGCGCTCGACGGGTTCAAGACCGTCATCCGCGAAGGCCTGGTCATCCAGGCGCAGCGGACGGTGGCGTTCGACCTGACGATGGAGCTGGCGTCGGTCGAGGAGACCATCACCGTAACGGGCGAGAGCCCGGTGGTGGACGTCAAGAGCACCAACATCGCGGGTCTCTACTCCGACGACCTGATCGACAAGACGCCGACGGCGTCGGGTCTGTGGGCCGGAGTTCTGGACCACGTCCCGGGTGTGATGAGCTCGTTGGACGTCGGTGGTGGTGACTCGGGTCAGCAGACCTCGCCGCGTGCGTGGGGCTCGTCGACGACGAACAACTCTTACAACGTCAACGGTGGCGACACGACGGACCCGGCAGCAACGGGCGCGTCGTCGTCGTATTTCTCCGTCAGCTCGTTCGAAGAGGTATCGGTCTCGCTGGCAGGACAGGACATCGAGATCCGTACGCCCGGCGTCAACATGAACATGGTCGTGAAGAGTGGTTCGAACGACTGGCATGCCGGCGTGAAGTACTTCTACGAGGGCGAGGGCCTGGTCTCGAACAACGTCGATGCGGAGCTCGAGGCCGAGGGCATCACCGAGGGGAATCCGAACGAGAAGCTGAGTGACCTGGATGTCCAGGGTGGTGGTCCGATCATTCCCGACCGCGCCTGGTTCTTCGTCGACTACTGGGACTTCGAGATCAAGAAGGTCGTCCTCGGTATCTCGGAACGCGACTCGACGTTCCTGAACGACGTGACGCTCAACCTCAACGGCCAGATCAACGACAACAACAAGATCTCGGGCCGTTTCATCTACACCAAGAAGTACCGCAACAACCGCGGTGCGTCGCGCCGTTCGCCGTACCTGGGCCGTATCCAGGACTCGAACACGAAGATTCCGCAGCTGCAGTGGCAGTCGGTGATCAACCAGAACATCTTCTCCGACATCCGTTTCTCGACCGTGCGTTCCAACTTCCCGCTCGTACGCCGTGACGCTGACAGCTCGGAAGCGGGCGCTCCCTATCAGGACTGGTCGGCGACGTATGACTTCTTCTACGACCGGTACCTGCGTCGTCCGGCCAACCCGACGTCGGAGTTTTTCGACGAGCGTGACACGGACAACCTCAACGGCACCGTTTCCTGGTACGTGACGGGTGAGAACACCAGCCACGACATCAAGTTCGGCGCCAACTACACGTGGATCAACTACTTCGCCCCGTTCAACTATCCGATGGGTTATCGTCGCTACACGCGCGGTGACCGCGATCCGCAGGGCAACGCCAACTGGATGTACGACGACCCGGAGGACGGTTTGTTGCCGGCGGTTCCTCTGGAGGTCCGCCTCTACAACGCGCCGGTCGCCTGGGGCGAGACCGGCCAGGGCAACGCGGGTGCGAGCCCTGATTGCTTCGTGCTCGACGCCGATTGCTGGGCGCCGAACAACGCCTACAACATCAATGCGCGCGCTGCCGGCCTGTTCCTGCAGGACACCCTCACGATCGCCAACAAGTTGACGGTCACGGCGGGTCTTCGCTGGGACCACCAGTACGGCTGGAACCCGGCACAGAACCGCCTGGACTCGCCCTATTGCGGCCAGACCACCGGCCTGCGCAACCCTGAGGAGTTCTGCGGCGGTACTTTCGAAGAGCAGGACCGTCCCTTCACCTGGTCCAATATCACGCCGAGAATCGGCGTGATCTACGACATCATGGGTGATGGTCGTTGGGCGGCGAAGTTCAACTACTCGCGCTACTCCGAGTCGTTGGGTACCCGTTTCGTGGGTGCTACCAACGTCAACGACGTCGGCCGCGAGGACTGGGACTGGTTCGACCCCAACGGTGACGGCCTCTTCCAGTTCGGCGAGCAGGAGACGTTCCGGTCTCAGAATTTCCCCGGAACCGGCACGACGCTCGATCCGGATCTCTCCGCGCCGATGACGAACGAGTTCACGGTCGGCGTCGACCATGAGCTGTTCGACAACATCCTGGTGTCGGTCACGGGCATCTTCCGTGGCCAGTCCGACGATACCGGCACGGCGAACATCGGCCGCCCATTCGGTCCGATGATCGACAACGCCAAGTGTATCGCCGAATGCACGCCGACCTTCGAGGACGGCTCGCCGCGCCCGCTGGTCGATCCGTGGTTCCCGGTGGAGACGGTGGATCCGGGCAACGACGGCATCATCGGCACCGCCGATGACGGCCTGCCGGTCACCGTCTGGGCGCTGAATCCGGATACCTTCGGCACGTCCGTCAACCTGAACACCAATCTGAACCAGTGGGGCTTCGATACGGGCTCCGACTACAAGGGCGTGTCGTTCGTCGTCTCCAAGCGCTGGTCGGACAACTGGCAGGTGCTGGCCAGCTACGACTACGGTCGCGGCTATTCCACCTTTGGTGGGACGAGCCCGAACGGGCTGGACAACAACCGTCGCCAGGAGCAGTTCGGCTCGCGTCCGCACAACTTCAAGTTCACGGGCAACTATCTGATCGCCGAGCCGATCGGTGTGAACTTGGGTGCCTTTGTGCGCGCGCAGTCGGGTGAGCCTGTACGGGCGACCTACACGTACGACGACTCGGTCATCGAGCCGCCGAACGGTCCGTGGGAGAGCCAGTCGAACACGAGCCGGACGATCGATGCCCGCGGTGAGGGCAACGTGGTGGGCAGCCAGCGCGTCCAGCGCGAGGACTTCGTCACCATCGTGGACTTCCGCGCTGAAAAGCAGGTGACGATCGGACGCTACGGAGTGCTGCATTTCTACTTCGACGTGTTCAATATGTTCAACGCCAACACCATCACGGAGTTCGGCTGGTCGTTGGGTCCCAACTACAACGAGATCCAGGACATCCTGCCGCCGCGTGTCATCCGTCTGGGTGGCGCCTGGGACTTCTAAGCAGTTGAAGCTCCCGGTCGGATGACCGGAACCGGGTCTTCGGACCTGACGCAGTAATTGGGGGGAGGTGCTTCGGCACCTCCCCCCGCTGTTTTTGTGCACCACACGGAGCGCCGCATCGAGTACCCTGATCGGATGCGAGCCGTCTCGGCGTTCCTGACCACCTGCTCCGTCTGCGTGTGCGCGGGAATCCAGGGTCTAACCGCATCGGTCCCGGTGACACCTTCGACAGAGCGAGCGTCGGCTGTCGCGGTGGCGGGCGCGGCCGCGACGATGCAGGCCCCGGGTTCGACGAGGCTCCTCGGGGGCTTTGACGCCGGTTGGAAGGCCGGCTGGGTCACGGAGCATCTCGGCGGCGGCGAGACCATCTACCGCGTCGTTTCGGATGCCGGCGGGCTGGTTCTGCGAGCCGACAGCGAGGGCGCCGCGACGGCGTTGCTCCGTACGCTCGACGACGGCCAGCAGGTAACGAGGATCTCCTGGAGGTGGAAGGTCGCCCGCAGTCTGGCGGGTGGCGGCGACGAGACGCGGCGCGAGGGCGACGACTACGCGGCTCGTCTCTTCGTCGTCTTCGGCTCCGGCGGGCTGAGTCGCCACACTCGCGCACTGTGCTACGTGTGGGCCGGCGACAAGGCGGTCGGTAGCGGTTACCGGAGTCCCTACGTCGACAGCGTACACACCATCGTCGTGCAAAGCGGCGACGAGCGCGCGGGTGTTTGGGTTGCCGAGAGTCGCGATTTCGCCGCCGACTACTTGCGCGCCTTCGGTGAGGCTCCGGACGCGGTCGGCGCCGTGGCGCTGATGGTGGATACCGACGATTCCGGGAGCCGCGCGACGGCCTGGTACGACGACATCCTCATCTCGCGGTAGGCGTTGCCGGAGGGCGCCGATCGCGGCGTTGCGCTTGCTCGTTCGACTCCGGCGTACGGGTGTACGCCTTCGTCTCTCTGCGCTGCGCGCGCCTTGCGCTCGGCGCCCTCCGACAACGCTCCAGACGCTGATGATGATTCGGGGACTAGGCGTCAGCGGGCGTTCAGTGTGTTGAATGAGTGGCTGTCTGCCTCGGGCAACAGCGCTCGGGTTAACCGCCGGCCTGCCAGCTCCGGATTGCCTCGATGGGCCACAGCAGCATGATGATATTCAGCAGCAGGCTGTCGCGGATCCAGAGTAGCAACAGGATCTCGATGCCGGCGAACACGGTCACCGAGGACCATGCGGGAAGCACCATGGCGATCCCGTACCCGAGCGCGCAGGCGGCGATGTCGGCGAGCGAGTTGGCGATGCTGTCGCCGAAGTAGTCGAGCGAGATGGTGGCCTCGCGATACCGCCGGATGACGAACTCGGTGTTCTCGAAGATCTCCCAGGCCGCCTCGACGGTCATGGCGATGAGAAAACGCTGTCGTTGAGAAGCCCGCGCGCCCAAGAGCGCCCACAGGATCGCGTAGAAGGCGAGCCCATGCAGGAGGTGGGTGAGCGTGTAGGGGTCCGCCAGATGCTGAGAGTTGTGCGCGCTGTTGATGTCGGAGACCCACGGCGCGAGGTCGCCTCGGGCGCACCACCACGGCTGCCCCATGAAGTGCAGTGCGGCGGTCGTGGCGATCAGGAGCGCTGACACTGCGAGGGCATCGCGGTATCCCGTTGCCGCTTGCCCGGGCGAATGCTCTGCAGTCATCTTCGGCCCGAGGCCGTCGGTGCCGGGGCCGCTTGTCGAGGCGTGGCGGAGAGCGTCCGATAGGGCTCGTTCAGGATTTTTCCACACGCGTCGCGGTGAACTCGGCCGAGAACTCGCCGGCGTCCATCCAGCCGGCGATCTTCTTGTTCTCTTCGAGAGTGCCGGCGAACACCAGGTCGAAGACGCCGTCCGGCGTGTCGACGCTGGCCCAGAAGGTGACGTCGGCTTCTTCGATCTCACCGGCGATCTCGAGGGATCCCATCGGGCCGTCGAGAGTACCGGTGATCTCCTTGCCCTTCTGCACCAGCTTCAGGGCGATGTTCACCAATCCCTGGGGGCCCTCCATCGCCAGCGACCAGTCGCCGGTCAAACCCTCCGGCGGGACCTCTTCTTGGTCCTGTGCGAGGGCAGGGGCGGCCAGGGTCAGCGTGAGCAAGAGAACGACACAGGGAACGAAGCGGCGACGGATCATCATGAGCTCCCGGTTCTGGTTGGCTTCGGACGACGCTCTGCCGACCGTCCGGTGTAACCGAGCATCTGCGTCGCCAGGTCCTGCGGGTAAGAGATGAGAACATCGGTGATGGCGCCCTCGGCGTCGCGCACCGGCTCGAGGTGAGGCTGCACGAAACCGGAGTAGGACGGCAGGTTGAGCGCATCCACGCGGGCGACAACCTCATCGCGTAGGGCAGGATCGACGTGGATGCCGTAGCTCTCGAAGGTTTCTCTCGCACCCTCGTAGTCGCCCGTCGACTTGATGCGCTGTATCTCTGCCAGGAGCGTGCCGACCCCTTCTCGGAAAGCCTCGGCGTCGACCATGACGTAGTAGGTCTTGCCGTCGCGTTCGCGCACCTCGATGGCCTCGGTGTTGTCCAGCAGCCAGTTCACGATCATCTGACGGTTGCGCATGTGATCTTCTTCGATCTGGTCGCTGTCGCGCATGCGGCGTAGCTGCACGAGCGCATTGCGCGTGTAGCCCTCATATTCCGCTCTCACCAGATCGGCCTGTTCAGCGGTGTCCACCAGGCCGAGCTCGGCGAGTTTCGGGTCGCCGATCCAGTACAGCGCGATGAGGTCGGCGCGGCCTTCCTCCAGGGCGGAGTACTGCTCCTTGAGCAACTCTTGTGGGCTGACCTCCAGCCCTTCGGCGGTCTTGCCGGAGGCATGGCCGATGACCTCGTGCATGTTGGTGGTCAGCTCGCCGGCGAGAGAGGCATATCTCTGCGTGCGCTCGGCCTCCTCGGGCGACCAGGAGAACTCGGCGCTGAAGCCCCCGGCGCTCGACAGGTCGTAGGCCTCGATGACATTCGATAGCGACACCGATTTGCTGCCGAACTCCTCGCGCACCGTCAGGTCGTTGGGAAGGTTGATGCCGATGGGTGAGATCGGCCCGGAGTCACCCGTCTCGATCACCACGTCGATGGCGTTGGCGGTGATGCCGGTGACGTCGACCTTCTTGTATTCGTCGGCCCAGGGCATGCGGTCCTCGAAGTACTGCGCCTCCACGGCCAGGCGCGCGATGTCGCGGGTCTTTTCCTCGTTGACGTAGAAGACCAGCGCTTCCCAGGAGCCCTTCATGCTGCGGGCGTCCATGTACACCTCGATGAACCCGTTGATGGTGTCGACCGGAGAGTCGGTGTCGGCGACCCAGGCGATGTCGTAGGCGCGACGGTCGGCTTCTTCGCCGGTGGTGTACCAGCGGGCGAGGGCGCGGAGCGCCTCGGCCATCGGCTCGGTGGCAAACTCGGCCGCGGCCTCCAAATGGGCGACGATCCCGGCGATGTGCTCGCCGTACAGCCCATCGATCTTGTACACCTGCTCGACGAGGCGACCGTCTTGCTTCGCCAGGCGTGAGTTGAGTCCGTAGCGTTCCTCGAATCCGTCCAGATCCGCCATCGCGACGCCGTCATAGAGGTTGTTGGCGCTCTCGAGCAGGATGTCGCCGCCGGGCCCCGGCGCTTTGTTGGTGACGCTGGGGTCGAACGACGCGTCGAAGAACAGCGGCTGCATGACGGTCAACATGTCGTCGAGAGTCTCGCTCTCGGCGAGCGGAAAGGCGGCGCCGTTGCGCGCGGCGATCGCGGCCGCATCGTCGAATGCCTCGGGTGACGTCTTCAACACGAACTTGCGCGCGGTGAGGTTGTTGTAGGGGCCGTTGTTGAGCCAGAAGAGCTTGGTGTAGCGGGTAATCTCCGCCAGCGTGTCGGTATCGATGCCGTCGGCGTGGGTGATGATCTCCTCCAGTACGTCGCGCATCCGCAGGCTGTGTTCGTAGCGCTGGTCGATAAAGATGTCGCGGCCCGCGATTGCGGCCTCGTAGAGGTGGTAGATCAGGGTCTTCTGGCGCAGTGGCAGGGCCTCGAAACCGTCGGCGTATAGCTGTACGACCGCTGCATCGTCGATGCGCTCGAGCAGGTACGGGCGTTGGTCCGCCGACTCCGCCGTGGGCTCGATCGACGTGGAAACGTCGTCGGTTGCGGCGGGGGAACAGGCCACGACACACACAATGGCGATAAGGAGGAATTGCCAACGAAGAGATCTGGTGGGCATACGGTTACTCCTCACTAGCTCAAGAAATCGACTTCGATGCCGACACCTTGCCGGCGTGCTTCTTCGTACACCAGGCGGGCGAGGGCGACATCCTGCACGGCCAAGCCCGTCGAATCGAAGACCGTGATCTCGTCCTCCGATCCGCGACCGGGCTTGCTGCCGGCGACGATCTCCCCGAGCGCAGCATGGATACCCTCGCGCGAGAGCGCCCCGCTCTCGAGCGGCACGTTTACCTCGCCACTCGCGCACGCCTGCTCCCAATCGTCGATCACCACCATGGCGTCGAGAAGAACCTGGGTAGCCAACTCTTGCTTGCCGTGGGCGTCCGCGCCCATGGCGTTGATGTGGGTGCCCGGATGCACCCACTCACGCCGCACGATCGGATGACGCACCGGCGTGGCGGTACAAACGATGTCGCAGGCGACCGCGTCGGAGACACTGCCGACCCTGCCGCCGCACTCATCGGCGAAGGCGCCGGCGGCCTTCTCCGAGACATCCGAAGCAACAACCTCGAGCCCGTCGAACACGACGTTGAGGGCTGCCAAAAGGGTACGGGCCTGCACGCCGCTGCCCACGAAACCCACGCTGCCGGACTCGGGCCGCGCCAGGTATTTCGCAGCGACGGCGCCGGAGGCGCCGGTGCGGATCGCCGTCAGCAGCGTAGCGTCCATCACCGCGAGCGGCACGGCGGTTGCCGGATCGGAGAGGATGTACATGCC
The DNA here is from genome assembly GCA_964430745.1 of uncultured Acidobacteriota bacterium. GTDB lineage: Bacteria > Acidobacteriota > UBA890 > UBA890 > UBA890 > CBDCGW01. The sequence continues at coordinate 50 of CAYSHI010000265.1, read as the reverse complement.
GAGCACGGACGGCAGTTGGTGGCGCTCCGGATTGCGCGGGTGAGCGTTGA
>CAYSHI010000264.1:0-9278 GCA_964430745.1 uncultured Acidobacteriota bacterium | reverse complement strand
AGTGCGGGAGCGGGGAACCCCCATCCCATGAGCCGGAAGCAGCCGTACGCCGCTGCCGGCAAGGCGACGAGTCCGGCCACCGTCACCCACTTGAAAGCAACCGGAAGCCCAACCGCCAGGGACAGCGCAGCCATGAGTACGAACGGCAGCGGGAAATAGACCTGAAACAGCGGAAACCCGGCGTAGTTTCCGGGGACCCAGCCCGTCAGGCGGCCGTGCGGAAGCAGCTCATGCCGCAGCCACCACGCGCTGTAATAGTGCGAAGCCGTGTCACCACCCGTGGTGATAGAGGGGGTAATCAGCAGTCCGGGGTCGAGCTTCCACAGGACGAAGAGCGTCGACGTGGCGACCGCCACGATGTCGGCGACGCGCTGCAGACGGGCGGCCCGTCGAGTTTCACTGCCCGCGAGCGCCTCGGGGGTCACTCCCCCGGCCGAATCAACCGCCGCACGCGCCGGACGGTCCGTTCGCGCCCTGCTCCAACCAGGCGAAGACGGTGTCCCAACACGCGGCCCCGGATCCGTCGAAGCAGGAGAAACCACCGCCGAAGTGGGAGATCCCGCCGGGATTCGGTTTCTCGAGGATGTCCGAACCGGCGGCGCCGCCGCCGATGATGATCAGGTCGTCGTTGGAAGCGTCGCGGGTGGCCAACCCGGAGCAGCTATCGTCCGGGCCGCCGGAAAGATCCGGCGGAACGGCGCCGGTCGTGTGACAGCCCGAACCGCTGCAGCCCTCGTCGCCCCAGATCGGGTGCACCTGAGACGCGTAGTTCACCAGGCCGCCGGTCGTCGACGTTGTCGTGGTGGTCGTGGTCGCGCCGGGGAGGGTGGTGGTGGTCGTCGTCGAGGTCGTGGTCGTCGTCGTGGTCGTCGTCGGGCGCTCGGGCGGCAGCTCGGGGGCCGTCGGGCTGTTCTGGTAGCACGAGCCCAGGGCGACAGCGCCCACAGCGGCCGCCAGCGTAAAGAACACCGTAGTCAGGCCGTGCACACGCCGCCTGTCCGCACCCACCGCTCGAGTCCTCATGTCGACTCCTTGATCAGCGACCACCGCCGGAAGTGACGACGGCGAGCCACGCCCCGCAACCTCGGGAAAGTACCACGTTCCTTTTGCTCGGCCGAGCAGGCGAGGGCGGTCGGATACCGTCGTCCGCACGTCGACAAGCAACTTCGGTCGAGGACAGCTCTTCTACTAAATCGGACCTTATTATAAGAATTTGGGGCGGTCAAGAGCCTGCCGCACCGGATGACCGTCAACGCTCGAACACCCGTTACCGGCCGGCCTCGGAGCCGCACCCGGATCGCTAGTGTCCCGCGCGGGATATGAGTTGACACTCGTGGGGCCACCGAGGGCCGAGGTCAAGGATCCCGCGCGGGACACTAGCGTCGTACGAAACGAATGTCGGTCACACGCCCTGCGTCGACCGTGAAGCCCTCGGCGGCACCGTCGTCTCCGTACTCGAAGTTGAGCCTCCATCCCCCTCGCCCCGCCCGGATCTCCCCGCGTCGCTCGTTCTTCTCGACCCGTCGCTCCGGTGTGTGGCGGAGCAGGAGCCACAAGGCACCGTCACGCGCTTCGAGGACGTAGGTAACGTCGAGCTCGTCGCTGTAATACACGCCCGCGCAGCGCGACATTTCTTCGGCGGGAAAGGGACTCCAGACGGCGAGACCGTCGTCCGGAGCCGCCGCGTCGACCGGCGCCTCGGGGTCCGACATGCGGTCGCGAAGGTGAATGTCGGCCACCTGCCGCGCCAGTCCCATGGGCTCGATATCGCCCAGGTTGCAGGCGGCGAGCACCGCGAAGCGTTGCTCAGGAAACTGCAGGAAGGCCGCCTTGAAGCCCATCATCGAGCCGCCGTGGCTGACCGTGCGGAGGCCACGGTACTCATCGACGTTGAGGCCGAAGGCATAAACGATCTCATCGCCTCCTGCGAGCCGCCCTTCTTGATGGATCAAGTCGAGAAAGGCATCGCCGCCCACGTCGCCGGTGTAGAAGTTGCGGTCCCACAGCAGCAGGTCTTTGACCGTCGTGTACAACCCACCGGCCCCGACCTTGTCGAAGTTACCCAGGTAGCTGACCCGGAACTCGGTGTCCCCATCGCGCTGATAGCTGGTGGCGCGCCTCTCGACGATATGGCCCGGCGTGTCGTGGAAATGGGTGTCCTTCATCCCCAGCGGCTCGAAAAACGTCTCCGAAGCGTACTCACGCAGGGTTTTGCCGGTGACTCGCTCGACAAGCTGGGCGAGGAGAAAATAGCCGGAATTGCTGTACAGGTACTCGTCGCCCGGCGGGAAATTCGTCTCCCGCTGCGCCGCGATCAAGGCAATCGCCGCCTCGTCGGAAAAGACATCTTCGAGGCGGATGCCGGCCAGCGCCATGAGCGTGTAGATGTCGCGAATGCCGCTGGTGTGGTGCACCAGATGACGAACGGTGATGGACCGCTGGTAGGCGGGCATCTCGGGGAAGTACTCGCGGATGTCGTCGTCGAGCGAGATCTCGCCGTCGAGAGCCAGCATCGCGATTGCGGCGGCGGTGAATTGCTTGGACACCGAGCCGACGTAGAAGACCGTCTCGGTGTCGATCGGTAGCTGCCAATCGAGGTTGGCCGACCCGTAACCCTGCTCGTAGATCAGCTCGCCGTCGCGCACGATGCCCAAGGAACAACCGGGCGAGTCCGGGGAGCTCCACGGCGCAAAAATGGCATCTACGGCAGCATGATCCGCTCCCGGCGCCGGCTCCTGAGCGTTATCCGGCCGGGCGAAGGTCATCGACACGGTAGCCGCTGACAGGGCGACGACCGAGATCGCGAAACCCGCGAGAGACCTTCCGGGCGAGACGGACCTCATCGTGCTCTCCTGGTTATCGATAACCGCCGTAGTCGAACGCTCGTCTCAGTTCCGCCTCCACCTCGGGGGGGGCGGCGAAGAGGTTCTCAGGGTAACGCCGATACGCGGACATGGCCTGGAAGATCGGCACGCTGTTGTTCTCGTCGATCGCAAGGCCGGCGAGATACTGCAGTCGCAGGCTGCGGTCGCGGTTGACCTGGGCGTCAAGGAGCCAGGGTGCGAGATCTCGGGCTTGTCCGACGTACGAAGAGAGGACCTCGAGACCGGAGAAGAAGTCGACGTCGGCCAACGACTGGCGAACCTCGGGATCGGCGCGCAGCCGCCCCTCGATGGCCATGACGTCGACGCTCAACGGCTCGACGCTGCCGATCATCACGACGTCGTACCCCTCACCGAAGATGTCACTGTTCCATACCGTGCCGTTGGGGAACGCTTCCATGAACGTCACGAGGCTGCTCTTCACCGCCTCCTCGCTGGTCTCGTACAGCGGCAACCACTGAGCGACGATCCCGCCGGGATTGAGACGCTGCTTGACGAGCTCGTAGTACTCGGCCGAGTAGAGCGCCGCCGAACCGCTCACCCAGGGGTGGATCGGATCGGAGGTGATGACGTCGAATTTCTCGTCCGTCGTGGCGATGAAGTGACGAGCATCGTCGAAGATGAGCTCCGTGCGCGGATCGTCGACGACGTAGTAGTTCTGCGGGCCGAGCCATTCGGCAGCCGCCTGCGGCACCAGGGGCTCGATCTCGCAAACAACGAGCCGTTCGACCTCGTCGTATACGACGAACGAGCCCGCCGTCACGCCGGCGCCGAAACCCACCACGAGAACCGACTTCGGGGCTCCCCGAAACAGAGCGGGCAGGTGACCGAGCATGCGTTGAAGCCGCATGTCCACCCGCCGCGTCGACGCGACCACCTTGCCCCCGACGTGGAAGCTTCGCACTCCTTCTTCGGGCCAATCCGAGACCGCAACGGAGGAGTTCATGCCCTCTCCGACGTAGTGGTACGCCTCCACTTCGTCCCAGTCCTCGATGAAACGGCCGTACGCGATCAGGCCGTCCGGCACCGGCGGGACGGCGCCCACCATGCCGACGGTGACGAACAGCATCAAAACCACGCCCACCGCGAGGACGGCCGCACCCGACACCCCGCCGAGACGCTGCAGAACGCTCGGCGACGGGGCCTCGGTGGCGTCGATCTCGTCCGCCGCATCCCGGGCGAACCGGTCCGACACGAACATCGACACCGCCGCGAGGCCCGCAAGAAGCGTGAGTCTTTGCTGCGACTGATGCGTGCCCATCATCGGAATCATGTAGGTGCTGAACATGGCGGAGCCGAGAATCGCGCCCACCGTATTGGCGGCGTACACACGGCCGACGAGCGATCCAGGATCCTCTCCGGGCTTGCTGATCGCCGCCAGGGCCAGCGGAAAGCTCGCGCCCCAGAGCGACGTGGCGAAGAGCATCGCTACGGTGGCTCGCAACAGATCGTGGCCGTAACGCAGCGTGATGTCCTGGTAGAAGTCCGGGTTCAGATACCAGAAGGGAATCTCCCGGGAAATCATGAAGGCAGCCAGCGGGATGGCAAGTACCAGGAGTAACTGGGTCCAGCCGAGCGCCGCGCCGGGGCGCCGCACCTGTCCAGCGAGAAACGACCCGGCGGCGCTGCCCAACGCCAACCCGATCAGGAACACCGCCAGAATGATCGAGAAGGTGTAGACCGTGCCTCCGAACAACAGCGAGAGCAAACGTGTCCACACCACCTGGGCCCCCAGAGCCGTGAATCCCGAGACGCCGATGACGACATACACCCAGGGGTTCGAGGCGCGCGTTGACGCCAGGGTGCGGGCCTCGTCTTCCGGACGCTGGAAGGCCTTCCCCTTGGCCGCAATCAATAGCGCAAGGCCGGCGATAGCGGCGTTGACGGCCGCGGCAAAGAAAGTAGCCCAGACCATGTCGTGGACCCGCAGGAGGTAGAAACCGGCCAGGAGGCAGCCGGCCACGGCGCCCACGATGTTGGCGGTGTACAGCCAGCCGATACGCGAGATACCGACACGCGTGGTCTCCATGTAGCGCGCGATCGCCGGCAGGGTCGCTCCCATGAGGATCGTCGGTGGTAGCAACACGAGAAGGCAGACGAAGGCCCGCAACATGATGCCGGCCAGCCCGTAGCCCACCACACCGATGTAGATCAGCCGCACGAGCGGCAATATGCCGAGCATGGCGATACCGCAGGCCGCAATTCCCAGCTCCAGCAGGGCGTATGCTCGAAGAGGATGGTGGCGCATGGAGACGTACCGCGGGAACGCCAGGCTGCCGAGGAAAAGTCCTCCCATGTAGCTGCTCAGCAGGATCCCCAGCGAGATGGCGGAGGCCCCGATCACCTGGCGCAGGAGCTGAAACCAGACGATCTCGTAGATCAGTGCCGCGCAGCCGCTGCCGGCGAACATGAGCAGGAAAACCGGCATGTAGCGACCACCGGCGTCAGACCGCAGCATCGACACAGCTCCCCTCTCGGCCTCCGCCATGCGGCGGGACGCTCGTCAACGAGATCGCGTATGGGGACGGTCGGAACGAGCGGGTTGGCAGGACATTCAAGGCTCAGCAGAGTACCGCACGCGGCCCGGGCCCTCCACAACGCGCGGGGCCGCCCGAGTCAGAGTCCCCCGGCGTTTCGCACCACCACGGTGATCGCGCTTGTCGGGGGTGATAACTTCGACTCGCAGTGAAACCTCTCGGCTGTTTCCCGCGTCTAACAATCCAAGGAAGGCGTCCGTAGGCAAGGCGCCCGGAATCCCCGAACGCGGAGACAGTTCGATGTCTTTCCTGAAGAAGATCCTCGGCGGCAAGAACTCGCAGCTATCCGACCGTGTGCGAGTCTGCAGCCAGTGCGGCATGCCCGTGACGGAGCACAAGGACTGGTGCTCCATCCTCGCCGGACAAAAGGGCCAGCCGACCGCAGCCCAAGCCACCGACTGACCCGGGCGCCGGCGGCGCCGGGCGGCCCGCGACGCTGACCATCCGAAGCGTCGCGCCCGGCCGAGAAACCGCTGCCCGCTCAGAAGCTCCGCTGGATCCGGCGGATGTCTTCATCCAGCTGACCCTGCCCCCGGGGCATCTCCGTCGATTCGTAGAACAGTCGAACGAGCAACGTCGTCTCCGCGTCGACGGGCGCCGGCAGGGTGAAGGAAAACTCGCGGCGTTGTCCCGAACGTAGCCTCGTGTCGCTGGGAATCGACGCCCCCAGGGTCATGATGTCGGCGACCGAACGCAGCCGGTTGCCGCCATCGTCGACCACCCGACGGCCGAAGACGAAGCGCTCCGAGCGCTCGAAGCTGTCCCAACTCGTCGAGACCTCGAGGGTGATCTGCTTGGACGGCATCCCCGTCGGAATGAAGTGACCGGACCCGGTGTTCTCGACGGCGACGCGCAGTTCGAGGCTGCCGTTGCGCTCCTCCGCGGAAACGAGCTCCAGCAGTACCGAGCGGCGCACCTGAGCCAGGCTGCGCCCTCCCGGAATCGAATGGGAATCGACGAAGTTGAAGTCGTCGGGTTGCTGCACCGACGGGGCGACGACCTGCCCCAGAACGAACGGCATATGACAGTCCTGGCAGGCGAGATAGTCGGGGTGACCAGCGCCGGCGAACTCGGAGTACGTCGACAGCACGTTGGCCCCGCGCGGAGTGGTGTATTCGTGGCAGCTCGCGCAATACTCCGGGGTCCCGAGCAGATCCGACTGCTCGATCCGATGAACCGGCGACTCCAAGCCCTCGAAGCGCCCCATCACGACCAGCTCCGTCTGCAGATCGAAGGGCGGGAACGTGGTGAGGTCGACGCCCCGGATCGCGTGGCAGAAGAAACAGCCGATTCCTTCTCGTTGTCCCGCCTCGGCGCCGATCGGAGGCTCCATGAGCATGGACCCGGGCGAATGGCAGGTCAGGCAGGTTTGCGCCACTTCTGAGCCTTCAGCAGTGATCGCTTCCGCAAGCCCGGCCTGGAAGACCGGATCGACGAAGGCTTGCGAATGCACCGAGGTCTGCCAAACCTCGTAGATATCCTCGTGGCACTTGCCGCACACGGCGCTCTCGACGTCGTGCCCGGGCGCGAATTCGATCCTCTCGACGGGCAGGGCTTGCCCCTGTTGCACGGACCCGCCGGAGTCACCCTCATCGGCTGCGTACGCCGCGAAGGCGAGGCCCAAGATAGCGATTGCGAGACCGGCGCACGTCAGTAGCGGAACGCGGCGCCGTCGGGGGATGTTCGCAAGGTTCATCACAGCCTCCGTCGAGTGTGTAAATTCGGCCCTTATTAGTATATGAACGTCCGATTATAATGTCTAATGGAAACAAGTATTGATCAGCACAGACCGGCGCCCGTACACTGGCCGAGATCCACTCTCGGTCGACTTCGACCGGGTCGGCGAAGCGAGCGCCGGCCAATGCGAACATTGCGAGCGTCATGAGTCGTGAGACAACCGACGTGGCGAGGGGTGCCACTGTGAGCACGGAGAGCAGTTTTCCTTACTCCGTGCTTCGCAGCCGCTGGTTGCTGATCGTCGCGCTTGTCGCCCTGGTGGCCTTCGGCGGGGACGGTGCTCCTCCGCCGCTGCAATACGTTCTGCTCGGCGCGATGATCCTCTCGAATCTCGTGCTCGCCTATCTGCGCGACCGCGATATCCACCTCACGCAGGCGCTCGAGGTGATCACCGTGGCCGACGTGCTGGTGGTGACGCTGGTCATAAGCTGGGTCGACCCGTCGCCGGAAACCTATCTGGCGGTCTTCGCGGCCCTCGTCCTGGCCTCGGCGCTGGGGCGGGTCGGCGTCATCATGGTTCTGATGCTGCTCGTGTGCGCCGTCTACGCGGTGTATCTGTACACCGAGGTCGGTCCCAATTTCTGGCGCGACGTCAAGCTCATCCTCCGGGTGCCTTTCATCTTCGCGCTCGGCCTCCATTTCGCCTCCATCGCCTCGTATCTGAAGAGCGAGAAGGCCAAGCGCGAGGACCTGCTCGCGTCCGCGAAGCAACATGCCGAGAGAGCCGATCAGCTTTCTCGCGAACAGGATCGCCTGCGCTCTCTCTCCCACATCGGTCGGCTAGCCCTTACCTCCGCCGAAGCGCCCCCGGTGAGGGTGCTCCTGGAGATGACTCACCGGGCACAGCGGGCGCTCGACGCAAGCCGGTGCTCCCTCTTCGTGCTGCGCCTCGAGGGCAACGAGGCAACGTGGAACGGACGCACGAAGGACCGCAACACCGAGGTACGCACGCTGCCTGCTGACCTCAGACCCGAGGCGTTGCAGGAGCTGCTGCTCAACGGCAAGCTCACGGAGATCCACCCGGGAGAGAGCAAGGAGCTGATGGCGAAGGTGAAGGAGTTCTTTCCCGACTCGAACCCGTTTGGAAGCGTCCTGGTCTCGCCCATCGAAAAAGGCGACTCGCTGGTCGGCGCCATCTTCCTCATCGACAGTGAACCGTCGCGCAAGTACTCCGAGGGTGAACGGGACCTCTTGTGGACCGTCTCCTTGATGGCCGGAGCGTTCATCGAAGCTCGACGACGCCTCGAAAGCGAGATCCGCCTGCGCACGCTGATCACCAATGCTCCGGTAATCATGTTCGCCACTGCCACCGACGGAACCATCGAGTTGTTCGAGGGACGCGGTTCGGACGCGCTTGGCGGTCGACCCGCCGACCGCATCGGCAAGTCGATCTTCAAGGTCGCCGACGACCCCGGAGAGATCAAGGGCGCCTTCGAGGTGGCCCTCAGCGGCAGGCTGGTCGCGGGGACGCTATCGCTCGACGGAACGGTGTTCGAGACGCAGTACTCCCCGCTGCGGAGCCTCGACGGCGATATTTCCGGGGTCATGGGCGTGACGACCGCCATCCTCGTGCAGGAAGCCCCGGCGGCGGCGGCGGCCGCGCCGCGGCGGAGTCCCGAATCGGGCGCACCGCCCGCCCCCGGTGCCCCTCCGCAGGCAGCGTCGGTAGCGGCACCCGTGGCCTCGCCCACCGGGCCGACCGCACCCGAGGGAGCCGTCGAAGGACAGGTGCCGCCGGCAGTCGCGCCCGAAGCTCCGCCGGGACCCGAAGGGCTCGAATCGCCCGAGCGGACCCAGTTTCCGACGCCTAGCCCGGACCTGAGGCCGCAGATTCCGCTGGCCGACGAAGACCCCGACGCCTAGCCGTTCTAGCCGTTGCTTCCAGGCACGTTGCTGACAGGCTTGGCCGGAAGCTCGGGGACCGGGGGGATTCGCGGGCACGTGGCTTGTGGGGTCAGCTTGGGTAGATTGGAGCGTGGGTGCTAGGCGGGCACGCTAGGGGCAGCGATACCCTTTCGCGTGAGGTGCGCGGGGAAAGGGAGCGGCTTCGCCGGATTCTCATGGCGCGCAGTACACGCGACAAGGGCATCGCTGCCCTACGCGTTCCCTCTGCATCGGTTCC
>CAYSHI010000263.1:0-5815 GCA_964430745.1 uncultured Acidobacteriota bacterium | reverse complement strand
TCGCCACTGGCGCCGCTGCCGAGGTAGAAGCCGATGACGGCGTTCTTCGTCGGGTTCTCACCGCGGAAGGCGAGCGAGCCGCCGGTGCCCATCGGATTGATGTTCAGCCAGCGGGTCGCCGTGTCGTTGTCGAAGAGATGGGCCGTCGCGTCGAGCACCTCCTCGCTGGCCTGCTGCAGCATCCATACATCGTCCATGATCCAGATGCCGCGACCGTGGGTGCCGATCACGAGGTCGTTGTCGCGCGGATGCACGACGATGTCGTGGACCGCGACGACCGGCAGGTTGCGTTGCAGCGGGTTCCAGGAAGTCCCACCGTTGATCGTGTAGAAGATGCCGAACTCCGTTCCCGCGTACAGCAGGTCGGCGTTCCGCGGGTCTTCCGTGACGACGTAGACGGCCTGCCCGTCGGGGATGCCGTTGGTGATGCGCGTCCAGGTCTCCCCGTAATCCGTCGTCTTGAAGATGTACGGGGCGAAGTCGGCGGCGCGGTGTCCGTCGCCGGAAACATAGGCCGTGCCGGGCTCGTACCTCGAGGTTTCGACGCGGCTGATCCAGGTGTCCGCCGGCATGCCGATGTTCGCGGTCACGTCTGCCCAGGTGGTGCCGCCGTCGCGGGTGACCTGTACGTTGCCGTCGTCGGTGCCCGCCCATACCTCGTCCGGCGAGAAGGACGATTCGGCGATGGTGATCACCGTGCCGTGGTTTTCCGCGCCGGTGACGTCCTGCGTGATGCCGCCGGTGACGCGGCGCGTGCGCTCCGGGTCGTTGTCCGTGATATCGGGGCTCAGGATCATCCAGCTGTCGCCCCGGTCGATCGACTTGAAGACGTGGTTGCCGCCGAAGTAGATCGTGCGGGGATTGTGCTGCGACAGGAGGATCGGGGCGCTCCAGTTGAAGCGGAAGGGATTGTTGCCCCAGCCCCGCTCGCGCATCGATTCCTCGATTTCCGGGGTGATGAAGTCGTCGAAGTTGGTGGTGTTCTCACGGCGCGGGCGAATGCTCGTGCGCTGACCGGTACGCAGATCGACTCGGCTGACGCTGCCGCCTTGCGACTCGGAATACACCGTGTTCGGGTCCGTCGGATCGATCTGCACGTAGAAGCCGTCGCCGCCGCCCACCGAGCGCCAGTCATTGGTGTAAATGCCGTTGGCGCGGGTCAGCGAGGGGCCGCACGACGAGCCGGCGTCCTGCAGTCCGCCGCAGACGTTGTACGGATCGGACATGTCGACGCCGACCGCGTAGTACTGCGTCACGTTGAGGTTCTTGAACTCGAGGTAGTTCTCGCCGGCGTCGAAGGTCAGGTTGACGCCGCCGTCGGAGCCGACCCAGAAACGTTTGGAATCGTGCGGGTCGATCCACAGGGCGTGGTAGCAGTGGCCACCCCCGCCGCGGGGCATGTTCTCGAGCGTACGGCCGCCGTCCGTCGACTTGCGCATCCTCGACGTCAGGCTGTAGACGGTCTGGTTGTCGTTGGGGTCGAACCACACGTGGTTGTAGTAGAAGGGCCGGTTGTAGAAACGGTTGACGTAGGTCCAGGACTCGCCGCCGTCCTCCGAGCGATAGATGCCCGAGCCCAGGATGCTCATATCCTCGTACTCGGGGTTGGGCTCGCGGTCCTCGCCCTCGCCGGTGAACTCGGGGATCTGCGTGCCGTGCTCGTAGTGGGCCACGAGCACGTCCGGGTTGTTGCGCGAAACGTCGAGGCCGATCTTGCCGGAGGGACCCACAGGAAGGCCGTCCGTGAGCTTCTCCCAAGAGTCGCCGCCGTCGGTGGTCTTGAAAATGCCGCCGTTGTCGCCGCCCGACTCGAGCAGCCAGGCCCAACGGCGCCGTTCCCAGAACGTCACCCACAACGTATCGGGGTCCTCGGCATGCATGCGCAGCCGCAACGCGCCGGTCAGTCCGTCCGGCTCGGGCAGGCCGTCGCTGAGCTGTTCCCAGCTCTCACCGCCGTCGGTGGTCTTGAACAGGCCACGCTTGCCGACGTCGCCCCAGATGTTGCCGAGTACGGCCACCCACACGGTGTCGGAGTCCTCCGGATGAATGACGATGTCGCCCGTGGTCCAGACATCCTCGAGCACCGTCTCGAAGGTCTCGCCGCCGTCCGTCGATTTGTAGACGTGATCGCCCCACGTCGCCGAGTTGCGTCCGTCCTCCTCACCGGAGCCGACCCAGATGATGTCGGGATTGTTCTGGTCGATGCGCACCTCGCCGATGGAAGCGGCGCCGTAGCCGTCGAAGATCGGGGTCCAGGTATTACCGGCGTTGACGGTCTTCCATACGCCTCCGGAACCGGTGCCGACGACGGCGACGTTGAAGTTGCTCTCCAATGCGTCGATCGAGGAGATGCGACCCTTGAGGTTGGCGTTGCCGATGTTGCGCCACTTCAAGTCCTTGATGAGACCGTCTTCCATCTGCGGCGGCGCGGCCGGCGTCGGCGATGCGGGTGCGGCGGTTGCCGTGAGCCCGTTGCTGACCAACGCGATCAGCGCGATGGCGACGAAGCCCGTTTGAGTGAGCAGCTTGAGCGTGCGTGACATCGACATTCTCCTCGTGGAGATGGAGGAAGAGACACTTCCGAATTGTGTTAGGAGGCCGTTGGGGAACACCCGTGGGGCCGGCGCCTGCGGTGAACTTCAGCCCAGAACCGCGACAAAGACGCCTGGTAGAGCGTTTCTTAGCATGCCGGGCAAAACCGCGTCAACACGCGCAGACGGTTAGAGGGCGGGCTACCGCTCGGCGCCGGCGCGCTCGTCGAGTGCGTTCAGGGCTTCAGCACGGCGCTCCAATGAGCCCGCCACACCCTGCACCATCTCCGGCGAGCCGCCGCCGCGCCCGTCGAGGATCTCGGCGATGCGGGCGGCCGTTGCGCGAACGTCGACCTCGGCGTCCGCGGGGGCGCAGACGACGAAGAACCGTCCGGAGGGTCCCTCCGCCGTTAGCAACGCGGCTCGATCGCCGCCGGCGGCGAGCAGCTCGCGGGCGACGAGTTGCAGGAACCCCGCGTCGGCGCGTTCGAAATGCCCGTCGAGGATGGGGTCCGAGGACGCGAGAAGTCGAACGGCGGCGTGCTGGGCCAGGCTCGCCCTCAACGACTTGATCTCACGCTCGGCCTCCTTGAGACGCTCCAGCTTGGCCGTGGCGACCTGAAGCAGCTCTTCGTCGGAAGTCTCGAAGGCTCGGCGGACGGCGGCGGCCTGGTGCTCTCGATCATGCACCCGCCCCCGTACCCTCGCGCCGGCGATCCAGTGGAGGCGGATTCCGCCGCGCATCGGCTCGGTGCCGAGCAGGGCGACCGACTCGATCTCGGAGGTGTTGGCGAGGTGAGTGCCTCCACAGGTGTTGCGGTCGACGCCCTCGATCTCGACCAGGCGGACGTCGTCCCGATGCCCTTCCGGAAGTCCACGGGTACGCACGTCGAGGCTCTCGAGGGCTTCGGGGCTGACGCGCCGGGCGGTAACGCTCCGGGCCGCGCGAATACGATCGCAGACAAGCTGCTCGAGCCGGGCGAGCTGGTCGTCGGCGACGTTCACTGCGTCGAGCTCGATGTCCGAGACAACGTCGCCGAGATGGAATGACGTTGTCTGCCAGCCGATCTCGTCGGCGGCGACGGCGGTGATCAGATGCTGCGCCGTGTGCTGCTGCATGTGGTCGAAGCGCCGCTCCCAGTCGAGACGTAAGAGCGCCTGCGCGACACCGACGCCGCTGAGCTCGGCGGGGAGGTCCTCGTCCGCCTCGCCGCCGAGGTAGTGTCGCACCTCGCCCCCGACGCGCTGGACGTCGACGACCTCGACCTTCCCGATCCAACCGTGGTCGGCCGGCTGGCCGCCGCCTTCCGGGTACAGAATCGTGTCGTCGAGCACGACGTAGTGTCGATTCCCCTCTTGGCCCCGGCCGACGATCTCGACGTCGAGTTCCGTACGGTAGGGCTCCCGTTCGTAGGCGTTCATGGATTCGTCCCTCTTGTCTGCCGGGTCGCCGAAGGCGACGCCGGCGCGTCGTGGGCCGGCCGGACGAGTGGCCTCCGCCGGACCGCATTTGCGTTACCCTTATACCCGATTCAGGGTTTTCGGGACGCCGCTCGGACGGCTCCACGCGAAGGGGAAGCGGTCGTATGAGTCAGGTATCAGAAGCAAACGACGTTCTCGAGGCGCTTGGTCTCGAGGACAGGAATCTTGGCGGTTTTTCGGGCGAGTGGCTGGGCTCCGGCCCGGAGCTCGACGTGTTCACACCTGTCGACGGAAGCCGCATCGGCACGGTGATGCAGGTCACCGAGGCGGAGTATGACGCCATCGTCGACCGTGCCCACGCGGCCTTTCTCGAGTGGCGCAAGGTGCCCGCACCGGTGCGCGGCGACCTGGTGCGGCAACTGGGCAACGCGCTGCGCGCGAAGAAAGAGGAGCTCGCCGCGCTCGTGACGCTGGAGATGGGCAAGATTCTCGCCGAAGGCGAGGGCGAAGTGCAGGAGATGATCGACATCTGCGACTTTGCCAACGGACTCTCGCGCCAGCTCTACGGCCTTACGATGCAGTCCGAGCGGCCCGACCACCGCATGTTCGAGCAGTGGCATCCCCTTGGTGTGGTCGGCGTGATCAGCGCGTTCAACTTCCCGGTTGCCGTGTGGAGCTGGAACGCCGCGATCGCCGCGGTATGCGGCGACGCGAGCTTGTGGAAGCCGGCCAGCGGCACGCCGTTGACGGCGATCGCCGTGACGAAGATCGCCCAGCAGGTATGCGAAGACAACGACGTCGATCCGGCGATCTTCTCTCTCATCGTCGGCAAGGGTTCGACCGTCGGCGATCGCATGCTGCATGACCGGCGAGTGCCGCTGGTGTCGTGTACCGGGAGCTGTCAGGTCGGCTATCACGTCGGCGAAGTCGTCGGTAAACGGCTCGGCCGAACGATTCTCGAGCTCGGTGGCAACAACGCCATCGTGGTCACGCCCCACGCCAACATGGACCTGGTGTTGCCGGCGATTCTTTTCGGCGCCGTGGGCACCGCGGGGCAGCGGTGCACCTCGACGCGCCGCATCATCGTCCACGAGTCGATCAAGGACGAGCTCGTGGCGCGTCTCACGCGCGCCTACCAGGACATCTCGATCGGCGACCCGCGCGACGCGGCGACGCTGATGGGGCCGCTGGTCAATCCCGGCGCCGTCGACGACCTCATGAACGCGGTGGAACGCGTGCAACAAGAGGGCGGCGAGATTCTCTGTGGCGGCGAGAGGCTCGAAGGCCCCGCTCACCCGGGGGGGCACTATGTGACTCCCTGCATCGCGTCGGCCGACAACGCCTTCGAGGTGGTGCAGGAAGAGACGTTCGCTCCGATCCTCTACATCATCGGGTACGGCAGCAAGGACGCCACACCGCAGCAGGCCGTGTCGGAGATCGAAGAGGCCATCGAGCTTCACAACGGCGTGCCGCAGGGATTGTCGTCCGCGATCTTCACGGACCACGTGCGCGAGGCGGAGTATTTCCTCTCTCACCGGGGTAGTGATTGCGGTATCGCCAACGTGAATATCGGTACCAGCGGCGCCGAGATCGGCGGTGCGTTCGGCGGCGAAAAGGAACCGGTGGCGGGCGCGAGTCGGGCTCGGACGCGTGTAAGGTATACATGCGCCGGCAGACCAACACCGTCAACTGGAGCACCGAGCTACCGCTCGCGCAGGGGATCCGGTTCGGCGACTGAACGTCGGGAGCCTGGGTGCTAGGCGGGTCGGGTCGGGGCAGCGATACCCTTTGGCGTGAGGTGCGGGTACTTGAGATAGACGGGAGCCTGGTTGCTAGGCGGGTCGGGTCGGGGCAGCGATGCC
>CAYSHI010000262.1:0-33404 GCA_964430745.1 uncultured Acidobacteriota bacterium | reverse complement strand
TTTGTCTAGGGAACAGCGCCGCCGCCAACAGCCGCTCTTGCTCACCATCCGGGGGATTCATGACCAGCTCTTCTTGTACTCCGCAGGGACGGGCCGCGCGTAGCTCCCGCGCCCCGCGCCATGGGGTCGCTATTCGGTCGGCTTCGAGCTTACGAGCCGCTTTCTCGAGGCCAATCGGGGGCGCCGCGCCTCGGATCTCTTCGCGGAGCCGGCGTCGTCCTTCGTGCCGCCGGAATAGACGCGCCGAGGCGCCGCTGGAAAGGCGCGGCTTCCACTCGCTCGAACCGGCCGGTTGATGCTTCCCGCGCCGTGCGCATAGTGTCCTGTGCACCCTGGCCTCCCCGACACCCAGGAAGGAACCACACCGTGAACCATCGATTTCTATTCGGGACACTGAGCGTCGCGGCCCTGGCCGTGCTCCCGGTGGCTCCCCGGCAGGACACACCGGCCACCATCACCTGCGAGCTCGCCCCCGCCGACGGTGGGGCGATGATCGGGGAGTGCCGTTCCGGCGGCGACGAAGTCGGTGGCATGAAGCTGCTCGAAGGAGGAGACGGAGGCGCGCCCCTCTGGGTGGGAACGCTGGCAATGCAGGGTCTCGAGGTGGACGTCGACGTCAAGCGGATCGAATACACGGACGAAACCGTCCTGGCGCTTCGCACACCGTTCGGATGGTTTCCGACCAGGCTTGTGCGGGACGGCGAACGTCTGGTCGTAAGCTTTCAGGAATCCGAGGTGCCGCCGTCAGAGGTCGACCTTCGCATCGTTCTCGCGGCGCGCCAGGTGCTTGCCGACGAGACCACCTGGGATCGGCAGGACGATCGGGTCTGCGAGGCCACCGACACGACGTTCAGTCTCTATTGCGCCATGCACCGGGCAACGATCGATGTGGCCGGCGAGTTTCATCATCGCCAACCGGCACTGCAGGCGGTTCGCGTGGTGGTGCAGGGGATGTGGTCGGCGCGCTACTCCGAACACCGTCTGATGGATTTCAACAACCACCCCGACACCACGCTGACGGACATTCACGCGACCCTGGCGGAAGCGGAGAGTCGCATTCGCGACAACCTGTCGGTTTCACAGAACGACCTCGGACCCGTCCTCTCCACACTCGAGGGCCGTTGGGAGGGCGAGGGCGAATTGCTCGACCGACCGGCCGCCTTCGGGATGAGTTGGAGCAGATCGCTGGGCGGACGCTACCTGCGCCTCGAATTCAACAACGCGTTTACCGATGCCGACCCGGCCGAGCCCGTTCTGGAGTCGCACGCGTACTACCGGCTCGGAGGCACCACGCTCGACGGACGGTGGATGGACTCCAGGGGTGTGATGCTGTCGATCGCCGCCGAGATCGTCGACTCAACCCTTGTGTCCACATGGAGCGGCGAGGAGAACGGTCGCACGGAGTACACGGTGATCGACGCGAACACAGTGGAGGTCACCGACTACGTGCGGGCCGACGGGCAATACCACCCGTTCGCAAGCGCTCGGTATCGGCGCATCAGGTAGCGCCGCGCCCGTCGCCACGAGCCGATCAAGACTGCCCTATACTCCCTGGAAGTCATTTCTTACCCGAGGAACACCATGATTCCAGAACTTTATACAGAGCAGCAGGTCGAGCTCCGCGAGCGGGCCCGGAAGGTCGCCGAAGAGGCCATGCGCCCGGTGGCCGCCAAATACGATGAAGCCCAGGAGTATCCCTGGGAGGTGCAGGAGGCCATCAAGGAAGCCGGGCTCTCCGGCGTCTGGATCCCGGAGGAGCACGGCGGCATGGGCGGCGGCGTACTGGACCTGTGTCTCGTTGTCGAGGAGTTCTCCCGAGCCTGTGGCGGCATGGGAGTGGGTTATGCGGTGAACGCACTCGGGTCGTTCCCCATCATCGTCAGCGGCACCGACGAGCAGAAGCAACGCTGGCTGCCGGGCATCGCGTCCGGCGAGAAGCTGATCGCTTTCGCGCTCTCGGAAAAGGAAGCCGGGTCCGACGCGGGCTCCATGAAGACTCGTGCCACCCTCGAGGGCGACGAGTACGTAATCAGCGGCGAGAAGAAGTGGAACACCGGGGGCGCCGTGGCTTCGTACAACACCGTCTTCGCGGTAACCGATCCCGAGCGCGGGGCACGCGGAGTCTCGGCGTTGGTAGTCGAGAAGGACGCCCCCGGCTATCGGGTCGGCAAGCACGAGGACAAGATGGGCATCCGCTGCGTGCCCGTCGTCGAGATCCACTTCGACGACTGCCGCGTGCCGGCGGGAAATCTGCTCGGCGGCAAAGAGGGTCAGGGCTTCAAGCACGCCATGATGACGCTCGATCGCGCCCGTCCCGGCGTGGCGGCGCAGGCGGTGGGCCTGGCCCAGGGGGCCTACGAGCTCGCCATGGAGTACACCGGGCAGCGTGAGCAGTTCGGCCAGTCGATCAACTCCTTTCAGGGCGTCCAGTGGATCCTCGCCGACATGGCGATGCAGATCGAAGCCGCGCGTCAGCTGGTGCACACGGCGGCGCGAGCCATCGACGCCGGGGCGAAGAACATCAGCAAGCTGTCGGCAATGTGCAAGGTCATGGCATCGGACGTGGCCATGAAGGCAACAACCGACTGCGTACAGCTGTTCGGCGGCTACGGCTACTGCAAGGACTACCCCATCGAAAAGTACATGCGTGATGCCAAGATCACGCAGATCTACGAGGGGACCAACCAGATCCAACGGTTGGTGATCGCACGGAGCCTGCTGCGGGAAGCGGCCAGCCAGGACTGACTCGGCGGCGGCGAATTCTCCGAAACCCGGGGACTACCGGAATAGGGGGAGAATCGAGTAACATACCTGATATTTAGGTGATACTACCTAAAATCAAGGTAGCCAGGCGATTCCATCGCCCAACCAAAGAGCCATCGGACCATGCGCGAAGCAACGATCTCGGAGGCGCCGCTCATCGGGCTCTTCGGCAGCAAAGCCGCCTATCAGGTCCTGATGTATCTCGAAAACTACGGCCGCGGGCACGCCGCCGAAGTCGCCAGAACGTTCAGCATGTCGCTTAGCCAGGTCCAGAACCAGCTCCGCAAGTTCGAAGAGATCGGCATCTTCGTGAGTCGGAGGGAGGGGTCGGCTCGGGTCTATTACTTCACGCGGAGCCCGGTAGTGGATGATCTCCGGCAGTTCCTCCGCGCGGCACTCGAGCGCCTGCCGGAGGCAACCATCCAGAAGTTCTATCGGGGGCGCCGGCGACCCCGCCGATTCGCCAAGAGATAACAAGGTTCCGGACCGGGACTGGGAACGACACCACACATGCAAACGCCGGCGATCTCCGCAAAGACGACATCGATCGAGCTGGCCGCCATCGTCTCCGAGGCGCTGAACGCAGCGGGTATCGTCGCAACGCTCTCGGGCGGCGGTGCCGTGTCGGCCTACACCGACAATCGTTACGAATCCGAAGATCTCGATTTCGTTACCACGGCGTTGCTCGCGGAGCTCAAGCAGGTTCTCGAGCCGATGGGATTCGCACACACGGGGAGCCCGCGCCTGTCGGTGTTCGAGCATCCCGCCACGCGGTGGTATCTGGAGTTCCCGCCCGCCCCGCTCGGATTCGGCGGTACCTACGTCGACGCGTCAGACTGTGCGCTGCTCTCGACGCGCGCAGGCAATGTCCGCGTCATCTCTGCGACGCACTCGGTGATGGACCGGCTGATCGCTGCTGCTTCGTGGCAGGACGCGCAGGCTCTGGAGCAAGCGAAGCTCGTGGCGGCACATCAGGCGAAGTCTATTGATTGGCACGAGCTCGACAGGTGGGTGACTGCCGAGGACATCGGTAGCACACCCGAAGTGATCGAGTTCTACCGAGATCTGCGGGGATCTCCGCCTCCGGTGACATAACATCTCCGCCAACCGGTGACCACCGACGCGGAGAGCGGAACGTGCGCGAAACACGTAGATACAGGAGCGTTCTGTTTACTGCCGCGGCGTGCCTCGCCGTCTCGTCGAACCTCGGCGCCGCCCCCGCGCAGCAAGTGGAGGTCGCCGAGGCCGGTATCAACGAGCTTCAAGCGGCGCTGGCGACGGGCAACGTGACGTCGGTGGGGCTCGTCGACGCGTACCTGGCGCGCATCGAGGCCTACGACCAGAGCGCGGCTCGCCTGAACGCGATCATCCGGGTAAACCCGCGGGCCCGGGAGGAAGCCGCAGCACTCGATGCCGAGCGCGACGCAAGCGGGCCGCGGGGGCCGCTCCATGGCATCCCGATCATCCTCAAGGACAACTACGACACCGCCGACATGCCGACGACCGCCGGCTCGATCGCGCTCGCCGGCTACGTACCCGATGGCGACGGCTTTCAGGTTCGCAAGCTGCGCCAAGCCGGCGCGGTGATCCTCGCCAAGGCGAACATGCACGAGCTGGCGATGGGCATCACCACGATCAGTTCGCTCGGCGGGCAAACCCGCAACCCGTACGACCTCGCGCGCAACCCGGGTGGGTCCAGCGGAGGCACCGGCGCCGCCGTCGCTGCTTCGTTTGCCGCCGCCGGCATGGGCTCGGACACCTGCGGCTCCATCCGTGGACCCTCCGCGCAGAACAACCTCGTCGGGCTCCGTCCGACCAAGGGGCTCTCCAGCATCTCGGGGATCATTCCCCTATCGCACACGCAGGACGTGGGTGGCCCGCTGGCGCGCACCGTAGCCGACCTGGCGATCGTTCTCGACGCCACCATGGGACCCGATCCGGACGATCCGGCGACCCGTATCCTGGACGACTACGAGCTGGCCGGATTTGTCGATTCGCTCGATGCCGGCTCGCTGGGGGGCGCCCGCATCGGCAAGCTCGCGGCCCTCTTCGAGGGGAACTCCGCGCAGTCGGACGTCATCGACGTGATCGACGCGGCCCTCGAGCACATGAAGATCGAGGGCGCCGAGATCGTCGAGATCACGGTCCCCGGGCTGCGCGACCTGATCCGCAAGGCCGGCGTCATCAACTACGAGTTCAAGTACGACTTCATCGACTACCTCGAGGCCAACAGCGCCGCGCCGGTCGACTCGCTCGCCGACATCCTCGCGGCGGGCTCCTACCACGAGGCCCTGCGCGGGTCGTTCGAGCGTCGCAACCGGGTCGAATCTCGCGACAGCGCCGAGTATCGGGCGGCTCTCGAGTTTCGCTCGATCTTGCGGGCCGCCGTCGTTGAAACGATCGAAGAGCATCAGCTCGACGCCCTCGCCTACCCGACGTTCACCGCCGCACCCAGCCGTATCGGTGAGCCCCAGACGGGCAGCAACTGCTCGCTCAGCGCGAGCAGCGGATTGCCCGCGATCTCGGTACCGGCCGGCTTCACGGAGGATCTGCTGCCCGTCGGGCTCGAGCTGCTCGGGCCTACGCTCTCGGACACCGCGCTCGTTTCGCTCGCGTACGCTTTCGAGCAGAGTACCGACCATCGTCGGGCGCCTGCCGTGACGCCGCCGCTGGTCGACGGAGCGGCTCCCGGACCTGTGCGATTCGAGGTGTCCGTGGCGCTCGCCGGGGCGGGATCCGGCACGACGAGCTCCGGGTCGACGGAATCGGGCTCGGCCGAGCCCCTCGCGGTTGCCACCTTCAGGTTCGATCCGACGACCAACACGCTGGACTGGACGCTGCGGCTCGCCGGCCTGCCGGCCGAGCAGATCCACGGCGTGACTCTCCACACCGGCGAGACCGGCAATCAGCCGTCGTTTGCCCGCCTTGCGCCGATGGGCACCACCGCCACCGAAGGATCGCTGACGCTCACTCCGGCGCAGCGCCTGGCGCTCGATCAGGGCGAGCTGTGGTTACGGCTGTTTGCAAGCGGAGACCCGGCCGGAGCAGCGCGCAGCCGGTTGATGCTTCCGGCACGATCGCGGTGACGGCCACGCGAGCGCTCGCTGGCGAGAAGCCATCCTTTCGGGGAGCCGGGTCCCGATGCTTTCTCTCATTTTCTCTGCTCTGTTGCGTCGCATGCTCCGGCGCCGAGCTGGAGTTCGCCGACTGGACTATCCCGGTAGCAGAAGGGGCGGCTGTTTTCGAGTACGCCCCGGTCCCGCTCGACGCGCGGGCCGACAGAGTCATCGAAACCGAGTATGACCTGGTGCTGGGTGCCGACCTGTCGGTTCCGCAGCAGGTCTTCTATCGGGTATCCGGCGTCGTGCCCGACTCGGAGGGCAACATCTGGGTCTCCGACCAGGGCAACCGGCACGTCAAAGTGTTCGATCCGAGCGGCGCTCACGTGCGCACCATCGGCCAGGAAGGCCAAGGGCCCGGAGAGTTTCAACGGTTGTTTTACTCGGCGATCGCCGGCGGGCACTTCCTCGCGATGGCGGACACCCGGCGACTCAGCCTCTGGACCCTGGACGGAGAGCACGTGCGCGACATGCAACTGATGAAATCACTAACGAGATTCGCCGGCGTCGAAGAGGGGTTCGTCGCCCGCCATTCGACCACGGTCGAGGAATCCGAGACAGCCGCCGACGAGCAGCCTCGTGAGAACTACACATACTCCCTGTTCGACCTCGATGCGCACGAGCTGCGCACCTATGCGGAGGTAGTTCAACCACCGACTTGGGACACCGTCGCTCTCGGCGACGGGGACTTCTTCTCCATCGTCGGGGGCGGCATCATACCGTCGTGGACAATGCGATTCGCGGTGGCTCCCAACGGAGTCTTCTACCTGACCACCAGCGATGAGTATCAACTCCATGCATACGGCTCGCAGACATGGTCGTTGCGCGTCGCCTGGCCTCGCGCCGACGTCACGCGGCAACACCGCGCCATCGTCATGAATACATACCGGGATGCCTTGTACGGCGCGACCGAATCCTCGCTGCCGTGGACCGACCAGTTCCGGGCGATCACCAACGTGGAAGTCGACGGACACGGCCACGTTTACGTCTTCCCGTTCTTCCCACCCCTCGACGCACCGAGGGAAGACGGCCAGGAAGCGCCCGAGATCGATCGGCCAGTGGACATCTATTCGGCCGATGGCGAACACCTCTTCTCCGGAATGATCTCGATATCGAGCTGGACCGGCGCTCTCGGCGACCATATATACCTGTCGCGGGACAACCCCGACACCGACGAGGTCGAGGTTGTTCGCGTTCGACTTGTCGAGCCCTTTTGACGGCCACGAAGGAAGATCACCTCGGCCACGGCGACCGTCGGCGGCCGACTGCCGGCTGCGAAGATCCTCTGGATGGTTGTGGTGCGTTCGCCGGGCTGGCGCACATCCTCCTCACGGTGCACGCTACCCGCAGACCGTCTCCCTACCGCGTGCTTCCCAAGGAGCCTGCCATGAGAATCCGGCGCACCGTTCTTCCCGTCCTGCTCATCACCGTCGCCCTTTGTACCAGCGTCAGCGCGCAGCAGATGCGCAGCCTCACGCCGGAGATTGCGCTCGATGTGAGCAACGCGCGCGTCGCCGCGATGACCGACGACGGCAGTCGCCTGGCCGTGACGGTACAGACACGCCGCGACCGCACCGACGTCGACCACCAGCGCTACGGCGATCCTACATACCTGTCGCCGTCCTCGACGCGCCTGATGGTGATCGATACGGCCACCGGCGAGCAGACCTGGGTGCACGAAGAGCCGGAGCAGATCCGCGGCTTCACGTGGTCGCCGGACGGCAGCCAACTCGGCTACTTCATGGCACACGACGGACGCTACGAGCTCCACGTGTTCGACGTCGCCGCCGGCTCGTGGTCCATGCCGGAGCTGCAGACCGACATGGAGGTCTCATCGTCCTCGCCCCTGGTGTTCTCGCCCGACGGCGCCACCGTCGTGCTCGGCTTGCGCCCGGAAGGTTGGGCACAGGAGGCGCACGAGGCGTTTCTCGAGCTCACCGAAGCGCGGGTCATCGTGCAGGACTCGCGCAAAGACTTTCTCGCCTGGGACCAAGTGCGCAACATCGCCGGCCGCCAGGTCACGGCGCTGGTGAACCTCGCCGACGGCTCCGTGCGCGAGATCCTCGACGAGACGCCGCCGCAGGGTCTGGAGTTCTCCGACGACGGCTCCTACCTCACCTATTCCACCGCGAAGCGCACCAAGACCTCGTACACCCGCCGCGACGGCACCGATTACGAGCTGCTGATACTCGATCTGGCCGGCGGCGACCCGGTGTCGCTGATGGGCCCCGGCGAGGAGCGCATCGCCGCGCAATGGACCGAGGCCCGCGACACTTTCGCCTACGCCGAGGAGGGCTCGGTGCTCGTGCGGAGGATCGGTGAGGAAGACGCTGTCGACGTGACCGCCTCCCATCGTGCCCCCAAAGAAGAAGAGGGCGAGGACGACGAAGGAGGGGCCGAGGCCCGCGGCGGCGCAAACGAGCCCGCTGACGCGCCGGGGACCGAGGACACCGACGAACCCGCCCGTCGGAACCTCGAACCGAGTTTCTCGCTCAGCCGCTGGAGCCCGGACGGTACCCGGCTTCTGCTCACCACCGAGAAGGGCTGGCACCTGCTCGATCTGCAGTCCGACGCCTTGAGCGACGTTCTCGAGCTCGAGGAAGACGAGGAGACGCGTCCGAGCCGCAGTGTGCAGGGATGGAGCGCCGACGGCCGGCACCTGTACTTCAGCTACGCGGAGGCCGATCGCTGGGAACGCGGACTCAAGCGCCTCGATCTGGAATCCGGCGAGACCGAAACTTTGATGCTCGACGCCAACATGTACGGCGCGTGGAATATCTCCGAGGACGGCGCAACGATCGTCTACACCATGTCCGACGGCGACCGCCCGAACGAGATCTGGGTCACCGGACCCGACCGCCCCGCGCCTACCCAGCTCACCTGGTCGAACCCGCAGCTCGAAGAGGTCGCCCTGGCGCGCACCGAACTGGTCGAGTACCTCGATGTCGACGGCAACACGCTGTACGGCATCCTCTACTACCCGATCGGCTACGAGGAAGGTCAGCCCTACCCGCTGGTGGCGGAGATCTACGAGGAGTTCTTCAACAACGGCTACAACGAGAACATGAACCTGATCACCGCCAACGGGTGGTTCGGCTTCCGGCCGTCGGTGAAGTTCGAGGAGGGCTACCCCGGCGAGGCGTGGCTCAAGGCGGTGCCCAATGCCATCAACAAGCTCATCGAGCGGGGTCTCGTCGACGGCGACAAGGTCGGTGTGTACGGACAGAGCTACGGCGGCTACGCCGTCAACCTGCTGATCACCCAGACGGATCGTTTCGCCGCCGCCGCCAACGTCTCCGGCAAGGTGAACATCATCTCGTTTCTGGGCGACTCACCGAAGATCACCACCCGCAACTACGCCGCCGCCGAAGTGGGCCAGGACCGCATCGGAGCCACCCTGTGGGAGCAGCCCCACAAATACATCAACACCTCTGCCGTCATGTTCGCCGACCGCATCGACACCCCGCTGCTGATGCTCTCGGGCGAAGGCGACTGGAACGTGCCGGCCACCAACCAGCGCGAGATGTACTACGCCCTGCGCCGGCTGGGCAAAGAGGTGGTGTGGGTCAACTACACCCACGGTGGGCACGGCGCCGGCCGCGCCAGCAGCGCCGACGACTTCGTCGATCACTGGCAGCGCATGTTCGACTGGTTCGCCGAGCACTTCGAGGGCGAAGAAGAAGGCGAGACCGAAACGGCGGCTGAAAGAGGGCGGCGGTAGAACCGACGCCGCTCAGCGACCGTCGGGTCGCCTGGTACAACGCGTGCCGGTTCTCGATGAAGGCGTAGCGCCCGCGCAGCTCCGCGTCGGCTGGCCGACGACGCACGCACGCCGTGGCGACCCGAGCCTCGAGAGAAGGGTTTGTTTGACAAGGCGGGGACAATAAGCATATACCACGGTATGAATATCATTGTTTAAAGAGGGCTACTAGCTTCACCGATCGAGTGTCAGCAGAAGGGTCCTTTTCCTCGCTCGGAGGACTCGTCCTCGGAGCCCCATGGACGGCCCACCAAGGCCGGTGGACGCCACCAAGGGAGGATGTACTCGATGCGCCGAAACCAAGGCAGAGGGTTGGGCCTCTTGATGGCGGCCGTATTGGCGATCACGCTGCAGCCCGACGGGGCGCCCCGCGCTTCGGGTGGGATGCCGTCACCGACTTCGGATACGGCCCACACTGGCAGCAACGCCGTCGATCAAGAACGGCCCGATCAGATCTCGCCCGCAGCTTGGACGCAGATGATCGAGACCATTCAGCTCCGACAATACGGGATTCGAATACCTGCGGGCGAAGTCGGCCGCGCAACATACCAAGCACACAACCCTGCCCACGGACTGGTAGCTGTCTTCACAGAGGACAACATCCGAGTGCAACCCAGTCGAGGCGAAACGAGCGGCTGGGAGCTGACTCTACGGCTGCTGAGCTTCGGTTACGAAGGCAGCGTCGAGCCTCTCGAGATGGTTGATCCGGTTGCAGAGGGCAACCGGGTGGAATACCGCCGCGGAGCGTTGACGGAGTGGTATGTCAACGAGCCCCGAGGCCTCGAGCAGGGCTTTACGGTTGCGGTACCACCAGCGGTCGGCGGATCGACGAGGCCGAAGAGACCACCCCTGGTGCTGGAACTGCAGGTCACGGGATTGGAAGTTCGCCAGGAGCGACCCGGCGAATCTCTTCTGTTGACCGCACCGGACGGAGGCAGCCTCCTGCGCTATCACGGTCTTGTCGCGTGGGATGCGGATGGCGCCAAGGTGCCGGCAGAGATGTCGGCCACCAAAGACGGAATACGGATCGAGGTCGATGATGCGGGGGCGAACTACCCGTTGACCATCGACCCCTTCATCGAGGGCTCCATCCTCAGGGCATCTGACGCGGCGCCGTTCGATTCATTCGGCGCGGCCGTGGCGATCTCGGGCGACACTGTTGTCGTCGGCGCAAGCGCCGAGGACGGCGGGCCGGGAGACCCGTTGGCTCAGGCCGGGGCAGCCTATGTCTTCGAGCGCGATCATGGCGGCGTCGGCAATTGGGGAGAGGTGAAGAGATTGGCGGCATCGGACCCCCAAGTTCAGGACCAGTTCGGCATTTCGGTAGCTGTCTCGCTCGACACGGTGCTCGTGGGGGCGTACGGCGAGGACGGCGGGCCGGGCGATCCGCTCACGTTCGCTGGAGCGGTTTATGTCTTCGAGCGCGATCATGGGGGGATCGACAACTGGGGCCAAGTCAAGAGAATCACCGCGTCCGATGCCGGAGAGTACGACTACTTTGGCTTCTCCCTCTCGATCTCCGGGGATACGGCAATCGTCGGCGCATACGGTGAAGCCGGTGGACCGAACGATCCTCTTCTCGCGGCCGGCGCTGCGTACGTGTTCGAGCGCAATCTAGGGGGCGCGGACAACTGGGGGGAGGTCACCAAGCTGACCGCTTCCGACGCCCAGGCGGACGACATCTTTGGCGTTACCGTGGCGATCTCGGGCGACCTGACAGTCGTCGGCGCCATCTATGAGTCGGGTGGACCAGGGGACCCGCTGCCAGGAGCCGGAGCCGCATACATCTTTCACCGCAATCGCGGAGGCGCCGACACATGGGGTCAGGTCACCAAGCTGACAGCCTCGGACGCCCAACCGAACGACTTTTTCGGAGAAGGAGTAGCGATCTCGGGCAGCGCGGCCGTCGTCGGAGCATGGCAAGAGTCCGGAGGAGCCGGAGATCCGGCAACGCAGGGTGGAGCAGCGTACGTCTTCGCCCGAGACTGGGGAGGTTTCGGCAACTGGGGCGAGGTGAAGAAGCTGACCAGCTCGGACCTCCAAGCAAACGACAGCTTCGGACGAAGCGTGGGGATCTCCAGCAACACCGTGGTCGTTGGCGCCAGTGTGGAGAGCGGCGGCCCCGGCGATCCGATCAGCCGCGCCGGGGCAGCCTATGTGTTCGAACGCGGTCACGGCGGGCTGGAGAACTGGGGAGAGGCGAGGAAGCTAACCGCCTCCGACGCCCAGGCGCAGGACGGCTTCGGTTGGCGCGTGGCGATTTGGGACGACACGGCGATCGTTGCCGCTTCGGCCGAAGATGGGGGCTCGGGGAACCCGCTCGAAGCCGCCGGTGCAGCCTACGTCTTCGATTACAAGACGTGGGCATACGTGCTCGACGGTTACGGCGGCCTACACGCGGCCGGACCCGGTGTCGTGCCGATCACACCGCCACCACCTTATTTCGGCTTCGACATCGCACGAGACGTGGAGCTGGTAGGCGACGGCGCCTACGTGCTCGATGGCTACGGCGGCGTTCATGCGGCCGGCGGAGCGCCTGCCATCGTGCCGGCACCGCCGTACTTCGGGATCGATGCCGCGGTGGACTTGGAACTGGCGTCCGCGGGTGGAGCTTACGTGATGGACAGTCATTACGGCGTTCATGAGGCGGGCGGGGCGCCACCGACCTACGTGCCCGAGCACTACATCAACGGATCCCAGGCGCCCTGTTGGGGGCCGGCGTGCAATCCGGGTCGGGATCTGGAGCTCGCCGGAACCGGCTTTCACCAGCTGGTCGGCTTTGGTGGCGTACCGACCTGGGGCGGTGTGCCGGGACGGATCTTGCCGCCGCCGCCGTACTTCGGCTTCAACATCGCTCGCGACCTCGAGCTGGTCCCCGGCGGGGGCGCCTATGTTCTGGAGGGCTTTGGCGGCGTTCACCCGGCCGGCGGTGCGCCGCCGTTGACCCCGGCGACGATCTACTGGGGTTGGGACGCCGCAATGGATATGGAACTGGACCGCGGCGGTGGCTACTACGTGTTGGATAGCTACGGGGGGCTCCACGCCGGCGGCGGGGCCGCGATGATCTCGCCGGCACCGCCGTATTTCGGCTTCCCCATCGCGCGCGATCTGGAGCTTCGCTGACAGGGGAGCAAGGAGGCGCACCGGTTTCCATCAGCGCCCGGTCCGGGAACTCGTTGAAGTCGTGAGCCGCTGCGCGAACGTGGAGGTGGTCAGCGCCCCGATGGATCACCGGTTGTAGTACACGGCGTCGATCGGTCGCGGCTCGGTCAGATAGTCCTGATCCTTGTAGGGATACTCGGGACGCGGCTTCGAGGTGATGAACCCGGCGATCTGTTGCGCTTCTTCGTCGGTAAGCACGCCGGGGTTCAGGTACGGCATCATGTATCGAATGATCCCGGCCAGGGTGTACACACGCGCCGCACCGGCACCGTCGTTCCAGGAGCGCGGCCCCCACAGCGGCCCTGCCTTCTTATCGCCGATCTGAACGCCCTGGCCGTCCTCGCCATGGCACGCCGTGCAGTGCTCGATGAACAGCGCCTCTCCCCGCTGCGGGTCGAGCTCGTCGAGGGCGATCAATGAGGCCGCGGGGATTCGATTCTGTTTCCGCCAAGACGGATTCTCCCCGTCTTCGTAGTCTCGGGAGACCCACCGGATGTAGGCCGCCAGCGCGACGATCTCTTCCGTCTCTGACGCCGGCACCACCCGTCCGCCCGGCAGCCCGCCGGCCTCGCCCGCGGCGACAGCGCCTTCGGTTGCGTTCTCGCTTCGCATGAAGCAACCGACGATACGTTCCTCCAGGGTGAAATCACGCCCTGCCCGGCGGTTGTACTCGGGAAACATGCCCGCGGAACCGACGATCGGTAGCGCCAGGTCTCGCTGCCCACCATTGAGATGGCAATTGCCGCACGACATGCCGCTCGGCGTCAGCCTCGGCGTCTCGGCCGGCGTGCTCATGAAGAGGCGATAGCCCCGGCGAACCTGCTCGGCTTCCGGAGATCCGTCCAGCAGACGGTCGGTCATCGGATTGTCCGGAATGTCCCAGGCGGACACCATCGAGACCGACGCGGGAACGAGCGGGCCGCTGAGCTCGTACGGTCGCGTCGCCGGATCAAACGGCATGAAGCCGGTCGCAAGCGGCGGGGCCGCGTCGTCCGGCGGGGTCGTTCCCGCCGGCTCGGGAGCGTCGTCGGGACTTGCACACGCCGCGACCGCCAACAATGTTGCGACCGTCAGTACCACTGCGGCCGCACGACGGGCAGCTATCGATTGATCGAATTCACTACCTGCGCGAACGGCCGATAGCAGGCGTCTCACCTTATCCCGCGTACAGCAGGCTGTAGCCGTATTCCTGCGCCCGGGTCAGCGCAATGACGCCCGCCGAAACGAAGTGACTGTTCGGAATGGCGTTGGCCACCAGTTCCTCGTAGACGCCGTCCGCCGTGCCTCCGGTCGCTTGCGCGATATTCCCCGCAAAGAACCGTGTTGCCGCCTGGCACACGGCAAACTGCGCGCCACGTTCGACCTGAGCCGTGATGGTGTTCCCGAGATTCGACAACTCCATCCCGTAGTCATCGGCATCCAGGAGATTGGCGATCGCGTGCTGCTCGGTCTTCGGATCGGTGAAGCTCGCCAGGCTACTGAGCTGCTCCCCGTACTTCGCCCACATCGCGTCGTTATAGGCGAACACCGTGCTGAAGTGTCGGAAGCAGACCACGATGGCGAGGTCGCTGGCGTCGATCGAGTAGGCGTTCTGATTGGCCTGGTAGAGGTTGTTGGCGTACAGCACCGCTTCGCCGCCCCCGAACGCTGTCGCCGAGTCGATGAACACCCGATGCTGGCCCGGCAGCTCATCCATCCACGCATCCAGTTGATGACGGGCGGGGCGGAAGCCCCCCGAAGACGTTTGGGCGCTCGCGACCGAGGGCCGGAGCGCGAGTGCGGGAACCGTCGCTCCGATTCCGGTCATCAACGAACGACGTGTCCATATCTCGCGTTTCATCGGCCCCATTTCCTTCCGTGTGCGCTGACTGCTGATGGCTTTCTAGCAACTTTCCCTGACAGTGCAGCGTGAACGTAAACCTCGATTCCGATGCTGTCAATTGGCTCGAGTCTTCCGGCCGTCCGGCGGTCGGCGACCAACCATGACCCTGGTTGGGGACAGACTGCGCGTAGTTGAGTAGAAGCGACAAACCTGCGAGAAGCTCTACAAGTCGCCCGGCAGGATGATCCCCAGCTCGCGGCGCTTGGTTCGCCAGAGCGCGAGGAGCGATTCGTACTTTTCGGGCTCGACCTCCGCGAGGTTGGTGGTCTCTCCCGGGTCCGCCTCCATGTCGAACAACTCGAAGTTGGAGGCACTGAAGGGAAGCACCGAATTCACCAGCTTCCACTTCCCCTGCCGGAGAGCGGCATGGTTCCAGTGGAACAAGACGGTGACGTAGTCGTCGTCGTGCACGAAGGTCGCCTCACCCGACAGCACCCCACCCATGCTCTCACCCAGCATCGGGGAGACGGATCCGTCTGTCGGGTACTCGCCGCCGCCGAGCTCGAGAAACGTCGGCGCCAGATCCATCACCGTGAGATAGGACGTGTTGATCGCACCGTGGACGGCGACTCCCGAGCCCGCGATGATCATCGGTGCCACCAATCCTCCTTCGCGCGTGGTCGACTTGAGGCGGCTGAACGGGGCGGAGCCGGCTTCGGCCCAGGGCGCCCCGTACGACACCCATGACGTGGCCGTGCCCATGTTCTCGTAGCTGTTGTCGAAGTTCTCCTGGAGATAAGAAACGTAGCCGCCCGAATTGAAGAAATCCTCGCCCGCGGCGCCGTTGTCGGACATGAAGACGATCAGCGTGTCGTCGTACATGTCGTTGGACTTCAGATACTCGATCAACCTGCCCACGTGGCCGTCGAGGTTCTCGACCATCGCCGCGTAGATCTCCATCTTGCGCGCCTCGTGGCGCTGGGTCTCGGCGTCGAGCTCGTCCCAGGGAATGATCGCGTCGTTGCGCGGCGGAAGATTCGACGACAACGGGATGATCCCGGCCTCCTTGAGGGACTCGAAGCGCCGCTCGCGCAATACGTCGTATCCCTCGTCGTAGTGGCCGCGATAGCGATCCAACTCCTCGTCGGGAACCTGCAGCGGCCAGTGGGGTGACGTGTACGCGGCATAGGCGAAGAACGGCTTGCCGTCTCCCCTACCCGATTCGATGAATTCGATCAGGCGCTCGGTATACAAGTCCGTCGCGTAGCGCCCGTCCGGATAGTCGACCACCACGTCGTCTTCGCGGTAGATCGGCACGCCCTCGGCGTAGCCCAGTGAGCTGAATTGGTTGCCCCCTCCATGGCTGTTGATGAACGAGCGATCGAACCCGGCCGATTGGGTGTTGTACGCGGGCGTGACCTCCTGATGCCACTTGCCGGCGATGTAGGTGTTGTAGCCGACCTCTCTCAGGAGGCGGGGAAACGGCGCGACCCTGTCCGATAGGTGCCCCTCGTAGCCCGGCACTTCGGGGAAGAGGGGCTCCGCCGGTGATTGCCTCCCCATGCCGGCCACGTGGTTGTTGCTGCCGCTCAGCAGCATGACACGGGTCGGGGCACAGGTCGGCGCCGTGTGGAACTGCGTGAACAGCATCCCCTCGCCGGCGAGAGCATCGATGTTCGGCGTGCGGATGTCACTACCGAACGCGCCGAGGTCGGCATATCCGAGATCGTCGGCAACGATCAGCAGAATGTTGGGGCGGTCGTCCGCCGCAACCGGCTGCGGCTGTGGCGAACAGGAGCTCAGGGCGAACGGCAGCATCAGGAGTGACAGCCCGAACCGAAGACAGGCCGAACGGCGCACGCGCCCGCTTCGCGGCGCTCGGCACAGTTCGCCCGCGCCGGCGTTGCCGATCGGATCCAGAGTCTCGCAGCGAAGCATGGGCTTACCTACCACGGTGAACGTCTCCTGTGGGGCGAGGAACCCGCGGCATTGTAGTCGCAAGCGGGAAACGGTTTACAGAGGGCGTGGTCATTGAGACGGAGCGGGACTGATCCTCGAGGGCGTCGCCATCGACCGGGCGCGGCTGATCCTCGAGGGCGTCGTCGTCGACGCGGGGCGCGGCTGATCCCTTGAGGGCCCCGAGGCGAAACGCGTAGTGTGAGTCTGTACCTCGGTTCCCCCTGCCACCCAGGAGGAATGATGATCGACCTCGTCCGGCGAGCGACAGGGGAAGCCCTGCTCCGATTCTTCGTGCCGCTGTGCCTATGCTGTTCTGTCGCGTGCTCCGGAGGCGATCTGAAATTCGCCGACTGGACCATCCCCGTGGCGGAAGGAAACCCGATCTTCGAGTATCGGGCCGTTTCTCTCGACGCCCGAGTCGGGAAATCCATCGGAACCGAGACCGATCTCGTGCTGGGTGCCGACATGTCGGATCCCCAGCAGGTCTTCTACCGGGTATCGGGCGTCGTGCCGGATCCCGAGGGCAACATCTGGGTCAACGACCGCGGCAACCTGCGCGTCCAGGTGTTCGATCCGAGCGGCGACTACATTCGCACCATCGGCCAGGAGGGCCAGGGGCCGGGCGAGTTCGAGAGACCGATCTATCCGGTGATCGCCGCCGGGCATTTCCTCGTCCGCGCGAACACCCGGCGATTGAGCCTATGGGCTCTGGACGGGCAGCACGTGCGCGACATGCAGCTGATGAAGTCGCTGTCGCAATTCACGGGTGTCGAAGAGGGCTTCGTCGCCCACTACTGGACCCCCGTCGAAGGAGACGGCTCACCCACCAACGGTCCACCTCGCGAAACGTCCACGTACGCCCTGTTCGACCTCGACGCACAAGAGGAAGACATCTACGCGGAGGTTCTCCAGCCGGAGCCCGAACTCATCGAGATCAGCGGCGTCGGCGCCATCTTTACCGGCGCCGGCGGTTTCATTCCATCGTGGACAATGCGATTCGCCGTCGCGCCCGGCGGTCGCTTCTACCTGACCGCCAGCGACGAATACCAGCTCCATTCCTACGGCTCGCAGCCCTGGTCGCTGCGGGTAGCCTGGACGCGCGACCGCATCGAGCAGCAACACCGCGACAACGTCGTGACCCCCCTCAAGGAGGATTTCCCCGACATCAACGAGTCGTCGCTGCCATGGGTCGACCGGTTTCAGTCGATCGCCAACGTGGAGGTCGACGGGCACGGTCATATCTACGTGTTCCCGTTCTTCCCGCCGCTCAACGCGCCGCGGGAGCCCGAGCAGGAGGCACCCGAGATCGACCGACCCGTAGACGTCTATTCGACGGCGGGCGAGCATCTGTTTTCCGGAATGATCTCGATCTCGAGCTGGACCGGCGCCTTGGTCGACCACGTCTATCTATCGCGCGCCAATCGGGAGACCGGTGAGGTCGAAGTTGCACGCATCCGGCTCGTCGAACCCTTCTGATGGGTCGAGAGGCGATTTCCGGCACGCGCGAGAGCCGCGTAGCCCCTCCTTCGAGGGTGAGCGGCCGGATCTCGGCCGTCCGATCCCGGATCATCAGGCTTGCGAACATGGCTGCCACAGGGAACAGTCTGAGGTGAGATAGCCTCTCGATCACAGCTCACGCGACCGCGCCCAATCGGCTATGGAAAAGACGAAGAAGCCCATCTGGCGGAACATCCTCATCCTCGGCGTGATCCTTGTCGCCGCCGCCTGGTTCACGTACCAGAATCGTCGAGAAGCCGCTCGCGTCGATGCGCTTGCTTCGTTGCCGCCCTGCCGCCTCGCCGCCGAGTACATGAAGTGGCGTATGGCCTTCGAGGAAGCGCAGCCGTCCGCCGAAAGCACAGGCGACGATCGCTTCGTCGATCAAAGCGAGCTGTTCGAGAAAGCGGTCCGACAGGCCCCGCGCGACGCCCAGCCCGTCTTGCTCGACGAGCTCGAATCCCTCACGACCATGGACTCCGCCGTGTGGGTGCGCGGGGGAGGCGACATCAACGCGTTCGTCGACGTCATGCTGGCGGAGTGCCCCGACGAGGTCCGCGAGCTTCTCGAAGGTTCCGGGGAGTAGTCGGGGCCACCGGGCTCACAGGCCTCGAGCCCGACCCGCTACGGGCGACGCTTAACGACTGATTCCGTGAGTCAGGTCCCACTCCCGAAGCTGCTCGAGCAGCACCGATGCTCTTGCCGCGCGATCACGCCGGAGGTCCCCATACCGCCATCTCGTTGCCACTCGGGCCGACGAACTCGAAGCGGCGCCCGCCGGGGAACTCGAAAATGTCTTTGGCAATGGTGCCACCGGCGGCTTTCACGGCCTCGAGGCTCGCCTCCAGGTCGTCGGAGTAGAGGATCACGAGGGGACCGCCGGAAACGGCTTGCTCGACCAACCTGAGTCCCCCGACCTCGCCGGAGCCGCCCTTGATGCCGGCGTATTCCGGCCCGTAGCTGTTGAACTCCCAACCGAACGCCTCGATGAAGAAGCGTTGCGCCTCGGCCATGTCGGTGACATTGAACTCGATATAGCTGATGGCGTGGTGCGTGTGCATGGCGGTTCATCTCCTAGTGTCGGCGAGCAGGTCGCGATGTTAGCCGATCGGGATCGGTAACGAATCCGACCTTCTTCCTAATGCACCTGTAGCTCAGTCTCCTCCACAACTGCCGCAAGCGCGGGGAGAAGGAAACATGCGCACGTGCTTTGCAGTCTTCGTTGTCGGGGCGGTGATCGCCTCCGGATTGATACCCGCCACAGCAGCCGCTCAAGAGCCGGCCCGCGGCGAAGTCTACGGCGGATTCCTGTGGACCACCGGCCTCTCCGACGGGGTCCCATCGACCAATCTGTTCGGCGCGGTCGGCGAGGGTACCGGCTACGTCAACGAGTGGTTCGGCATCACCGGCGAGGTCGGCTGGTCGACTCGCGAGCTCGTGGAATTCGTCGAGTTCCGGCAATCCGAGCTGACGTTCGCCGGCGGGCCTCGTTTTCGATTCGCCAACGACAGCAGAGTGACGCCTTCGTTGCGTGCGCTCGTCGGCGGCAGGCAGGAACGATGGAGCTTCATGGGCGAAAGCTATTCCCAGACTCACTTCGTGATCTTCGTCGGTGGCGCTGTCGACATCCGCGCCAGTGAGCTGATCTCGGTGCGCGTACAGCCGGACCTGGTGCTGTGGCCTGACGACGGAGTCATCGAGACGAGCTTCAGACTCTCGGCGGGCCTGGTGTTCGCGTTCTGATCCGTTCCGCAGCAGAGGTGTCCGGCAGGGCGCCATCCCGTTCGCAAGAAGGAGGCAACCATGCACCGACTCCGATGCGCCGTATCGATCGGCCTGATTTTCGTGCTCGGGGTTTCGGCTTCGGGATGCCATTCGACACGAAGGGCATCCGTGCCGGCGACGGAACCGCCGTCTCCGTACTTCGACGGGGAAGTCTACGGTGTAACCACGTCGGCGGGAGACCAGGTGACCTTCGACGAGCCGGGAGAGCTGGTGATCAGAGGTGTGGCCGGTGGCGACCCTGCTCGGCATTCGACCCGCGACGCGGAATTTACCGTGGTTCGCGGCACGGTCGACGGGTCTCCCCGGGAGTTTCAGCTCACCGAGGTCCAACGTGTCTGGCTGGAGCAACGAAAGCTGCGAGTTTGGGTGGCGATCGGTGTCGCGGCAGCCGTTGTTGCGGTTTGGGTCGGCATTCTCGCTTTGTCATACCGAGGTTGAGGCCGACCCGCCGTCTTACCTCGACGCCTCCGCGCCATAGAAGACGATCTCATCAACCTCGAGCCAGAACTCACCCATGTTCGCCTCGGAGCGGCGCGACAGATAGAGACCGACGCACCGCGCTCCGACCCACGGCGCACTCGGCGGATCGGCGAAGGTGCTCGTCAGCTCGTTGACGTCGATCTCGATCAGGCGCCACTGCTCCGAGACCTCGATCTCTCTACCCGACCCGCCTTGGCCGCAATTAAACGAAACATCGAACGAGCCGCTGCCCCGGGCGAAGAAACGCACGCCACCGAGGTTCGCCAGACTGGTTCTCACGGCACCACGATCGAAGGGCAGGTACATCTGCGCCAACGGGCCACGAGCCGCACCGACGGAAAGCTCGCCGGTGAGGCGGGCGGCCCTCGTCGTCTCCTCGGCGCCGCCGTCGACGAGCTCGATGCCCGCCGTCGACACGCCGTTGGTGAACGTCTGCCAGCGGACGCCGGTGTTGGCGATCAGGTCGCCGTCCTCGAAATCGTCGAAATCCAGCACGAGATCGGGTGGAAACTCGGCGGGGAACGGAGGCAGCGGCGCATCTTCAGGAGCCGCGGCCGTCGGCGCGACGCCGGCTTCCACCGCATACAGATGGCCGGTCGTGCGGATGAAGATCTGCCCCTCGGAGATCGCCGGCGTCGCCAGGCATACCTCGTGCATGCGGTTGGTGGCGAGCAACTCGTACTCGGGCCCGGCCCGGAGCACGAAGACGTCGCCGTCCTCGCTGGTCAAATAGATACGCCCGTCGGCGGCCACCGGCGAGGCGCTGTAGGCGCCGCCCGTATCTCCGATGCGACGCTTGTAGGCGCGCTCCCCCGTCGCCGCCTCGAAGACCGTCAGAACACCGTTGGCCGAAACGACGTACAGATACCCCCGGTAAACCAGCGGCGAGGCGATGTACGGCCCGTCGCGCGGAGTGCTCCAGGCCACGTGCAGGCTCGAGCTCTCACCCGTTGCCAGAGAGATATCGCCGGTGGCCCCTTCACGCACGGCAAAGATCGGGCGCGTACGGTAACCGCTGGTGATGAAGATCAGCTCCTCGTGGCTGACCGGCGTCGGCGTGGTGTTCAGCGAGCTACCGGCCATTCTCCACAACTCCTCACCGGTGCGCGGGTCGTACCCGAACATGGTGCCGGCGCCGTTGGTGACCAGCTCGACGCGCTCGGCTCCGACGTGGATCGTCGGCGTGGCAAAGGACGAGATGAGCTCGCGCGGTGTGCGCCAGACTTCTCGCCCCGTGTCGATATCGAAGGCAGCGATGAACGAGCCTTCCTGCTGATCGGCCTGCACGATAACGAGGTCGTCCCAGATGATCGGCGAGCTGGCGGAACCCCACTGGTACGCACCGTCGTACGAAGCACCGGCGTTGAACGGGCCGAGCTCGACCTCCCACAGCAGGTCTCCGTCGAAGTCGTAGGCCGACAGGCCTCCCGTGGCGATCAGGACCACCACGTGCTCGCCGTCCGTGGCGGGCGTTGCGGTAGCGTAGCTGTTTTTCGGATGGCGCTGCACACTCGGCGGACCGTCGGTGGGCTCGCGAATCCACAGCACCTCACCGCTGCGCCGATCGATGGCGTAGACCTGCCACACGTGCGCGGATCGGTCCGACCTCCGATCCTGGCGCCCGTCAGTACCGTAGCGGAAGACGGAATCGGGATCGGAGCTGACCGCCGTGGTCAAGAAGATCCGATCGCCCCAGATGATCGGGCTCGAGTGCCCCAAGCCGGGGATCGGCGTCTTCCAGAGGACGTTGCCTCCGCTGTCGGCATCCCAGGCGACAGGCGGATCCTGGCCGTCGGCAACGCCGGAGGCATGGGGACCGCGAAACGAGGGCCAGTTGAACCGC
The DNA here is from genome assembly GCA_964430745.1 of uncultured Acidobacteriota bacterium. Classification (GTDB taxonomy): domain Bacteria; phylum Acidobacteriota; class UBA890; order UBA890; family UBA890; genus CBDCGW01. The sequence continues at coordinate 11,214 of CAYSHI010000262.1, read as the reverse complement.
GGTGTGTCTTCCTGGCCGACCGGCCCGATGGCCAGGCACGCGAAGCACAGAAGAGCGATGGTTAAGCGTCGCATTCGTTGATCTCGAGGGTCGGTCGCGTCGGCAGAGGGGCGAGATTAGCACCGTCGCCGGAGATAGTCGCCGGCGCCCTCGTCAGCCCAGCAGGTAGAGACGTAGCCCGGCGAAGCGACGAAACCCGCGATCGAAGGTCGCGAGGGGCACCCCCGCCTCCTGCGCGATCGCCGCCAGATAGGCATCGGTCCACAAGCCAGCGGACGCATCTCGGCCGACGGTATGGTCGCGTAGACTCCCGTCAACGTGGCGAGGTTCTTCCAGGTAACCGACGGGACCCTGTTCGAGAAGTCGCTCGTAGTCTCGCCATGCCTGTGCAGGCGTGCGCCGCGAGGTTCCCATCACGGTCTCGTCGGAGAGCAGCCGCAACAACCCCAGCTGGGTTACCCGGCAGAAGAGCACCTCATGCCCGTTGGGCAGGACCTGTCGGCGCCACCAGTCCAACGCGCCCCGATGATGCGGGTGTTGCTGCACGAGGGTGGCCAACCAGAGGTTGACGTCAGCGAGGATCGGCGACCCGGTCGACGGCACGTTCAACCTCTTCCTCCTCGAGAATCTCGTGGATACGCTCGGGCGTCAGATCCCGCAAGGCCGGTCCGCCCGCCCCCCGGATCAGGGGAAACACGCAATCCTCGCCCACCACCTGCTCCACGCCGTAGGCGGGCTCTCCCTCGGCGACGTGCTCCGACCGCTCTCGTAGCGCCGCCCGTATCGCCTCCGTGACGAAGTCCTTGAGCGAACTACCCCTCAACGCCGCCTCCGCCTTGGCGCGTCTCAAGAGGTCCTCCGGAATGTCGACAGTTGTGCGCATCAACTACATAATGATGTAATTGATGCGTGATCACAACTGCCCACCCGGCGCGAGCCGCCATGAAGCTGTTCGAAACCGGAAGCGTCAGCCGATCGAGGCGGAGCGAACGCGGCGAGCCCGTCTCGGCCGGGCCCCTCCGCTCCGCCCGAGCACCCGGGCGGGCAGCGTGAAGTGGACGCGCGTCGCCTCCCTGTTGCTCCTCGCGTACGGGTTTCTCTTTGCCTTGTCGGGGCTGATCCACTGGCTTCTCTTCGACCAGGCTCGGATCGAGTTGCGCCCGGTCACGGACCGCTGGATGTTCGTCGCGAGTATCACCCTCTCCGCCGCTGTCTTCATCTTCGTCGTGGATACGGCCATAGGCGGCCGGCTCCCGCGTCCGAACCCCCGGCGACTCGTTACGTTCATGGCGGCAATGCTTTTCTGGGGAATCGCGGTCGAGATCGTCCTGGACTGGGCAGCGGTCACATTCATCGGCCGCAAAGCGTGGGAGTACCAGGTGTGGCCGCGCCACGACGGGTACACCTCCGGCGTTGCCGCGTTCATGTGGCCTCTCTACGGCGCCCACCTGTGCTTCTTCGAGGACGCGCTCCGGGTGCGAGGGCTGCTGCCGCGGACCCGGCTTCTCCGTTCGATGCTCGCGGGTTTCGACGCGATGACCATGGAGATCATCTGCAACCTCTGGGCGATCGTCGCGTTCGGCACCTACTACTTCTACTACCTGGCGCCGGACCTGAAGCACTTCACAGCCGGGGAGATCTTCGTGCCGTATGTGCTCGCCAATCTTGCGCTGGCCGCCACCGTGCAAGCGGTCGAGCGCTCGGGCAGACGCTGGTGGATCTGGTGCGTGGGGTTCTGCGTGGTCGCCCTGGTGGCGCTGTTCTTTCCGTGGCGCCTTGCCCCCTGACCTCACGGAGGCGCCGGCGTCTCGGTACCGAACGCCCCCCACCGCGGAGGACGTTCGGTCGGCGCTCAGTGGTCGCCTCGCCGGTTCGCGACGCTGGCGGGGGCGGCGGTAGAATAGCGCTCGTACCCCGGCGACTCCCAAGGAGACTCAGATGGTCGACTACGCGTATGAGCCCCTCGTCAGCTTCGGCGAGGACGACACCGAGTACGAGCTGCTGACGAACGACTACGTCAGCGTCGAGGAGTTTCGCGGCGAGGAAGTCCTGGTGGTGCAGCCCGAAGGCCTGACCTTCATGGCCGAGAGAGCGATGCACGACGCGGCGTTCTTTCTGCGCGAGTCGCACAACGCCAGCGTCGCCAAGATACTCCGCGACCCCGAAGCCTCCGAGAACGACAGGTACGTGGCCCGCGCCATGCTCAACAACGCGGTGGTCTCGGCCGACGGCCAGCTTCCTCTGTGTCAGGACACCGGCACCGCCACCATCGTCGCCAAGAAGGGCGCTCGTGTCTTTACCGGCGGCGGCGACGAAGAGGCCCTGACCCGCGGCGTCTTCAACACCTACACCACCGACAACCTGCGCTACTCGCAGACGGCCCCGCTGAGCCTGTACGACGAGAAGAACACGGGCTCCAACCTGCCGGCGCAGATCGATCTCTACGCCGCCGACGGCAACGAGTACAAGTTCCTGTTCGTCGCCAAGGGCGGCGGCTCGGCCAACAAGACCAGCCTGTACCAGCAGACCAAGGCTCTGTTGAACCCCGACACGTTGCTGCCGTTCCTGGTGGAGAAGATGACGAGCCTCGGCACGGCAGCATGCCCGCCGTACCACATCGCCTTCGTCATCGGCGGCACCAGCGCCGACTGGGTGATGAAGATGGTCAAGCTGGCCTCGACCGGCTACTGCGACAACATGCCCACCACCGGCGACGCCACCGGCCGCGCCTTCCGCGACCTCGACCTCGAGGAGCAGCTCCTTGCCGAAACGCGCACGATCGGCCTGGGTGCGCAGTTCGGCGGCCCCTCCTTCGCCCACGACATCCGCGTGATTCGCGGGCCGCGGCATGGCGCCTCATGCCCCGTGGGTATGGCCGTCTCCTGCTCGGCCCACCGCAACGTAAAGGCCAAGATCAACAAGGACGGCCTGTGGATCGAGAAGCTCGACAGGGACCCGGCGCGCTGGCTCGCCGATGCCGGCGAAGCCGCCGGCGACGAGGCCGTGAAGATCGATCTGGACCAGCCAATGGACGCGATTCTCGCCGAGCTCACCAAGTACCCGGTGAAGACGCGCCTCTCGCTCACCGGCACGATGGTGGTCGGTCGCGACATCGCCCACGCCAAGATCAAGGAGCGCATCGACGCCGGCGAGAGCATTCCCGAGTACCTCCGGAAGCACCCCATCTACTACGCCGGCCCCGCCAAGACACCCGAAGGTATGGCGTCCGGCTCCTTCGGCCCCACCACCGCCGGCCGCATGGACTCCTACGTCGACCTGTTCCAGTCTCTGGGCGGCTCCAAGATCATGATCGCCAAGGGCAACCGCTCACAGGCCGTCACCGACGCCTGCAAGAAGCACGGCGGCTTCTACCTCGGCTCGATCGGCGGCCCCGCCGCCGTGCTAGCCAAGGAAAACATCACCAAGGTCGAGGTCCTCGAGTATCCCGAGCTGGGCACGGAGGCCGTCTGGAAGATCGAGGTCGAGGACTTCCCCGCGTTCATCCTGGTGGATGACAAGGGGAACGACTTCTTTCAGGAGCTGTAGCCGGCGCGCGTGCCGTGCTCGCCGGCGCCCGTCGCGGGCCACCTCGGCAACGAACTGCGCGGAGCGGGCCGCCCCCTGCCGCTCCCAGGGGCAATTCACCGACCGGCGGCCGTCTCTGATACAAGGTGGTGGGCAGTGCCCTCGCGTGCGGAGCGTTCATGTCGAGCACGACGCGTATCTCCCCAGTGCGGTGCTCGCATCCCATATCTTGACACATATTTATTGACACATCTTACATAGATTTGTGTATGCTCCGATGTTGGAGGATCGACATGGCGAAAACACGCAAGATCCAGGTAACGCTGGATGAGGCCCAATACGAGCAACTCGCCGAGATTGCCCGGCGGGAGGACAAGAAGCTCGCCCGCGTGGTGCGCGAGGCGATCGTTCGCTACTGCATCGAGCCGGCGGCGGCGCGGAGAAAGCAAGAAGCGTTGGAGGGTCTGCTGGCGATCGAACCAACGCCCGTCCCGGACGACTACGCTACCTGGGAGGCCGAGTACACGGAGGCCAAAGGAACCGGTGGCGTGACCGCCGTCGAGGCCTCAGGCGAGGACAATGGCGTTGAGTGAACCGCCGCGCGCCTCGGGCGACACCTACTTCCTCGACGCCAACATCGTCATGTACGCCGCCGGCGCCGAGCACCCGCTCCGCGAGCCGTGCCGCCGGGCGCTTCGACGAGCCGTGACAGTGGGGATCCCGCTGATTACCGACGCTGAGGTGCTGCAGGAGATTCTCCATCGCTACTTCGCGATTCGCCGGCCCGAAATCGCGGCCGCCGTCTATCGGTCGGCCGTCGGCCTGTGCGACGAGGTCGTGCCGGTGACAGAGAGGGACACAGCAAGGGCGCTCGAGTTGCTGCAGGCGCACGCGCAGCTGACCGCCCGCGACGCGATCCACCTTGCAACGATGGAATCTGCCGGCGTTCGCCGCTTGCTGTCGGCCGATCGTGACTTCGATGTGGTCCCTTCGGTACAACGCGTCGATCCGACGGAGTTCGCGAAGCCTGCACGGGCGGAGTAGCTGGCCCGGATATCTCAACGGGTCGCGAAGCGAGCGGGCGCGAAGGTGTGTAAGGAGAAGGCCGCGCGCGGATTCGAGCGCGTGCCGCGCGTCATGCGGAGGGGGAGTCGGCGCCGTGGTCGGGATTCGACGTCGGGAGCTTGGCGTCTACTTCGCGGCGCCACTTCTGCAACAGCTCGTGCATCTCCCCTGCCCTCTCCGGCATCTCGTCGACAAGATCGTTCTGCTCGCCGATGTCTTCGACGAGGTCGAAGAGCTGCAGGCGCTCGTCCTCGAACGACTCGATGAGCTTGTAGCGACCCATGCGAACGGCGCTACCGGGAAATCCGCCCTGGTTGCCGTAGTGCGGGTAGTGCCAGAAGAGAGCGTCTCTTTCGGGGGAGCCGGTGCGCTCGAGTAAGGGCACCAGACTGACGCCGTCGGCATGCTGCGCCGTATCGAGCGGCAGGCCCGCCATTTCCAGCATCGTCGGGTAGAAATCCGTGCTGATCACCGGATCGTCGACGACGCTGGCGGGCGCCGTTCGGCCGGGCCACTTGATGATCATCGGCTCGCGGATGCCGCCCTCGTAGAGCCACCCCTTGCCGGCCCTCAGGGGAAGGTTCGAGGTGGGGTGCCCCTCCGACGTCGATAGCCCGCCGTTGTCCGACATGAACAGGACCACCGTCTCGCCCTCGATCTCGAGATCCTCGATGGCGTCGAGCACCCGGCCGACGGCCGTGTCCATGCTCTCGACCATGCCGGCGTACGCCGCGTGCTGCTGCACCAATCGCACTTCGCGCGGCGGCTCCTCGCCGAAGATCTCGCCCTCGAAGTCCGTCGCTGCCCACTTCTGCTCGTACTTCTTCACCAACTCCTCCGGCGCCTGCAAAGGAGTGTGAACCGTATAGAACGACAGGTAGAGCAGGAAGGGATCGTCGCGATGCTGCTGCAGGAACCGGATCGACTCGTCGGCAAGGCGCGCTGTGAGGTGCTCTCCCTCCGGGCCGTCGGAGAGCTTCGGGTTGTCGTAGGGCGAGAAGTAACCGGCGAAGGGCATACCGGCCTCGTAGCCGGCGACGTTCACGTCGAAGCCCTGATCTTCGGGGTAGTAGCCTTCGCCGCCCAGGTGCCATTTGCCGAAGAAGCCGGTCGTATAGCCGGCCTCCCGAAGCCGCTCTGCGATCGTCACCTCTTCGAGGGGAAGGTATTCGAGATACGGCGCCGGCAGCAGTTTCCCCGTGCGATGTCCACCGAACCAGTTGGTCGTGTCGGTTCGGGCCGGGTGCTTGCCGGTAAGAATGCTGCCCCGCGTGGGCGAGCACACCGGGCCGGCGGCGTAAGCGTTGGTGAACCGGGCGCCCTGGGCCGCCAGTCGATCGACGTTCGGGGTCTCGTAGAAGCTGCTGCCGTACACCTGGAGGTCGGCCCAGCCGAGATCGTCTACCAGAATGAAGACGAAGTTGGGCGATATGACGGAGTCCTCGGAATCCGGCGGTGGCTGGGGGCCGGCGCAAGACAGCAAGGCGCCGCCGAACAGGAACAGCGTCAAGACTCCACAAGGCGTCTTCATCGCGCGCTAGTAGTCGAGGGCCCACTTGAGAAAGGCCCAAGCGTCCGCCACTTCCTCGATGCGCATCCAGGTGGGCTTTCCGGCCCCGTGGCCGGCACGCGTCTCCACACGCATCAGCACCGGCTCGTCGCACCCCTGAGCGTGCTGGAGCGCGGCGCCGAACTTGAAGCTGTTCCACGGCACCACGCGATCGTCGCGGTCAGCCGTCGTCACCAAGGTCGGCGGGTAGCACGTCCCCTCGCTCACGTTGTGGTACGGCGAATAGGCGTAGAGGGCCTCGAATTCCTCCTCGTTCTCGCTGAGGCCGTAGTCGCTCGACCATTGACGGGCGTTCAGGCTGGCGGTGTGATACCGCAGCATGTCGAGCACCCCCACGGCAGGCAGCGCCGCGCCGAATAGGTCCGGCCTCTGGGTCAGCACGGCGCCGACCAGCAACCCGCCGTTGCTTCCCCCCTGGATCGCCAGCCGCGGCGTCGACGTGTATCCCTCGGCGATCAGGTACTCGGCGGCGCCGATGAAGTCGTCGAACACGTTTTGCTTGTGGGTCTTGGTCCCGGAGAGGTGCCACTCCTCGCCGTACTCACCGCCGCCCCGCAGGTTGGCGTGAGCGAAGATCCCGCCCATCTCCAACCACACCAGCCGGTCCACCCGGAAGGACGGCGTGCCCGAGATATTGAAGCCACCGTACCCGTACAACAGCGTGGGATTGTCGCCGGTCTTCTCCAGCCCCGCCTTGTAGGTGAGGAACATGGGCACACGGGTGCCGTCGGCGCTGGTGAAGAAGACCTGCACCGTCTCGTAGTCCGACGAATCCATGTCGACCCGCGTCTCGCGGAAGACCGTCGACTCGCCCGTGCCGACATCGTACCTGTAGAGGGTCGGCGGCACCGTGTAGCTCTGGAAGGCGAAGAAGGTCTCACCGTCATCGGCGCTGCCCGCAAACCCGCTCGCGGTGCCGATTCCCGGCAGGGGGATATCGCGGATCGCCTCGCCGTCTCTCGAGTAGATCCGAACCAGCGAGCTCGCGTCGCTCAAGTACTGAGCCAGGAAGACTCCGCCCACGTACGAGGCGGATTGGAGCGTCTCGGCCGCCTCCGGGACGACTTCCGCCCAGTTCGGAGGCTCGGGGTTATCGAGATCGATCGCCACCACCCGGTTTCGGGAGGCTCCGTTGTTCGTGTGAAAGAACAACACCGATCCGTCGTTGCCGACGAGCGTGTAGAGCGCGTCCCAGTCGTCCAGCATACGAACGACCTCGCCCCCGGGGGTCTCCAGGTCTATCACGTAGATCGCGTTCTCGGTGTAACCCTCGGCAACGCTCAGGACCAGGTAGCGGCCGTCGTCGGTGACCGTCCCGTACGGGTTCCGGCTCTCCGAGTCCTCCACGGCATACACCAGCCTGTCCTCATCCTGACTCGATCCGACGGCATGGAAGTATACCTTCACCTGCGCCTGGCCGTCGCCCTCTCCGTCCGCACCCAGCGGATAGCGAGAGTAGAAAAAGCCCGAACCGTCGGGAAGCCACGAAGCCGGTGTGAACTTGGTGTAGGCCACCGTGTCGGGCAGGTCTTCGCCGGTTGCCACCTCTCGCACGTGCCACACGTTCCAGTCGGTTCCACCGTCAGACGTCGAATAGGCCACGTAGCGCCCATCCGGGCTCACGTTCCATCCGGCCATCGCCACCGTCGCGTCCTCGCTGAAACCGTTCGGGTCGATGAGTACGCGGGGTTCGGCCTCCAACGTCTCCGCCACCAGCAGGACGTCCTGATCCTGAAGGCCGTCATTGCGGGCGTAGAAATAGAGCCCGCCTTCTTTGCGGGGAATACCGAAGCGTTCGTAGTTCCAGAGCTCCGTGAGTCGGGTTCTGATCTCCTCGTGGCCGGCCAAGCCGTCGAGAAAAGGAACCGCGATGTCATTCTGGGCCCGCACCCAATCTGCGACCTCCGGCGTCTCGAGGTCCTCCATCCAGCGGTATGGATCGGCCACGGAGGTGCCGAAGTAATCGTCGGTGTGGGCAGTCCGTCGGGCCGCGGGATACTCCAAGCCCGGGCCCGGGTCGGCCGGCCGGCAGTTGGTAAAAGCCAACGAGGAAAGCAGGACGAGGGCGCCAAGCCATCGATGAGAAATCGTCACGCGAGCCTCCTGTGAAGCATGGTAAGGAACGGGCGAAATCTATCCGCTGGGCGGGCCCGGGAACAACGGTGCGGCGAGAATGAGGAATCTCCCGGCGCTCGACCCGGGCCGTAGGGCGGGGCTTCTTTCGCGTTTGGGCAGGGGGTTGGCGCGTGCGACGATCGTTGCCAAGCAAGGTGCAGATCAGTCACGTTACGCTTCACCTACCGCGGGCCTCGCCGACGCCGACACCCTGACTCGAATGACACTACGCCGCCTGATCCTTCTGAGCCACCGATGGCTCGGCCTGGCAAACTCACTGGTCCTCTGCATCGTCGGTCTCACCGGAGCGTTTCTCATTTGGCCGAAATCCGGGCTCATCGGAAGGATCGCCGGCCCGCTTCACGAAGTGCTGCTGCTGAGCCAGATCGAGCGGGCGTGGGTGGGATGGTGGATCGTGGTTCTTTCCACGATGGTCGCAGTGCTTCTGCAGCTTGGCGGCTTGGTTCTGTGGTGGCCGCGAAAGGTGATCAAGATCCGGATGCGCTCCGGGTGGACGACGGGCCTGGCGGATTTGCATCACGCGGCCGGTATCGTCGGCTTCCCTCTGATGCTCTTGATTGCCGTGACCGGGATCGGCATCGCCTTCGTCACGCCCGAACGGGGCCCGGAGCTACGGGAAGTTATCTTCGATCTGCACACGACGCGGGGTTACTCGGTCCCGATCAAGGTCGTGTACACGATCGCCACGCTGGGCTTTCTGGTGCAGGGTGTCAGCGGCGTCGCGATGTGGTGGGGACACCGCGGATCCCAATGGCTGATGCCCGAGGAGAGGAAGGCAACGAGATGAAAAGCGAGGACGACGAGATGAGCAGTGAAAAGAACGAAATGAACGAAGAGGTCGACCTTATCGAGCAGCTCACGGAAGTCCTCGCCGGGGTCGATCCGGCCGTCGCGATTCGCGCGATCGACTATCTCACGATCACCCACCGAGCAGAGCTGAAGGCGCTGCGGGACGCCCCCAAGCGCATGCCCGACCCGGAGGGACAAACCGCCGAGAAGCCGTCGTTCCTCCTCACCCAAAGGCGGATTGAAGCAGCCGAAGTGCTTCGCGAGGTCGAGCGCATTCAGCAGGAACGGGCAAAGGACGAGAGCTAGCCGCCCGTCGGTCAGGGCGAGATCCAGCTCCGAGAAACAACCCGCTGACACTCGTCGAGCAGATCCACGGGACCGTCCGCGCTTGTCATCTCGTTGGGGAATGCCCAGCCGCTGAGATCCACATCGGATTCGCCCCAATTGGTGATCTCCGCTCTTTCGAATACCGAATCGACGAACAGCGAGACGTGCGCCCGGTTCGGGTCTCCCCACATGAACTTGGCGGCCTCGTTCGGATACCATGTCCGTCGACTCAGCCGATCGTGGCCGGGAGCACCCGGTGATCAGACCCGTAGACGTTTATCGCTCCGATCCGTACGGCCGGCCGGTGCCCCATACCTTTCGGCCGCCGAGAGAGAGCCGCCTCCTCATTGCCCTGCAGCATCGGCTCGTCCCGCTGGCAAACCGCCTGCAACTGAAGGTCACCGGTGTCGACATCGGCGAGGACGATCTCGAGAAGTTGCGGCGACTCAAGGGGCGTCGATGCCTGCTGACGCCGAGTCACTCAGGCGGTTTCGAGCCCTATATCCTGACCGCCGCTTGCTGCCGGATCGGCGAGCACTGCAACTACCTGGCGGCGATGGAGCTGTTCGAACGCTCGCCGATCCTGGCCTGGTTCCTTCAGCGGGTCGGCGTCTACTCGATCATCCGCGGCACGGCGGATCGCGCTTCGTTCAAGACCACGCGAGAGCTTTTGACTTCGGGACGCAACTGGCTCGTAATCTTCCCGGAGGGGCACACCGTCTGGCAAAACGACATCGTCATGCCGTTCCAGCAGGGCGTGGTCCAACTCGCTTTCCATGCCGCGGAGGAGGCGTCAAAGGCCGGCGACGACCCCTCGTTGTTCTGTGTTCCGATCGCCGTGAAGTTCACCTACACCCGCGACATGAGCGACGAAATCGAGCGCTCCCTCGAACGACTGGAGGCGAAGCTCTTTCCCTCGAGCGGTCTGCCGCCGCTGCCGGTGTACGGTCGTTTGCGGCGCGCCGGCGAGGCCGTACTCTCGGCGCACGAGAAGGTGCACGGCCTCGAGCCGGAAGGCGAGTTGGGCTTCGACGCGCGTATACAGCGAATGAAGGAGCTCGTCATCTCGGAGATGGAGCGGCGACTGTCGCTGACGCCATCGCCGGGCCAGGAGCTTCTCGACAGGGTGCGCTCTCTCTTCAACGCCGTCGACCGCATCGTCTTCGACGAACGCGCGGAATCGGAATACGAGAGCGAGCTGTTGGCCGAGCGCCGCCGTGAAACGGCGGCCCTGTACGACGAGCTCTGGCGACTGAATCGAGTGGTCGGCATCTACGATGGATATGTGCGCGAGACCATGAGCTTCGAGCGGTTCCTCGACGTTCTCGGCCTGCTAGAGGTGGAGGTGTTCAAGAAGCGCCGCATCTGGGGCCCGCGCAGAGCGCGCGTCAAGGTCGGCGAGCCACGCGACCTGGCCGAGTCCGCGGATGCCTATCATGCCGACAGGCGCTCAACCGTTGCCGAGGTGACGCTCGCACTCGAGCTCTCGGTGCGAACCATGCTCGAGGAGCTCGGCGCAGACTGCCGCACGGTCGCACCGGACGCTTGAGCGAACGCTACCTGTTGATTCCAGGCGCGTTGCTGACGGGTTTGGACGGAAGCTCGGGGACGGGGATTCGCGGGCACGTGGCTTGTGGGGTCAACTTGGGTAGATTGGAACGTAGGTGCTAGGCGGGCACGCTAGGGGCAGCGATACCCTTTCGCGTGAGGTGCGCGGGGAAAGGGAGCGGCTTCGCCGGATTCTCATGGCGCGCAGTACACGCGAGAAGGGCATCGCTGCCCTACGCGCGCCCTCTGCATCG
>CAYSHI010000261.1:0-3045 GCA_964430745.1 uncultured Acidobacteriota bacterium | reverse complement strand
CAACCAGGAGCGCGCCAAGACCGCCGCGAGCTCTTCGAGAATCGGCGAGCTTACGACCGGCAGGAATCGGCGGTCACGCAGCGCCCGCAGGATTTGCCCCGGCGCCCCACGCGCGCGGATCAGCCCGCTCACCACAACGTTTGTATCGATGACGGCGCGCATCAACTAGTGTCCCACGTCGTAAATAGGGTGACGTTCGCAGGCGGGAGTCACGGGTGAGCGCAAGGCGCGGCGAGGAGGCGATACCTTGGGTATCGTCGACGAGGCGCAACGCTGCGATCGCGGGTGACTCCCGCCTGTCCAACGGATGGCAGCCACGAACGTCACCCTATTTGCGACGTGGGACACTAGTCGCCTCGACCCGGCGCCGCTGAAGCGCCCGCCGCTCACCAAGGGCCTCGAGAAGACGGGCTAGTCCTCCCGACCCGCCTTTTCCCGCAGGGCGGCGATGAACCGCGGAATCGTCTCGCGCACGTCGCCCACCACAGGATGCACAACGGGCCGCGGCCGCTGATCGTTGAGCTTCATCAGCGGCGCGTCCGGATCGGTGTTGAACGACAGGATCACGGCGCCCTCACCCACCCAATCGATGTGCTGGGGGGAGCCCGATACGGCCATTGCGATCATGACCTTGGGATTGACCCGCACGCCGGTCTGCCCGATCTGGACCTCCATCGGCAACACCTCGAGATCCTGGGTTACCTTTCGCGTCGCGCCGATCATCGATTCCGTCAGCCCGAGCTCGTCGACGAGCAGCGCCAGAAGAGGTTCGGCGAGCTCATCGAGCCCGTCGCGACCGCCCGCCCCGTAGCCGAAGTCGACGACGAACTCGGCGTCTTCGAGCGTGAGCTCGCCGCCGCCGAGACGATCCAGCAATGCAGCCACCGGGTCGTCCGCCACGTCGTACTCGAGGCGAGGCGCGTACAGAAAGACCTGCGTCGGCTCTTCGTCCAGCCGTTCGCGGGCAGGCAGCTCGATCTCCGCATCGGAAACGAACGTCACCATGCGGAGCCCGCTCTCGGGCGGCGTCGCCACGGCCTGCCCCGCGCCGCCGAAAACGCCGGCGCCGAGCCGCACCGGACCGGAGCCATTGCTCACGGTCTGCACGTGCAACCACGGCCAGGACCGATGGACGCCGGGCGGACCCTGGCCGGCAAGGCGCGCGAACAAGGTGCTCATGCTGTCGGGGCCGAGCAACCAGGCCACCTCGGGTCGATACATCCCCCAGAGCTCCTGGAACCACTCGAGATGCCCCCGCCAGCCGAGACGACCGAGATCCGGATTCTGGATCACGTAGATGCGCCGCGGCGCGACCTCGGTGATCAGCCGCCCCGCCGCATCCGCCAGCAAGGCCGGGTCGGTGAGCGGCAACACCACGTCGAGCGGCAATCCGTTTCCCGATGAAAACCGGCGGGCGGACTCGAGCGCCGAGGGGAGACCGGTCGCGAGCTCGGTAGCGGCCGCCGTGTCGCATACGAACAGGCACGCCGGCGAGGCATCTTGCGGCTGCTGACCGAAGCCCTGCGGATCGCCGGTATAAGGCTCGACCTCTTTCGATCCGCCGCCACCCGTCAATCCGGCGACCTCCAGGAACACGGAGGCAGCCTCTTCGGGGGTGGTGGCGATGTGGGCGCCGTCATCGCCCACGGGCGCGGGACGGGGCCGATGTCGAACCGTTACGGGCTCGACGGGGATCGCGAGATCTTCGACGTTCATTCGGTTCAACGGAACGCCCGAGGCCGCGACCAAGGCGTCGAGGCCGTATGGCGCGCCGACGTACTCTCCCGACGGCTCGATGGCCACGACGCAAGGAAGGGCCATGTCGAGCTCGTGCCCCTGCCAGCCGTTCGCCAACACCCGCAGGAGCGGCTCCTCGCCGCCGCTCCAGTGAACGGAGACGGCGCTGTCGATGTGCTCGACGCCGAGCAAGCCGGCAAGCATGGGGGCAACGATCCCTTGCGATGTATCGGAAGCGGCGGCGCCGCAAAGGACGAGGTCGACGGCTTCGCCGTCGAGGGCGCGTGCCATCACTCTCGCCACGGTGCCGGGGTCCTGCACGACGTCGGCGTTACCGGGGACCTCGATCAAGGTCACCTCATCGGCCCCGAGAGCGCGCGCCTGTCTGAGGGCGTCGACGCCCGCCGGGCCGGCGAGTCCGCACACCGCCACGGTCACGTGCCCCGGGTCGCGACGCTTCAGCTCGAGTGCCGTCGTAAGCGAGTGCAGGTCGACCGCATCGAGTGCGTAGAGCGCCTCGGCGAACCCCTCAGCGTCGAAGCGCGGTCGCGGCGCAACCACCGGAACGGGCTTGGCGAGCACCACGATGCGCACCTCCCGCGCCAACGACTCCGGATCGATCACGGGCTTCAGCTCGGCCGGCAGCAACCCCCAGCTTTCGGCGGCCGCACCTTCCGGATCGAGTGAGAGGAAGCCGAGCTTCACGTCGGGCGGATAGCGGCCATCCTCCAGGTAGGCGTACGAGACGGCAAAGCGCCGATCGAGTGTCTCGACGCGCACCATGCAGCGCTCGAAGGCCAGCACCGAGGCAGCGGTGAGCCGGTCGCGATAGCTTGCGGGCACGTCGTGGGACGCGAGCCACTCGAGGCGATAGAGCATCGCGTCCAAGACCTTGATGAGTCCGGCGATCTCCGCGAGACGGAAAAAGCAAGGCTGCAGGTTGACGTTTGCCCATACGAGCGCGCCGAGGGTCTTGTCGGCCTCGTCGAGTCGCGACATCAAGTCGTGCTTGGCGCGCTCGAGCTTGTCGCGAAGCTGCGGATAGGCTCCCGGGGCGGGCGCCGGCGTCTCCCGCTCGCTCGCGGCCCTCCAGGCAGGCAAAATGCGCTGCGCCAGGTCGCGCAGAAGCAGGTAGCGTTGGATCTCGTTGGTACCCTCGTAGATGTTCAGGACGCGCGCATCGCGGCGGGTCTTCTCGATACGGTGCCGATGCGTCAGACCGTCGAGACCGCGGAGCCGCTCCATCCATTCGATACCGTCGTGCTCCGCCTCGCAGTTGTAGTACTTGCCGATGGCGGACTCCATCCG
>CAYSHI010000260.1:0-19164 GCA_964430745.1 uncultured Acidobacteriota bacterium | reverse complement strand
GCCGAGGTACAGGGCAGCGTGCGTGGGTTCGTTGCGTATGACCGCAGGGAGATCGGCGTCAGGGTATACAGTTTCATCGACATGATCGTGGTGGACCCAGGCTACAGAGGCACGGGGATGGGAACCAGCCTCATGCTGGCGGCGATGTTGCCCCTGGAGAATGAGGCGGACGGTTGCCTCTTGGGGGTCGAAGACGAGCCTGACGGGCCCGTTGCCTTTTATCGAAGTCTGGGGTTCTCACGGTTCGACACGACGTATTCCTACCATCTCTGGCCTCAACAGGGTGCGGCTCCACGATCGCCGGGGTGAGGGCGAATAGCCTCCCGAGACCCGGGAGCTCGCAGATCTGCAGCGGACGGCCGACGTGGCGGGCAGTCCAGCCCCGGGCTACGCTTTGACCATGGGCAAGCGGCGTATCCGACGAATTCTGGTGGCCAATCGGGGCGAGATCGCAGTGCGCGTCATCCGTGCGTGCCGCGACCTCGGCCTTGAGTCGGTCGCCATCTACTCGGAGGCGGACCGTGAAGCTCTGCACGTGCGCTTCGCCACCTACGCGTACGGCATAGGTCCGGCGCCGGCTACCGAATCTTATCTGGACATCGACCGCGTGCTGCAGGTCGCACACGACGCCGAAGCGGACGCCGTCCATCCCGGCTACGGCTTCCTTTCGGAGAATCCCGAGTTTGCCCGGCGGTGCGAGGACGAGGGTTTTGTTTTCATCGGCCCGACAGCCGAGTGCATGGCCCTCGTCGGCGACAAGGCCCGCGCCCGGCAAGCGGCAGCGGAGGCCGGCGTCGCCGTGGTACCGGGCACACCGGATCCCGTCGACACCGCCGACGAAGCCGCCATCGTCGCGGAGCAGCTCGGCTACCCGGTGATGATCAAGGCCGCGGCCGGCGGCGGCGGTAAAGGCATGCGGCTGGTCGAGGGCGAGGAAGGGCTCGAGAGAGCGTTCGAAACGGCGAAAAGCGAGGCTGCCTCCGCCTTTGGTGACGGCCGCCTTTATCTCGAGAAAGCGATCGTCGCGCCACGCCACATCGAAATACAGATCCTCGCCGACGTGCACGGAAACCGGGTTTTTCTCGGCGAGCGCGAATGCACGCTCCAGCGGCGCCACCAGAAGGTTCTCGAAGAAGCTCCCTCGCCGATCATGGATCCCGAGTTGCGGGAGCGCATGGGCGCGGCCGCCCTGGCGGTAGCGGCTCAGGCCGGCTACAGCAACGCCGGCACGGTCGAGTTCCTCGTCGACGGGGAGCGCAACTTCTACTTCATCGAGGTCAACGCCCGCCTTCAGGTCGAGCATCCCGTCACCGAGTTGCTCACCGGCGTGGATCTGGTAGCCGAGCAGATCGCCCTCGCCGAGGGGGCGGAGCTATCCATGACGCAGGACGAGGTCGTCCTGCGCGGGCACGCCATCGAGTGCCGCATCTATGCCGAGGATCCGGACAACAACTTCGCCCCCTCGCCGGGCATTGTCGAGTCGCTACGCATCGCCGGCGGGCCGGGCATCCGCGACGACTCCTGCCTGTTCGAAGGCTACGAGGTGCCGATTCACTACGACCCCATCGTCGGTAAGCTCATCGCCTGGGGCACCGACCGAGCCGCTGCGATTCGCCGGCTGCAACGAGCCCTGGAGGAGTACAAGGTACGCGGCATCTACACCACAATCCCGCTTTTCCAGCGCGTGCTGGCGGACCCTCTCTTTCTCGAGGCCGACTTCGACACCGGTTACCTCGACCGTCTGTTGCGCGTCGATCCGGACGAGGCCGGCGGCGGCGCCCAAGCCGAGGCCATCGCCGGAAGAGACGGAGCGAGCACCCCGGCTGTCGCGGACGCCAACGACCCCGAAGCCATCACCGAAGCGGCACGCATGGCGGCTGCTCTGCACATCTTTCTGACCGAAGAGGAGCGTGCCTATCGGCCTCCATCGACCGCTGCATCCCCCTGGAAGCTGGCGGGCCGTTCGGCCGGGCTCAACGGCGACACGTGACGAGAGGCGGCGGACGATGATTGTCGAGGTCGGCATCGGTGAAGAGCAGCCCCGCCGGTACCAGGTGCGTCGGGAGGGCGATCGCGTCGTCGTCAGACATCTCGAAGCCGCCGCCGAAAACGGCGGCGGCAAGGACACTTCGATCGACTGGCGCAGGCCACGGCCCGGTATCTATTCACTGCTCATCGACGGCGCCTCGTACGAGGTGTTCGTCGAAGAGGAGCTCGAACATCTCGCGGTCCATCTGGTCAAGCGGACGTTCAAGGTGCATGCCGCGGACGTTCGCCGCCACCGCACCGCCGCCGGTCCGGCGGCAACGATGGACCGCATCGTGCGCATCGTCGCACCCATTCCGGGGCGCGTTTCCCGCCTGCTTGTTGCCGCGGGAGATCAGGTCGCCAGCGGCGACGGAATCGTCGTCGTCGAAGCC
Source organism: uncultured Acidobacteriota bacterium (assembly GCA_964430745.1). Classification (GTDB taxonomy): domain Bacteria; phylum Acidobacteriota; class UBA890; order UBA890; family UBA890; genus CBDCGW01. Next base: position 16,744 of record CAYSHI010000260.1, on the reverse strand, counting down.
ATGAAGATGGAAAACGAGCTACGCGCTCCACGAGACGGCGTGGTTGGAAGCGTCGACGTGGAGGAAGGACAGGGCGTGGAGGGAGGCGCCCTGCTGGCGACTATCGAATGAGTGCGGAACGGGATACCAAGCCCCGCTCCCGCAGACGCCGTACCCTGCGCGTCTTCGTATTGCTGGCTCTTCTCGGATCGGCGGCGTTGGTGGCGTCGTGGGCATGGATCGAGAGCCAGGCGGGCCAGGACCGGATCCGCAGGTGGGCGGAAGAGCGCCTCACGTCGTTGCTGAACCGAGACGTTCGCGTCGACCATCTCGAGCTCGACTTGCTGCCCCTCAATGCCACGGCGACGGGCATCGTCGTGGACGGCGCCGAAGGCAGCGACCAGCCGTTGTTTCGCGCCGCGGCGGCCCATGTACGCGTGCAGGTTTGGGCGTTGCTCTCCCGGCAGCTTCGCATCGGATCGCTCATCGTCGAGGAGCCGCTGCTGCACTGGGATGTCGCCGAGGGCTCGGGGCCGGTGCTGGAGGTCGGCGGCGGCGGGCGGCTCACACTCGTCGTCGACCGCCTGAGCGTCGTCGACGGCTCTGTCGAGGTCAACCATCGACGCTGGAACCTCGACACCTCGCTGGCCGCCGTGAACCTGGAGCTGCAGCCCGTCGAAGGCGCCGCGGATGGGGATCGGCGGCGGGCCGGATCGTTGCGGGTCGGTGGCGGAGGCGTGTCGCTGCGACCGGACGACAGCGAATCTCGGGTGGCGGGCGGAACACTCGACTTCGTCGATGCCGAGGTTCCCTTCGCCATCGACGAGGATCTGCTGGAAATCAACGATGCTCGTGTGGCGCTCGGCGCCAGCGAGCTGACGATCGTAGGGCGCGTCACCGAGTGGCGGCGCGGCGAGTTCGCCGTCGACGGACGGTTGCAAGTACCCGACCTCATCGCATTTTCCGGCATCGACGGCGGCGAGATCGTCAACGGAGAGCTTGCCCTGGATTCGACCGTCACCTTCGGAACCGACCCCTTGCGATTCTCCGGAACGCTGTCCTCGCCGGCCGTGTCGGTCGCGGGAATCGATGCCTCGGATATCTCGGCGGAGATCGCCGCGACCTCCGAAGAACTGCTGGTCGACGCGCTGCAGGCCTCGTTGTTCGCCGGAGAGGTGAACGGTCGGATCGTCGTCGATCTCAGAAGTGAACCGCGCACCTTCCGCCTGGAATACGACGCGAGCGGCGTCAACCTGGCCCAGCTTACCCGGTCGGACTCTCTGTCCGGCTTTCGCTTCGCCGGCATCGGCGCGGGCACCGGAGCTCTGAGCTGGAGTGAGCCGTTCGACCGAACCGTCACGGGCGGGGGCTCATTCGACTTCTCGCTGCCCTCGGGAACGCTCGATCGACTGGATGAGGCGGAGGTGGCGCCAACAGACCCACTTCTCGAGGCTCCGGCGGCCGAGGTCGACGACAGCGCTGCGGGCGGCGCCGCGTCGAGGCCGACCGCCTCGGCTGCCGCACCGGAGGCCGGCACGCCCCTGTCGAGTGCAACCTCGCCGCAGCGAGCCGCTCCGTCGCTGCCGCTTCCGGTCGAGGCACATGCGGAGTACACGCTCGACGCCGGCACCCTGAACGTGCGGAACACGAGCGCAACGATGCCGCGAACGCGGGCCGACATCGAAGGAACGGTCGGCACCGACCGCGCCGTCGCCGCCACGGTGGTGCTGCGCAGCGAAGACCTTCGCATGCTCGACCGGCTCTTCAACCAGATCCGGCGGTTCCGCGGCGAGCAGCCCGTTCCGCAACCGCTGGGCATCGTCGGCACGGGCCTGATCACGGCCCGGATCGCGGGCACGCTCGACGCTCCCACGATCGCCGGCACCGTCGAGGCGCGCTCGCTCTCGGTGGCCGACACTCCCGTCGGTAATCTGGACGGCACGCTGCGTCTGGCGGGGGCAGCGCTCGAAATCGTCGACTTGCAACTGCGGCGCGGCGACGGCAGCGCCGAGGGCGAGGGACGCTTTCGCATCGGACAACGGGTCAGCTCCGGCCCTGATTTCAACGTCGGGCTGCGGCTCGACGGATTCCCGATGGAGGTCGAGCTGCCGCGCCTCGGCGTGCCGCTGTCGGTCGCCGGCGAGACCACCGGCGAGCTGACGCTGACGGGAGATTACGGCTCTTCTCCCTCCGGTGAAGTCACTCTTCTCGGCACGGCGGTTCGCCTCAACGGCCTCGCAGACCTGAGCGCCGACGTGCACATTCGCCTGAGTCCCGAGGAGTGGGCCGTCGATCGGTTCGAGCTCGCCGGGCCACGCGGACGACTCGCCGTCTCGGGCGCCTGGCAACGCGTCGCGGATGTCCTCCAGGTCCGCGTTGACGGGGCCGACATCGACGCCTCGATTGGCGCGGACCTCACCGGCGCCGAGATTCCGCTCGCCGGCACGGTGCGGCTGGAAGCGCAGCTGAACGGACCGTTCTCTGCACCAAATGCGGCCGCCACGCTGCGCTGGACCAACGCCGCGGCATATGGCGTGACGCTGGGATCGATCGCGTCGAGCGCCGAGTTGTCGGGCCGCAGCGTCGCCGTAACCGCCATCGGCCGTTCCGACCCCACCGACCCCGCGATTCCCCCGCCGACGCCACGCGCGCGGGGCGGGAGTGTCGCCGTGCCGCTGCCGCCCATCCCCGACGCCGGCTGGGTGGCGACGCTGAGCACCGACCTGCAGGCGCCGAACCTGACCTCCGTGCGGGCCGCCGGAGAGTCGAGCCTCGCGCTCGCCCTTCTCGCATCCCAAGGCTACACACCCGACGACGACCTGGAGCTGGCGGGAGCCGTAGAGATGTCCGGGAGCGGCGTGCTCGGCGATTGGACGGGCTGGTCGGGTTCCGCCGTTCTGGAAGGCTTCGCGCTCACCCGCCCGGGACTCACCTTTGCCATCCCGGAGCCCATGACCTTCGACCTCCGTGAGGAGGTTCTGCGAATCGATATGCCGCGCCTGGCCAGCGACGCGGGCAGCATCGAGGCCCACGCCGTCATCAACGTCGCGGAGCGACGCTGGTTGGAAGCCACGGCGTCCGGTCTCGTGTCCCTGGAAATGCTGGAGGTGTTCACCGACCGCGTCGAAGCCGGCGGCACTGTCGAAGTGGCTCTGCAGGCGGAAGGCGACGTCCTCTCGGGCGACGTCGGCGGCACGTTCGTCATGCACGACATCACCTTCGCTCACCCCTCGATGCCGTGGTCTGCGGAAGGCCTCAACGGCACGATCCGCCTCGCGGACAACCGACTCGAGCTCGTCGACGTGCGCGGGATTTCCACGGACCGGCCCTTCGAGATCTCCGGCAGTCTGCCCCTCGACGCACTGGCCGGCGAGGAGAGCTCCGAACCGGTTTCGCTCAACCTCGACATCGAGGCGCTTCCCCTGAGCCCCTTGTGGCAGCGTGCGGGGCCGCTGCGGGACCTGATAACCGGCGGCGAGGCCTCGTTGCGGATGTCCGTTCGGGGACGCGGCACCGACTGGCGGACCTACGAGGGGCAGGTCGACGTGCGCCAGCTCCGGCTGAGCCTGACCGACCTGCCGTTGGCCATGCAAGAGCCCGTCTCCATACAGGTACGTGAGGGAGGGCTGCATATCGACGAGCCCATCGTGCTGCAGGGGTCCGGCGCCGATCTCCGCGTCGACGGCGCGTTCTTGCTCGGCCCATTCCGTCTCGACGCACGCCTGCGTGGAAGCGCCAGCCTCGATCCGCTCAATGCCATCACCGGAAGTTGGGGCATCGCGGGCCGCGCCGATCTGGATGTTCGCGTTGCCGGAGACCCTCCCGACCTCACCTACGACGGCACCATCGACGTCGTCTCCGGGCTGATCAATGCCCCGATTCTGCAACCCATCGAGAATATCTCGGCGACGGTCACGCTGGAGAACCGTTTCCTCCGTATCGAGCAGTTCACGGGCTCCCTGGGCGATTCCGGGGCGCCGGACGACGCCAACGTCCGAGGTGACGGCGAGATACAGCTCGTCGACGGCGTTCCGCAACGCTTTACGCTCAACCTCGGCATCGACGATGCCCTGCTGCGGCTGCAGCAGGGTATTCGAGCCACGACGTCGGCCGACCTCGTGCTCGAAGGCAGCTTCGAGAGGTCGCTTCTTTCCGGAACCATGACCGTCACCGACGCCGAGTACACGCGCCGGTGGGAGGGCGAAGGCGACCTCATGGCGCTTTCGGACTCGCGCGTTTCGGGCGTCGATCATCCTCTGGCGCGGCCGGTCACGCTGGACATCGAGATCAGCGCGCCCGGCGATGTGCGAATCGCCAACAACATCGCGGACGTGGAACTGAGCGCCGACCTCCGCGCTCGCGGCACGCTGGCGGATCCGGTCCTGCTCGGAACTACGACGGTGCTCGACGGCACCGTGCTTCTCAACGACCAGCGCTATCGCTTCCTACGGGGATCGATCGAGTTCCAGAACCCGCTGCGCACCGAGCCCAACCTGGATATCGCCGTCGAGACCTCGATTCGCCAGTACCTCGTCACCATCAACGTCTCCGGCTCACCGGCGCGCGGCGACGTCAATGCGACGTTCATCTCGTCGCCGCCGCTTTCGGATCTTCAGCTCATCCAACTGCTCACCGTGGGCGATGCTCCGGACGAGGGGTTTCGGAACGAGGACGACTCGTTGGGGGCGGTCGGCGCGCAGGCGACGTCGTTCCTGACCCGCCAATACATGAACCAGGTGGAGCGCGGAGCGCAACGTGTCTTCGGTGTCGACCGCTTTCGGGTCGAGCCCTCCGTCGTCAGCGGCTCGGGTGACCCCACCGCCCGGGTGACGCTCGGCAAGCAGGTCACACCCGACCTCTGGGTGAGCTGGACGAGCATCCTCGGCACCACCGAAGAACAGCTGGTGACGATCGAATACCAACTTACCCGAGGCATCCGCGTCACCGCCACGCGGGAAGAGGACGGCTCGCTGGGCGTCGATTTCCGCTTCGACCACCGCTTCCGATGACCGCTCACGCCCACATCTCGGCGATGCGCCGGCTGACGGTTGTCGCCGCGGCTCTCGTCATCCTGCCCCCCGCGGCCGCCGGCGCACAGCAACAGGGCCGACCGGTCTCCCAGATCGTCGTACAGGCTCCGGTTGGGCTCCGCGATTCGGCGCGAGAAGCCATCGCCGTGCGCGAGGGAGCACCGTACGCGATTGCGGATCTGCACCGCACGCTGCAGGACATCTACGCGCTCGGCGGCGTTTCGGACGTGCAGGTGCACCGGGAAGACACCGCCGACGGAGTTCGCCTCGAGTTCACCGTCCTGCCGGCGGCCCAGCTATACGAGACCGCGTTCGAGGGGGACAGTCCGATAGGGCGCAACGTGCTTCGCGACGCGCTGACGGCTCGCCCCGGCGATCGCATCAGCCGCGAGCTTCTCGAAGCCCAGGCCGGGGAGGTCCAGCAGGCACTCTCAGACCGGGGGTACCGGCAGGCGGTCGTCGAGCCCGAGCTCGTGCTCCACGAGAACGGCCTGGCGGCCACGCTCGTCTTCCACCTCCAGCCGGGAGAGGCGACGCGACTCGATCGCCTCGATTTCGTCGGCGACCTGGGGATCGATGAGGCCGAGATCCGCGATGCGTTCGGGCTCACCGAGGGCGGCGTATATCGAACCGACCTGCTCGGCGACGGCATCGACGCCGTGCACCGGCGGCTCGCCGAGTCTCGCTTCTTTCACGCCGAGATCGAGATCGAGGCCGAGGCTTCCAGCCTGGAACAGAACACCGCCGAGTTGCGCATTCGCGTCGAGGCGGGGCCGCCGGTCGAGCTCAATTTTCGTGGCTGGAATCGCAGCGAGGACGAGTTGCGCGAGATGCTGCCGTTCTTCGAAGAAGCGACCGTCGCCGACTGGATCCTCAACCAGGCCCGTACCGACGTTATTGCCGCCTTGCAGAGCCAGGGCCACTGGAAGCCGCTCGTCAGCTACGGGCGGCGGCGCGACGCGCAGGGCCGCAACGTGGCAGTCAACTTCACCGTCGTGCCGGCTTCGACGGCCAAGGTTCGGCGGATCGAGTTCGCGGGCAACGCGAGCATGCCGCGGGCAGTGCTGTCTCCTCTGTTGCGAACTCGTGAGCACGGGATATTGCGCGGGCCGCCATTTTCGACGACTACCTGGGAATCGGACGAACGAGCCATCGTCGCCCATTATCGCCGCAATGGCTTCCTGCAGGCTCGGGTCGTCGATTCGACGGTTACTCGCGACCCCGACCTCGACGGGATCGTCGCGCGGATGGTGATCGACGAAGGCGAGCGGACGGTGGTACGGCAGCTCAATATCGACATCCGCGGCGAACTCGCCACCTACGGCACCGACCCGTCGAACTGGACGGCGGCGCTGCGCACCCGGGGCGGTGGTCCCTTCGATCCCGACGCCGTTCGACGGGACGAGACCACCCTGCGAATACTCCTCGCCAACCAGGGATTTCCGCGGGCGACGGTGATCGCTCAGGTCGATGAAACCGAGGACGTCTATGCCGTCGACGTGGGATTCACCGTGTTTCCGGGCGCGCGTGTCCGGGTCGGCAAGCTTCTCATCTCCGGCAACCGCGAGGTGCGCGATGAGGTCATTCGCCGGCAGCTTTCGCTCGTCCCGGGGTCGCCGTTCACGCAAGAAGACGCCATCCTCAGTCAGAGTCGTCTCTACCGACTGGGGCTGTTTTCACGTGTCGACATCGACACGGCGCGCCCGGATTCGACCGAGACCGAGCCTACCGTGGTCGTGCGCGTCGACGAGGGCTCCAGCCAGCGGCTCTCGTGGGGCCTCGGCTACTCCACCGAAGAGCAGGTGCGCGGCCTGGTGGTCGTCGGCGAGGACAACCTCTGGGGCCGCAACCATCGCGCCGCGGGTAGCGTGCGGGCGTCCTTTGCGGAGCAACGCCTGCGCTTCGTGTACACCGACCCCTACTTGCTCGGGCGCGACATCGAAGGCTCGGTGGTCGCCTATTACGAGAGCGTCGACCGGACGAGCTTCAAGCTGCAACAGTTGGGCACCTCGGTCCAGCTCGTCAAGCGCCACTCGGAGTCGCTGACGAGCATCGGCCGTTACTCGTTCCGTAATCAGCAGGCCTTCGACATTGAAGACGACGATGTCATTCTCGAGCCCGAGGACACGGACGCGATCGTCGGCAGCGTGATCTACTCGCTCCTCTCCGACAAGCGGCGGCCTGACCCCATCGACCCCGATCGAGGCGCGTACCACACCCTCGACATTGAACTGGCGGAGCACGCGCTGGGCAGCGAGAGCAATTTTCTACGGCTCTTCGGTCGCTCGTACTGGTACTGGAACGGCCCGGGAGGCTCCGTACTCGTCGGCGCCGCCCGAGCCGGGCTTGCAGTACCGTACGGTGGCTCCGTGGTCCCTCTTCCGGAGAGGTTCTTTGCCGGAGGGTCGACGACGCTGCGCGGCTTCGGACGTAATCTCGCCGGACCGTTGTCGCCGAACGGCAATCCTCTCGGCGGGGACGTCCTGTTGATCGGCAACCTCGAATTTCGATTCCCGATTCGCGGCAGTCTGGGCGCGGTGGTCTTCACCGACATCGGCAACGTCTTCGCCGACCCGGAATCCGTTGCCCTCAACCGGGTCCGGGAAACGATCGGTGTGGGCGTCCGCTACTCGACACCGATCGGCCCGCTTCGTCTCGACTGGGGCTACCTGCTGGATGCTCGAACGGGTGAAGAGTCCACACGCCTCCACTTCGCCATCGGCCAGGCTTTCTGATGCGCCCACGGAGAGTGTCTTTGCTGTTGCTCGTGCTGGCCGGCCTCACGGCTTCGGCCCCGTCAGCCGTCGCGGAGCCGCCGCAGGCGCAGCTCGTCGACCGCATCGCCGCCATCGTCGATGGAGAGGTGATCACGCTCGCGCAAGTCGACCGTGCGGCGCGACTGCGGGACACGGATCTGGCGCGCAGCACCGATAGCTGCGCCGCCGCCCCGGGGGCGGATCCTGATGCCGACGCGCGCATGCTGCTGGATTGCATGATCGACGGTCTGCTCATGTTTCAGCACGTGCGGCGCTTCCCACAGTTCGACGTTCCCGCACAGGAGATCGAGGCCCTATATCAGCAGCTCATCGAGCAGTTCGGATCGCGGCGGGCCTTTGAGGAGGAGCTCGCACGTCTTCAGCTAACGCCGGCGGAGGTGCGCTACGATCTCGAGCGGCAGGCACTGATCGGCAATTACATCGATCTGCGGTACCGTGACGTGCTCGATATCGGCGAAACGGCGCTGCAAAGCTACTACGATGGAGTTTTGCGCCCCGAGATGGAGCGCCGGGGAGCTCCGCTGCCGCCGTTCGAGGCTGTCGATGACGAGCTCATCGAACCGATCCTGATCGAGACCGAAGTCAACCGGCGCGTCGATGAGTGGATCGCCGACCTGCGGCGGCGGGCCGACATCACCGTATTCCTCTGGTAGCGAGCCGCATGCGCGATGACAGCACACCGTAGGCCCGGCAAACCCACCAAGGCGGAGCTCGCCGCCCATCAAGAGGCCGTCGCCGAGGCGGGCGGCGGAGCGGCTCCCGTTGCGGCTGCCCCGGGATTCGACGCCATCGTCGGCCAACAGCAGACGGTCGCGGCGCTGCGGCGGGCACTGACCCGAAACCGCCTGCCGCACGCTCTCCTGCTGCATGGGCCGGCGGGGGTCGGCAAGGCGACCATGGCCGGCGTGCTCGCTCAGGCGCTCAACTGCGAAGTTTCGGGTTTTGTCGATGCCTGCGGAACATGCGCCTCGTGCCGGAAGGTCGCCCGCGGCTTGCACCCCGACGTTCTCTGGGTGGCGCCGCACAAGGGCCAGATCCGCCTCTCCCAGGTGTCCCCCAGAAAGCAGCGCGGCGGCGAACCCCCGCCGCACGAGCCCATCGTGCGCTGGGTCGGCTACAAGCCCTACGAAGGCTCCCGGCGGGTCGTTGTCGTCGACGACGCGCACACGATGAATCCGGCCGCCCAAAATGCGTTGCTCAAGACCCTCGAAGAGCCACCGGCATCTTCGGCTTTGATACTGGTCAGCCCGACGCTGGGGGCGCTGCTCTCCACCGTGCGCTCCCGCTGCCAGACGCTCCGACTGCAACCGCTGGGCCTCGTCCTGATGCGCCGACACCTGGAGGAAGAGTGCGGTATAGGGGCCGAGGAAGCGCGTTTGCGTGCGGCTCTTGCCCCGGGCAGCCTCGGGCGCGCCATGAGCCTCGATCTCGACGAATACATCACCCGGCGAGACGTCGCCGAGACCGCCGTCGAGGACGCCTACTCCGGCGGCGCCGCGCTGTTGGCGAGCGCAGAAACGCTACTCGCCGCCGGCGCCGGTGAGCGCAAAGTCGATCAAGCTTCGTCGGCGATCGGCGCCGTGCGCGACGTTCTCCGCGACTTGCTCGCCCTGGCCGGGGGCGAGAGCGACGAACTGGTGGTCAACGTCGACCGCATCGAAGACTGGGCCGAGTGGGCCGGTCGACTTGACCCGGACGCTATCGTCGACGCGCTCGATGCGGCACAGGTCGCGGACGACCGGCTGCGCTCGCCGCTGCAGCCCAACGCCCGGTTGACGGTCGAAGAGGCCCTCATCGGCGTCGGCGCAGCCCTGCGCCCGCGCACACCGGCATGAGCGCTCGGCAGATCGCCGTCAGCATGGGCGACCCGGCCGGCATCGGTCCGGAGGTGACGATCCGCGCCTGCGCCGCGCTCGCTGCGGAGGAGCATGCGGCGCACCCCGTCGTCTTCGGCGACCCGGACCATCTCGACTCGTTAGCGGCGGAGCTGAAGCTTCCGGCGCCCGCAAGAATGATCGCCTGCCATCGCGTGGAGCCGGGGCTGAGGCCGGGACGACCGCGTGTCGGTGACGGGCGGGCGGCGCTCGAGTGTCTCGCAGCGGCCGCCTCGGCGGCGGAAACGGGCGACGCCGACGCCCTCGTCACCGCGCCCGTGAGCAAGAGCGTCATCGCCGCCATCCAGCCGGGCTTCAAAGGGCACACCGAGTACCTCGCCGCGCGCGTCGGCGTCGGCGAACCACTCATGGTGTTTGCGGGAATCCGACCGGCGGTCGCACTGCTGACGACTCACCTGCCCCTCCTGACAGCCATCGCGGCCGTGCGCACGACCCGCATCGTCGGTGCGCTGCGCCGCCTCAACGAGGGCTGGGAGCGATGGTTCGGGTCAGCGCCACGCATCGCCGTCGCCGGCCTCAATCCGCATGCCGGCGAACACGGGCTTCTGGGATGCGAGGACGACCACGAGGTGCGCCCCGCCGTGATCGAAGCACGACGGCTGGGGGCAAACGTGCGGGGCCCGTTCCCGTCGGACAGCATTCTGCGGACGGGCGACGTCGACGTCGTCCTGGCGCTCTATCACGACCAGGGCACGATCATGGCGAAGACTGCGGCGACGCCTTCGGTCAACACCACTTTCGGCCTGCCCTACCCACGCACGTCGCCCGACCACGGCGTCGCCTACGACATCGCCGCGCGCCGAATGGCAGACCCGGGCCCGACCATCGCGGCGATTCGACTGGCGTCGCGCATGGCAGAGCACAGAAGAAGCTGACCCGTCAGTCGACGTCGCGCTCGTCCTCGCCGGTGTACACCTGTCGCGGACGGGCGATGCGCTGGTCCTTGTCGAGCAACATCTCCTGCCACTGCGCCAACCACCCCGCGGCGCGTGGGATGGCAAACAACACCGGGAACATGGCGGGCAGGAAGCCCATCGACCGGTAGATGATGCCGGAATAGAAGTCGACGTTCGGGTACAGCTTGCGCTCGACGAAGTAATCGTCCTCGAGGGCCACGCGCTCGAGCTCCAATGCGATCTCGAGCAACGGGCTGACGCCGGTGACCTTGAACACCGCGTCCGCGGTTTCCTTGATCAGCGTCGCACGGGGGTCATAGCTCTTGTAGACACGGTGACCGAAGCCCATCAGGCGGCCGGCCTCGCCGGACTTCACCTGCTCGATGAAGTTCGGCACGTTCTTGACGTGGGCGATCTGATTGAGCATGCGCACGACGGCCTCGTTGGCGCCGCCGTGCAGCGGCCCATAGAGTGCCGCCGCCGCGCCGGCGACGGCGACGAAGGGATCCGTGTGCGAGCTGCCGACGTTGCGCATGGCGGATGTGGAACAGTTCTGCTCGTGGTCGGCATGCAGGATGAAAAGCACGTCGAGGGCGCGCTCGAGCACCGGGTCCGGCTCGTATTTCAGCTCGGTGAGCTTGAACAGCATGTTGAGGAAGTTGCCCGGATAGGAGAGGTCGTTGTCGGGCTGGACATACGGGAGGCCGCGCCGATGGCGGTAGGCGTACGCGGCGATCGTCGGCATCTTGGCGATCAGGCGCCAGATCTGCCGCTCCCGCGCCTCGTCGTCGAAGATATCCTTGGCGTTCGGATAGAAGGTCGACAAGACACCCAGCGTGCCGACGAGCATGCCCATGGGGTGTGCATCGTAGTGGAAAGCGTCGATGACCTTCTTGATGCTCTCGTTGATCATCGTGTGGTGGGTGATGTTGTACTTCCAACCGGCAAGCTCTTCCTCGTCGGGAAGCTCGCCGTTCAGCAGCAGCCACGCGGTCTCGAGGAAGGTGCTCTTGGCGGCGAGCTGGTCGATGGGATAGCCGCGGTAGCGGAGAATGCCGCGCTCGCCGTCGATGAACGTGATGCTGCTCTTGCACGACCCGGTGTTGGTGTACGCGGGATCGTAGGTAATGAGACCGAAGTCGTCGTCCGACGCCTTGATCCTGCGCAGCTCGACGGCCGGAATCGAGGCACCGTACTTCGGGTACGTGCCATAAGAAATGGGTACCTCGTACGTCTCGCCCGTACGATTGTCGGTAATCGTCAAACTGTCTTCGGCCATGACTCCCCTATCTCCTTGCTAATCCGGCGCGGGCTGCTTTCCCGCGTATCCTACCCGTCGTATCCATCATTGTCGTGTCGGCCCGCCAATCACCGGACTTCCGAGGCACACCCTCGGTGCGAAACACACCGGTACCGACCCTGTTCCTCGCAGACGGCCGTCACCGCCGCCGCCGGAGCTCCTGGTCGATCTCACGCTTCACCTCAGCCTTCTTCTTCGATTCGCGCTTGTCGTAGGCACGCTTGCCTTTACCCAGACCGAGCTCCACCTTGGCCCAACCGCCGCGGAAGTAGATGCGCAGCGGCACAAGTGTGAAACCTCGCTCGACGATCTTGCCGCGTAGCTTGTCGATCTGGCGCCGGTGCAGCAACAACGGCCGAGGACGCTCGGGCTCATGCTGATTGTGGGGCCCCGCAGGCGCATAGGGGCTGATGTGGCAGTTGCGCAGGACGACACGGTTTCCCTCGATGGCGGCGTACGAATCCTTCAGATTGGCCCGCCCTTCGCGCATTGCCTTTACCTCGGAGCCCAGAAGGGAGATCCCCGCCTCGAATTTCTCGGTAATCGCGTAATCGTGCCGCGCCTTACGGTTCACGGTCACGATCTGCTCGATATCACTCATAGGCTGATGGCACAAAGCCGTCGGGCGCTCCGGGCGCGTGCCCGGGAGACGAGACTTGCGGCGAGGGGATTACGTTACAACCGTACGATGTGGGGGTCGTCGCGGCCGGAGGTGATGTTACGCGTGTCGATGATCAACGGCGAAGCGTCGATGACCGCCTGCCAGTCGATATCGGTGTGGTCGGTGCAGACCACGACACAATCATAGTCTGCGCAGATCTCCGGGCCGCCGGTGAGGGACCGCATCGGCTCTTCCAAACCCTCCGACACCTCGGGAACGAACGGGTCAAAATACGACACCTCGGCGCCACGTGCGGCGAGCAGGCGGATGATGTCGAGGGCCGGCGACTCGCGCACGTCGTCAATGTCGCGCTTGTAGGCAATGCCGTGCACGAGGATTCGACTTCCGCGGACGCTCTTGGTGGCGTCGTTGAGCGCATCGGCAACCAGACGGACCACGTGCTCGGGCATGGCCGCGTTGATCACACTGGCAAGCTCGACGAGACGAGCCTGGTAATCCAGAGTTCGCAACTTCCAGGTGAGGTAATGCGGATCGACGGGGATGCAGTGCCCACCAAGGCCCGGCCCCGGATAAAACGGCATGTATCCGAACGGCTTCGTGGCGGCCGCCTCGATGACGTCCCAGCTGTCGATCTCGAGGCGCTCGCACATCATCGCCACTTCGTTGACCAACGCGATGTTGACCGCCCGGAACGTGTTCTCCAGCAACTTCACCATCTCGGCGGCGCGGCACGACGAAACGCGGTGCACCTGGCTGCAGATGGTGCCGTAGAAAGCCGCCGCGATATCACCGCAAACCGGTGTGATACCGCCGACGATCTTGGGTGTGTTGGTGAGCGTGTACTTCTTGTTACCGGGATCGATGCGCTCCGGCGAAAAGGCGAGATAGAAGTCCCTGCCGGCTTCCATGCCGTTGGCTTGCAGCGAGGGTAGGAGCACCTCTTCGGTGGTACCGGGATAGGTGGTGCTCTCCATCACCACGAGCATCCCGGGATGGAAGTGCTTCGACACCTGATCGGCGGCCGCGAGGATGTAAGAGACATCCGGATCCCGCGTCTTGCTCAGCGGCGTGGGCACGCAAATGACCACCGCGTCGAGCTCGGCGATCACCGAGGCGTCGGTGGTCGCTCGAAGGCGGCCGGCCTCTACTTGCGCGGCGAGAGGCCCGTCGGCAACGTCGGCGATATACGAGTCGCCCGCGTTGAGCCCCGACACTCGCACATCGTTGACATCGACGCCGGTGACCTTGAAACCCGCCTCGGCGAAGGCAACCGCAAGCGGCAAGCCGACGTACCCGAGGCCGACGACGCCGACGTTCAACGAACGCTGTTCGACACGGTCCAGGAAATCCTGCACGGGGTGGTCCCTGTTCGAGAAGAGGGTCGGGCATGGGGAGAAATACGGAGTCCCAAGCTCGTGAGTATACTTGGCGGGGTTCGCACCCCCAAACACTCGCTTGCCACACGGGAGCGGCGGGAAGTTACCGGGCGCGGCCGTCGGAACTGGATCCCGGGCGGCCGCCGCAACAGATTCCGGCGGCCTGCCGATGAGAGCCGCGATGGGTCGCCGGGAGAAGAGAGCACGGTGCACGAAGAAAACGTTTACCTCGGCCTCGGCTCCAACCTCGGGGATCGCAGTGGGCACCTGCGGGCCGGCATCGACGGATTGAGCGACGGCGGCCTGCGCCTGCGAGCGGTGTCTTCCTTCTATCTCACGGAGCCTGATCTCGGCGTGGCTTCGAGCGGCGAGGACGTCGAGCACCCGGACTATGTCAACTGCGTTGCAGCGTTCGACTCCGACCTGGAGCCACGGGCGTTGCTCGACCTCTGCATGGCGGTGGAGAGAAGCCGGGGCCGTGAGCGCCCGCGCGACACGACCAACGGACCGCAGCCACGCACACTCGACATCGACGTACTGCTGATCGGGCAACGCGTCGTCGACGAGCCGGGCCTGAAGGTTCCTCACCCCTCCATGATGCAGCGACGCTTCGTCCTCCAGCCGCTGGCGGAGATCGCACCGTCGCTCCGCCACCCGATCGCGAAGACCACCTTCCACGAAGCCCTCGAGCGGCTGCCCGACGGCAACGGCGTCGCGCTTTTGGAGCCGCCACCCGACGAGGTGATCTGATGCGCTGGAACTACGTCGCTTTCGAAGGGCCCATCGGCGTCGGCAAGACGAGCCTGGTGAACCTGCTTTCCGAAAGGCTCGAGGCCGTGCGCATCCTCGAGGACGTCACCAATCCGTTTCTCGAGTCCTTCTACGACGAAGTCCCGGGGGCGGCATTTCAGGCCCAGCTCTTCTTTCTGCTCTCCCGTTACCGGCAACTGACCGAGGCCGCTCAGGGAGAGCTGTTCCAGCAGCTGACCTTGGCCGATCACATCTTTCAGAAGGACCGGATCTTCGCCCACCTCACGCTCAGCGACGGCGAGCTGATGTTGTACGAGCGACTATGGACGATGCTTGCGGAGCAAGTACCCAAGCCCGATCTGGTGGTCTACCTGCAGAGCACGACCGACGTGCTCATGCAGCGAGTGCAGCGCCGCAAGCGGAGCGAAGAGACCGGCATCTCTCACGCGTACCTCGACGAGGTCAATCAAGCCTACGCGCACTATTTCTACCATTATCGGGAAACCCCGCTGCTGGTGATCAACACCTCCGAGATCGACTTTGTGGCCGACGCGGCCGATCTCGACGACCTCATCGCGCAGATCGACACGATGGAAACCGGAACACGCGTCTACGTGCCTCGTCACGCCCGCTGAAGGGAGCGTTATCCCGAGCACAAACGCGGCTGTCGGTCCGGCGCCTGCATGCTAGGCTTGGCGCTGCGACCAACTGACTCGTCTCTGGTCCGTCGGCTCCCCTCCCCATCGCCCAACATGCTCGTGGTACGTCTGCCCACAATCGTCGCCATTATCTCGATGTGTGGGGCCCTGGCCTTGCCGGCTCAGGCCCTGCCGCGGGACGGCACCGCCGAGCCGCAAGCGCGCGGCGGCCGCGGCCCGTCACAGCGGCAACAAGGCGAGAGCACCGAGGAACAGCAGGAACAAGGCGTCAGCCGCGTCGCCGTCGGCGGGCGTCCCGAGGTCTCGGCTCTGGCAATCAGCGGGGAGATCGAGCTCGACGGCATTCTCGATGAAGACGCCTGGCGGCAGGCCGAGCGCGGCACCGCGTTCGTCCAGCGCGAGCCGTTCCAGGGTGAGCCGGCCACCGAACAGACCTTCGTGCAGGTGGTCTTTACCGACGACACGCTATACATCGGCATCCGCGCGCTCGATTCCGATCCCTCCTCGGTTATTGCCAAGGACATGCAGCGCGACGGCAGCGGTGGGGGCTTCCGCGGGGCCCGCCTCGAGTCAGACGACTCGATCGTCGTGTTACTCGACACGTTTCATGATCAGCGAAACGCCTTCTACTTCGAGACCAATCCGTTGGCGGCCCGCGTCGACGCGATGATCACCGACGAGGGTCGTGACCGGAACTTCGAGTGGGACGGCGTCTGGAACGTGGCGGCCAGGCGGACCGACGAAGGCTGGTCGGCCGAGTTCGAGATCCCGTTCAACACCTTGCGCTTCAACCCCGCCAACGACACCTGGGGCCTCAACGTGCGGCGCATGATCCGCCGCAAGAGCGAAGAGGTGAACTGGTCGCCGATCATGCGTGACGCCGACATGTTCCGCGTCTCGCAATACGGGCAGATCAACAACATGACGGCCGGCAATCCGTCGCGCAACTTGCGGTTCAAGCCCTTCGTCACGGCCGCGGGCGACGAGGGCGTCAGCACCGACGTCGGCGACGTTGCCGGCGACGCGCAGGTCGGCCTCGACATGCGCTGGGGTGTAACCGACAGCATGACCTTCGACCTGACCATCAACACCGATTTCGCCCAGGTCGAGGCCGACGAGCAGCGTGTCAACCTGACGCGTTTTTCGCTGTTCTTTCCCGAAAAGCGTGAGTTTTTCCTCGAGAGCGCCGGCATCTTCCAGTTCGCCAGCGGAGGTGGAGGAGGCGGAGGAGGCTTCCGCGGCCCCTCGTTGCGCGTTTACCACTCACGCCGAATCGGCATCGCCAGCGGCGAGGAGATCCCCATCATCGCCGGCGGCAAGCTCACCGGTCGCGCCGGCGACTGGAACGTCGGCGTGCTCAACGTGCAGACGGCGGAGCACACCTTCCCCCCCGACGAAGACGACGAGGAAGCAATCGAGGAGATCGAGCCGTCGACCAACTGGACCGTCGCCCGCGTCAC
>CAYSHI010000259.1:0-3162 GCA_964430745.1 uncultured Acidobacteriota bacterium | reverse complement strand
TGCGAGGCCCAGGCCCCCAGCTGGCTGGTGCGCGGACGGGTCGCGAAGTAGGCGTCGGCCTCCTCGTCGGTCACCGCTTCGGCCCGGCCCTGGATCCTCACCTGCTTGTGGGTCTCGCGCCAGAAGAAATTGAGGCAGACGTGGGGGTTGGCCCGGATCTCGCGCCCTTTGCGGCTCTCCAGGTTGGTGTAGAAGACGAAGCCGCGCTCATCGATGCCTCGCAACAGCACCATGCGCACGGAGGGGAGTGCCGTCGCACCGGCGGTGGCCAGCGCCACGCGGGTGTAGTCGCCGGGATCTTTCTTCCGCGCGCGCTCGTAGACCTTGTGGAAACGGGCGATGGGGTCGTTCATAGGCTAACGTTGCCGGGTCTTGGACGAAGTTGCCGTATTCTACCCGAGGTGCCGGTTACGCATCGTTCGGAGGAGGGGGGCGCCGAAGGATGGGCTCGACGACGAAGCGGATTTTCGAGGGGGCGTGGCGGGACTTTCGCCGCACCTGGCCCGCGCTGCTGACGACGTCCCTGATCTACAAGGCGATCGCCTTTGCCATCCTCACGCCGTTCACGGCTTTGCTGCTGCGCGCGCTGGTATCTACCTCGGGCGATTCCGTGGTTGCCGACGAGCAGATTCTCTTTTTCCTGCTCAGCCCCGTGGGCATGGCCGGCCTCGTCGTTTTCGCCACGGTCAGCCTGGCGATCATCGCCCTGCAGCAAGCGTGCCTCATGATGATTGCTTTCGGCGCGGCGCACGATCGGCGCGTTCGGCCGCGGGCTTCGTTGTTGTACGTCAAGACCCGGTGGCGAGCCGTGTTGTCGCTGGCGGGACGGGTCGCGGTCAGGGCGCTGGTCACTGCGCTGCCGTTTCTCGCCGTCGGCGGCGTTCTCTACCTGTGGTTGCTGACCGAGTTCGACATCAACTTCTATCTATCGCAGAGGCCGCGGGAGTTTTTCGTCGCCGTCGCGCTGATCGGCCCGGTCGTCGTCGCCCTGGTCGTGACGCTGGTTTACCGTGGTCTTGCGTGGCTGGTTGCCCTGCCGGTTTTGATGTTCGAGCAGACCTCTCCGTCGGGCGCTCTTGTCGAGGCCGGCGCCCGGGTGAAAGGCAGGCGGCGAGAGGCCGCCGCGGTTCTGGTCGGATGGGGCCTCGGAGCGATCGCCTTGTCGTCCGCGACAACGGCATTGATCTCGTGGGGCGGTCGCCTCGTGTTGCCGCGGTTCGTCGGCTCGCCGACCGGCCTTCTGCTGGTTGTTTCGCTGCTCATGGTGGCGTGGTTCTTCGGCGGGCAGCTCGTCACGTTCGTGAACGGCGCCGGGTTTGCCCTTTTGGTGACGCAACTCTATCGGCAGGATCAGGGGCCCACGGTCATACCCCGGGAATGGAAGTCGGAGCTCGACCGGCTCGACGACGGCGCGCAAGCTTCGATCCCGCGTTGGACGCTCGTCGGCGGGCTGGCTGCGGCGGTGATGATAGGCCTTGTCGCCGCGTTGCTTGCCGTGCAGGGGCTCGAGGGCGACTCCGACGTCGAGATCACGGCACATCGTGGCGCCTCGATGTTCGCCCCCGAGAATTCCCTGGCGGCCGTGCAGCGAGCCCTCGAGGACCGCACCGATTGGGTCGAAATCGACGTCCAGGAAAGCGCCGATGGCCGCGTCGTGGTGGTGCACGACAGCGACTTCATGAAGCTCGCGGGCGTGCCCACCAAGGTATGGGACGCGACCTACGCCGACATCGAGCGCATCGATATCGGCAGCTCCTTCGCACCGGAGTTCGCCGACCAACGCACGCCGACGCTCGAGCAGGTATTGGAGCTGGCTCGCGGCCGCGCCGGCGTCAACATCGAGCTGAAGTACTACGGCCACGGCGAGATGCTCGAACAGCGGGTCGTGGACATCGTCGAGGCGTTGAGCATGGTGGATCAGATCGTCGTCATGTCGCTGAAGGCCGATGCCGTGCGGAAGATGCGCTCCCTTCGTCCGGGCTGGACGCTGGGCCTGCTGACCGCCGTCGCCATCGGCGACCTGACGCGGGCCGATGCTGATTTCCTCGCTGTCAGCGCGGGTTTGGCGACACCGTCGTTCGTACGCTCGGCGCATCGCGCCGGCAAGGAGGTGTTGGTCTGGACCGTCAACGATCCGTTCACCGCCTACGCGATGATCAGCCGCGGCGTGGACGGCATCATCACCGACGATCCGGCAATGGGGCGGCAGGTCCGAAACGCGTTCAACGAGCTGACCGGTATCGAGCGATTGGCGCTCGAATTCGCGATCCTCGTCGGCATGTTCGAGATCGACGACGACGAGCCCGACGAGGTCGGTTAGGATAGGCGCGTCCCCAACCGCGACTCGTGCGTCAGCAGACCACATCAGCCGCCGGCAGGGCCCGTCTTGCCGAACCGAACGGCCCCGCCGGAAGCGCCAGGGAGAACCGGAACATGATGAGAGCTTCGAAGTTCCGTCTTTTCGTCATCGCCGCCACGCTGTTGATGCTGCCGCTTCTGGTTCCGGCCGGTGTGCTGGGCATCCAGGAGCAGCAGCAGGAGCGGGCTCCGGGGCCGCGCCGCAACATCCCCGAGCCCGAGCCCGGCTACATCCTGCCGCCGCCGGAGGTTCAAGATCTCTATGCACGGGATCCGAACTCACTGACGCTCGACAACCTGAGCCCCGATGGCGACCACTTCGTCTCGATGCTGGCGAACCCCCATTCGACGTTGGAACGGGTCTCGCGAGAGACGTATCGGCTGGCCTCGCTCGAGTTCCGCCCCGACACCAATCGCGTGTGGACGCTGGAGCTCTCGGGCGCGTACGGCATGCGGGTCTACTCTCTGCTCGCCCGAGCCATGCTGGACTTTGACCTGCCCGCGGAGACGACGATTTCGGGCGCAAAGTGGTCTCCCGAAGGCGATCAGATCGCCTTCCTGGCGCATCTTCCGGATCGCACCGAGGTGTGGGTCGCCGATGTCAGCTCGGGTGACGCCGCGGCACTTGCCAACGCGGCCGTCAACGCGACCATCGGGAACGGTGGCGGCCGCGGCGGTAACAATCTTCTCGGGTGGACCCCCAACGGCACCGTGATCACCCTCCTGGTGCCTCCGGGCCGCGGGCCGGAGCCGGAGGAAAGCCGCGTGCCTTCGGGTCCGATCATTCGCAGCACGCGCGACGGA
>CAYSHI010000258.1:0-15501 GCA_964430745.1 uncultured Acidobacteriota bacterium | reverse complement strand
CGTCGATGATGCGCTTGAACAGCTCTGTGCCGATGTTCTTCCCGCAAACGATGGGCACGACGGTGCGGCCCTTGAAGCGCTCCGGATACTTGATCAGGTAGGCAACGCTGAGGGCCGCCGAGCCCTCGGCGACGAGTCGATGCTGCTCGAACAGGAGTCGAATCGCGGCGGCGATCTCGTCCTCGGTGACGAGCACGATGTCGTCCACATACTTCTGGCACAGCGGAAGGGTAATCGTGTCGTGGTCGATGTCGCCGGCGCAGGTGTCGGCCAGGGTGGGGAAGTGCTGCGTCTCGACGACTTTTCCTTGTGCGAGCGATGCGTACATCGCCGGTGAGTTCTCGGGCGACACCGCGATGGCCTCGATCGCCGGGTCGCAGGACTTGAGATAACCGGCGCTTCCCGTCACCAGGCCGCCGCCGCCGCAGGCCGAGATCAGCGTGTCGATCGACGGCACCTGCCGGGAGATCTCCAGGCCGCAGGTTCCCTGCCCGCCGACGACGAAACGATCGTTGTAGGGCGAAACGTAGATCTTGCCCTCTGTTTCCCCCACCGTCCGAGCCTGCTTTTCGGCCTCCCAGGGCGCATCTCCGTGCATCACGATGTTCAGCCCGTGGGCCTTGATCAGCTCCAGGCGCGATTCCTCGATATCGTGCGCCAGGTAGATCGTCGCCTCGCGGCCGCGGTTCTTCATCGCCTCGGCGATGGCAAGAGCATAGTTGCCGGTCGAGACCGAGATTACGCCGCGGTCGAGCTCCTCGTCACTCAAGGAGTTGATCTTGCTGGTGGCGCCTCGGAACTTGAACGAACCGGTTGTCTGCTGGAGGTCCAGCTTCAGGTAGACCGCTCCCTCGATCAGGTTGCTCAGGTAGATCGAGTGCTCCACCGGCGTTTCGAGGACCCACGGCCGGATGCGCCGGTCGGCGTCCAAGACCTCCTGCCGCACATCGATCTCCTGCTCGGATTCCGGACGGTGGGTACTGGACTCAGGCGACCTCTTCTCGGTCTGGTTCGTGAAGCGCTCAAACAAGGTGGCACCTACGCTCAGCGGATCTCGAACGTCAGCGTCGCCCAGGTCGACTCGTAGTCGACGCCGGGCTCGTCGACCGGAACCATGTGGATGTAGCGGACGTACCAGCGACCCGGCTCGCTCAGAGCCAGGCGGATCAAGCCGTCGGCGTCGCTTTCGGTGTGGATCGCTTCGCGATGGTGATGGCCGCCCTCGTCGTGAGGCTCGAAGCCGTCGTAGCCGGCGTACACGAGTTGGCCGGCGACCGGCTTGCCGTGCACCAGGATGCGGAGCTCCAGGGTGTCGCCCGCGCCGAGCTCGTAGGGGTTGGCCAGCGGCACGATCTCGGCGGGGTAGCCGAGCTCGGCCGCGAACGCCGCGCTGCGGGCCTCGCTCACCTGCACCAGCGCCTTGACGTGTTTGGAGTAGCGTTCGGCTGCCGGCTTGTCCAGCTTGCCCGAAGCCCTGCGCGCCTCCAGAACGTCGAGCACGCCGTCGTGCTCGAGGTACTCGTTGAACTCATCGGCCGTCAGCTCGATCATGTTCGGCGCCGTCGACACACCGATCGCGTAGGTCCCCGGGCCGCCGCTCGTCCAGTTCAGGTACGAAGTGAGGTCGCGGTCGGTCCAGGCCGAGTGCTCGGGGTGGAAGGTCTCGTCGACGGGGCCGACGACGAGAACGTCGCGCATTCGATCGCGGGTGATGGTGTTTTCGCTCGCCGCAAACGTGCCGTTGATCAGCGCGATGGGTGCTGTCGCGTGCGGTTGCAGAAAGAAGCTGTCGAGCTTCAGAAACATGTCGTGCGCTTGCGCCGATGCCACGGCGACGAACAAGAACAAGAGCGTGGCGAGCGTCCTTTTCATGGGGTGAACTCTCCTCGCGAGGCGTTGGGGCCGAGGGCCTTTCGCAGGTCGTCGTGTCGGGGTTGCCTGAGCGTATCCAGAACGCGGCTGCAGGTCCAACGGATGTTCGCTCGCGGCGGAGGGGCTCGAGGGGCCTGCTACACCCTTGTCACTCGAGGAAGCGCAAACCTGTTCTTCTGCTCTCGGTCAGCAGTTGTTGCAGCTCTTCCACGACCTCTGGATGGACGTCGGCCAGATTCGTCGTCTCATACGGATCCTCACCCAGGTCATACAGCTCGTATACCACCTGCTGGTTGGGAGGTTGAGGATTCAACGCGATGAGCTTCCAGCTACCGCTCCGTATCGAAAAATCGCCCCTGCCGGTGTCTGCGATCAGGGCCGGACGATGTGGGGCGCCGGTTTCCTCCCCGAGCAGAGCGGGCAATATGCTGAAGCTGTCCTCGGCGGCATGATCCGGCAGGCTGTAGTCGAGGAATTGGGCGAAGGTTGCGATCATGTCCGTCAGACTGATGGGTACTTCGGAGCGCTCCCCGGCAGCGATCTTTCCCCGCCAGCGAGCGACGAAGGGGACTCTGTGCCCTCCCTCGTACGCCGTGTTCTTGTATCCACGGAAGGGGCCCGCCGAACGATGCCCGTTCGCCCCCCGGCGCGGTCCATTGTCGCTGGTGACGATCAGGATGGTGTCGTCGAGAACACCTTGGCTTTCCAGGGCGCTCCGGACTTCGCCGACCACCCAGTCGACCAGTGCGATCATGTCGCCACGGGGGCCCTCCCGGCTTGCGCCCTGGATGAAACCGGGAGCCGTCCAGGGCAGATGAGGGGTCGAGAGACTGTAGTACAGGAAGAACGGCTTCTCGGGATTGTCGCTCACGTGGTTGACGACGAACGCGACAGCTTCCTCGGTCAACCTCACGTCCACGCTCTCCTGATCCCAGCTTGGAGCCATCAACCCCCTGACGACGCCGGGCTGCTCGACCATCTCCGGCGGCGTCATCACCGTGGGTTCCTCCACCCATCGGGCATCTCTGATGAAGGCGTAGGGGGAGTCGTTGTTGGGTCCGCCGGCATTGCCGAAGAAGTAGTCGAACCCCAGGTTGGTCGGGCCGCCCACGACGGCCTTGGTGAAATCAACCTCGTCCTCATTCATCGTGTATTGGCGCCGCCATCCCTCACGTGGCTTGGCGGGGTACCACAACCCCAGATGCCATTTCCCTACGTACCCGGTTGTGTAGCCCCTCTCCTGCATCATTCGTCCCCACGTCAATCGCTCCGGTGGGATGACGGGAGGGTCGTAGGGCATGACCAGTGAATGGCGCTTGTGGGTCCTCCAATAGGAGCGCCCGGTCATGACCCCGTATCGCGTCGGACTGCAGAGGGCTGACCCGGAGTGTGCATCCATGAAGGACAGTCCTTCGTCGGCCAAGCGATCGATGTTCGGCGTCGGAGTCAACGACTCGGGATTGTAGGAGGCGACATCACCCCAGCCCATGTCATCGGCCATGATGAAGACAACGTTCGGGAGGGGTTCGTCATCGGGGCGCGCCGCGCATCCCGCGGTGACGATCAGGCTCAGGGCGATCCAGGCGATCGCCCCCACTCTCGCTCGGTTGTCCATGGCGGATGCATGGTACTACTGGATCGGGGCTTCGGGCTGACCGTGAGGCCCCGCCAATTCTTGGCTACGACACGCCCTCGGCGCTCGCGCACCAGCCACAGTCAGGAGCAGATAATGTTCACACTCGAGAGCACCGACACTGAATCCCCGGTCTGTCCTTACTGCAAGGTGGAACTGGAGAAGCTCCTGTACCGCGAGGTCAAGGGTGACCTCGGGAAGCGCTGCGTCTTCTTCTGTCCGAAGTGCAGGGCATGTCTCGGCGTATCGCACAGGAAAGGCCTCACCATGGGCATCTGAGACGGTCGTCGCCCTACTGCCTCTTGAACCGAAGATCCCACACTCTGCTCTCGCTCAGGGTGGCCTCGGCAATCCGTCCCGAGGCGTCGCGGCGGAAGAAGATGATGCTCCTTCGATTATCGCCGCTGGCGCTGCTCGCGTGGAGGGACGTCCTGAGCGTCCAGCCGAAAGCACCGCCTGCCGACGCCATGAGACCAGAAGTCCTCGCTCACATCCTCGGCCGGCGCGGCTGGATCACCGGAATCAGCAGTAGTGCGCTCGAAGCTCGCGCACAGCTCGTACGTTGGCTCGTCCAGCACGCGAAGCTCGTAGTCCTGTCCCGTAACCGGGTCACGAGCGCTTACCCTCACGCCCGGCTCGCGCGAGAGGTCTCCGATCGAAGCGGGGAGGCGCCCATGACGCGTCCAGTACAGATCCATCGCGCGCGCGATGCCGCGTAGGTCTTCCACGCGTCGCACGTCCAGCCGTCGGGCACGCTCTTCGCTCGGCGGAGGGAGCACCAAGAGGCCGGCCACAACCGCGACGACCACGGCTCCGATGGCGAGACTGACGAGGACCGTCGTGCCGGACAACGTCTTCATGCCGGGCCCTCTTCTTCTTCGAGCCGGAGGTCCCGCAGGTAGTAGCCGAAGACCGCGCCGGCGATCACGGCGATCGTTGAAACCTTGAGGACGAAGCGAACCGTCAAATCGCCCCCGAGCAGGCTGTACACGAGGCCGATGACGTCGCCGATCAGCACTGCTGCCGCCACGAACAGGGTGAGGTAGGTTAGCCACCGGCGTACTTTCGACGCCTTCTTGCTCGGGTCCCGCCGGGTTTCTCGGCCGGTCAACCGCGCCACATACAGGAAGACGGGAAACGCCACGACGAGGTAGGAGATAGACCACCGGATGACGTCTCGAACTATCTCGACGGCCGCGGCCGGGGCCGCGGGATCAGGAAAGGCCAGGTTGATGAGCTGAAACACGAGCGCACCCAGATTGAACGCGCTGACGTACAGGGTGCTGAACAGCACCAGGTACAAGAACGCCTCCCGGGCCGACACATACGGTTTCGGCACAGGGACGGGAATCGCGAACTCGATCTCCGCAAACCCGCGTAACGCGCTACGGACGTGGTCCGGTGGCCAGCCGGCCTCCCGGAGGACACGCTCGACCTCCGCACGCGAAAGACCGCGGGCCAGGCTGTCCTTGACGAAACCTTCCAACTCTTCCGCGATTGCCATCCTCACCCCTCGTCATTCCGATGTCTTGACGCCTTGTCGCCGCCGGCCCGACGGATGAACCCTCGGATGTCAATAAAGCACCTGATGAGAATGGTTACCACTCAGGCCTGGTGGACCGGGTAAGTGCGTTGGCACCCCGAGGCGCTGCAGCATGGTCTCCCCGGGATGAGCACGCCGCCCGCGGACGAAAGTGTTGTGCAGCGCCTCGACAGGCGAGCCGCTGACAGAAGCCCGCGCCGGACTTCGGCGATCGACCTCTCGTCGAGAGTTACTTTCTGGCACGTCAACGTCTGACGATCCTGCGCGGCCCGCATGAGACCCGAAGTCGCGTGGAAAGGCTCCGGTGTGAGCGCGTGCACGAGCTCGTGGGCGATGACCCGGCCAAAGGCGGTCCCGAGTGACTCGTGATCGAGACCCAAGCTCTTACGCTTGCCGCCCAACAGGGTCGTCCGGACGCGTGATTCGAAGGCGAAGATCGTGTCTCGGGGAAACTCCGCGACCGCCACGTGGCCCAGGGCGCCGTCCCCAAGGCTCCAGATCGCGAGGGGCTCGGGTGTGAGAATCACCTTCAGGTGACGCTCATCCGGATTCCGCGATCCGTTGCGGAGCGCGTCGGGGTCGATCCACTCCACGACGACTCCTATCTCGGCGAAGATCGAGTCGACAACCTCCCAGGCGACCACGGTAACCCGCGGGTCGAGGTCCACGAGGTCGTAGTAGACGAGCCTGACGGTCAAGGGGTCGACGGCCTCAGAGTCCGCTCGAACGGGGTTGGCCAAGCCTGACTCAGGAGGCGCTCCGACGAGGAGAGCTGCCGCGACGACCGCGACAACCAACGACTCACTTCTGTGCGCTTTGTCCATGACCCCAGCCTGCTGGGGTCTGTTTCAGTAGTCCTCGGACGGTCGTCACGAAGGTCTCACGTTTATCCCGGGGAGTTACCGGCGAAGCCCGGAAAGTTCCCAATCCTCCTTGTTCAGTGGCTTTTCTGGGCTCGCTGCGAGGTCTCATACGGCACGCCAAGGTGCTGGACCCGTTGATCGCTTCCACGTCCCGGAGTACCTTCGGTGAAACAGGACTCGGCACTCTGGGTTTGACGTACGAGGAGGTGGCGATGTCCGCGGCCGCTGCCGATCGACTCATTTCGTTCGGGTCGTTCGAGTTCGACCCGGACTCCGGCCTTCTGTTTTCGGGCGAAGACGAGACTCTGCTACCGCCGAAGGTCGCGGCGGTTCTCCTCGTGCTCGTCAACAGGGCCGGTGAGATGGTCGCCAAGGACGAGCTCCTGGAATCGGTCTGGGCCGGCTCCTTCGTCACCGAAAGCTCGTTGACGGACGCGGTCAGCGTGCTACGACACGCGCTGGGTGACGATCCGCAGAAGTCCTCCTACATCCAGACGATTCACCGGCGCGGGTATCGGTTCATCGCGGAGGTGGAGGTCGGGCGAGCTCCAAAGGACGCGTTCGGGCCAACCATCGGGGACGGGCCCGATCAGCAAGGAAGAGGCATCCCCCGGACCGCGGCGGCGGCGATCGCCGTTGTCGCCGTGATCACCGGCGCGCTGCTGACTTCCGTCGTCACCCGCCGGAACGCGCCGGCGCCCGAAGGCGTCCAGTCGGTGATTCCGGTCGAGCCCTTTCATCGCCTGTTCGGAGGGACCGTCATGGAAGTTGCTCCCCCCGGCTTCCAGCGCCCGAGCAGGACAGCCATGGCGTTGTCTCCCGATGGCAGGCATCTTGTCTACGCAGCCACCGATGGCGAAACGAGCCATCTTTACCGACGCCCTGTGGATCAGCAGGTAGCCACGTCTCTCGTCCAAGGCGACGTTTGCTGTCCGTTCTTCTCACCCGATGGGCGAACGGTGGGTTATTTCGGCAGGGAGGGAGAGGCTTCTGTTAGCAACCTCGGTTCTACCGCGCAGCTAGAAGAGCTATGGGGCCCGTGGGACCTGATGAGCGTTCCCCTCGAGGGTAGCGAAGAGCAGACACTCGCAGAAAAGGCGGTTCCTGGGATGCCCTTCGGCGCAACCTGGGGAGACGACGACACGATCGTGTTCGCCGAGGGTCGAGAGGGCGGGCTTCTCAGGGTTCCTGCCAACGGCGGGACTCTTGAGAGGTTGACCACGGTCGACAGGGAGAAGGGTGAGTACAGTCACCGCCTCCCCCACATGCTGCCTGGCAGCAACGCCGTGCTCTTCACCATAACGACGGGGAACTACAGCTGGAACGAGTCCGAGATCGTCGTGCAATCGCTGGAAACCGGTGAGAAGACGGTGTTGGCAAGACCGGGCACCGATCCGCGATATGTTGCCACGGGGCACTTGCTCTTCGCGCGGGAGGGAACCGCGATGGCGGTGCCTTTCGATCGCGGCCGGCTCGAAGTCGATGGCGAACCGGTTCGGGTTCTCGAGGACGTCATGCATGCTGAGTGGTCGGAACACTGGGCCTTGGAGGTCGGTGCCGCTCAGCTCAGCGTTTCCGAGACGGGGGATCTGGTCTACGTCCCCGGGGGCACCTACCCTCTATTCCTGCAGTCGCTGGCTTGGGTCGATCGCCAAGAGGGCTCTGTCGATCGCGATGCCGACTACGACATCCTGCGCACGCCTCCCGGGAGAGGCTTCTGGCCCCGCGTCTCTCCGGACGGTCGTTATATCGTCTACATGAGCGGTCCGCTGTACGATCTCGCCCTCTTCATCTATGACATCGAGACGGGAACCTCGAAACGTCTCACCGTCGAGGAGGAGGTGGGACCTTCGTGTCCGGTCTGGAGCCCGGATGGCAAGAGAATCGCGTACAGCGCCCGCACACACGGGGGCATACGCAATCTCTATGTGCGGGCCGCCGACGGCACCGGGGAAACGACGCGGTTGACCCGGTGTGACCGCGCGCAGTGGGCCTCGTCCTGGTCGCGGGACGACGTACTGGCCTTTGTCCAAGAAGAGGAAGGTCTCGACCGGGACATCTGGATCCTGCCCATGGAGGGCGAGGACCCTGGCGTGCCACGAGCGTTTCTCGACGATCCTCATGGCAAGGGGTGGCCAGCGTTCTCTCCCGACGGGAATTGGCTCGCATATTCCTCAAACGAAACGGGTCGCGTCGAAGTCTACGTGCGGCCCTATCCGGGGCCCGGCGCCGCAGAGGTAGTCTCGACAGCCGGGGGGACCGCGGCGGCGTGGTCCCGGAATCGGCAGGAACTGTTCTACGTCGAAGACTGGCGCGGTCTTTTGGATCCGAACGTGCCCCAGGAGGTCGTGATGAAGTTCGTCGAATACGACGCGGACGGGTCATTTAAACCGGGCCGACCTGCTCCCCTCCTGAAAGGATTCTTCAGAGCTACATACCGCGTTCGCAACTATGATGTCACGCCGGAGGGGCGATTCCTGATGATCGTGCAGGGCCACAATCCGCCTCGACCGGTGACTCGGATAAACCTGTGGCAAAACTGGTTCCAGGAGTTGGAGCGACGGGTGCCGACGGGGTGGCGACCCTGAGCCGAGGCTCAGCTCCAGCGTCCCCCACGTAACCTCGCTGGAAGAGCACCTCGGTTGATCGCCCTGCCGCCCCTGGTGCCCAACATCTCCGACGACATCCCCGTCATGCACAGGTCGGTCCGGCCACGGCGCACGCTCTTCAACGACGAAAGCCGCCTGTTCCTACTACAATGCCGCCGGCTCTCCTCTTCTTGACCGAAGCCGAATGAACACACCGCCCGTGGACCAAAGCGTAGTGCAGCGCCTCGACAGGCTCTATGAGTACGATCGTGAGCCGGTGGCCGAGAGCGAGCTGCACGGGGGCGCTCACTTCGCCGGTATGTATGCGGGCGAGCACGTCGCGGCCACCGAATTCGTCATCGGCGCCCTGTTCGTGAGTTGGGGGGCAAGCGCGACCGATGTTCTCATCGGCCTGTTGCTCGGCAATGTGATGGCGGTGCTGTCGTGGGCGCTGGTGTGCGCGCCGATTGCGACCCAAACACGCCTGACGCTGTACTGGTATCTGCGGCGTATCGCCGGGCCGGGGGTCACCACCCTCTACAACGTGCTCAACGCGGTCCTGTACTGCATTCTTGCCGGTGCGATGATCACGGTATCGGCCTCCGCGATTCGCATCCCCTTCGGCATTCCGCCGCAAACGCATTGGTATCCCGATGACCTGCGCTTCGTTCTCGTCGTGCTGGGCGTGGGAGCTGTGGTCGTCGCGCTTGCTATCTGGGGTTTCACGCGCCTGGCGCAGTTCGCGACGCTGTGCGCACCGTGGCTGCTGGCGATGTTCATCGCCGGTGCCCTCGCTACCTGGCCGAACCTGGCCGCATCGGTTGCTTCCGGTGCCGGTGAATCCGCTGGATTCCTCGAGGTGGCGCGCGCTCGTATCTGGACCGGCGTGGCGGCAGGCGGCGGCGAGCCGATCACCTTTTGGCAGCTCGCCGCCTTTGCGTGGATTTGCAACATCGCGATGCATTTGGGCCTCTCCGACATGGCGATTCTTCGCTATGCCCGGCGCCCGAGCTACGGATTGAACTCAGCCTTCGGAATGTTCCTGGGCCACTACGTGGCTTGGATCGCTGCTGGCGTGATGGGCGCGGCCGCGGCCCTGGCGCTCAATCAGCCGCTGACCGAGCTCGACTCCGGCGCGGTGGCGATGCACGCGTTGGGTGTGGCGGGGGCCGTTGCCGTGGTCATTGCCGGCTGGACGACCTCGAACCCGACCCTGTATCGGGCCGGGTTGGCGCTGCAGGCCGTGACACCCAATTGGCCTCGATGGAAGGTGACACTCGTCGCCGGTGCGCTGACCACACTGGTCGCGTGCTCGCCCTTTGTATTCACCAGGCTCCTGGATTTCGTCGGCGTATACGGAATTCTGCTGGCGCCGGTCGGCGGCATCGTGACCGCTTATCACTTCGTCCTGCGCAAGCGAGGAGCGGTTCACGAGGCCTCTTCCATGTGGAACGCACCGGCGCTGATCGCCTGGGCGGCCGGCAGTCTGGGAGCCGTGGTCCTGTGGCAGGCCGGCGTGGTGCATCTCTTCTTCCTGGCTGTTCCGGCCTGGGTGCTGAGTGGGGTCTTGTACCTGGTGCTGGCGAAAAAGGGGGAGGGGGGCAGCTCAATGACGGCCGACGCGAGCGGTGACAGCAGCGCGGACGCGGAGCGACACCGGCCCGTGATCGAGATCGCCGCGGGCCGGCCGGGGGGGACGCCCAGCTCCGTCAACACCTCGGGCCGGCCGGAGAGGGCGCCGAGCTTCGTCAACGCCGCCGGATGGGTGGCGCTACTCGCTCTCCTGACTTGCGTCGCACTTCCGCTATGGGTTTTCCTCTCGTCCGAAGCGGAACGCGCGGCGAGAATCGGACCCTTCAAGACCTGGCTACTGGTCGCCTCACTGCTCTACTTCGTGGCCGGCGGTCTCTGGGTCTACCGACGCGACAGCGATGTGTCGTCGGCGTGAACGATCGCCGTTCTCGTTTCGGGAAACACTGCGAACTCTGTGCCGGACGACCGGCCTCAATCCGGGGTGAATGACCATCAGCGAGACCTATCGCATCAGCGACGATCAAATCCGGGATGAGAACTCCGCGGCGCAGGCCCCGCTGCAGGAGGACTTCGACCATCTCGGCATGCAGCTAGAGCGGCGAGGAATCTCGATCGAAGAGATCACCCGGGAGGCGCAGGCCTTTGCCGTGGCGTTGCCCTCCTGGGGTGTCGGCACGGGTGGCACACGATTCGGCCGTTTCCCGGGGATCGGAGAGCCGCGCAACATCTTCGAAAAGCTCGAGGACTGCGCCACCGTTCAGCAGTTGGTGCGTTGCACGCCTGCCATCTCCATGCACATCCCGTGGGACCGTCCCGACGATCCTGCGGAGCTGCGAGAGCGCGCCGCCGAGCTGGGGATCGGTTTCGACGCGATCAACTCGAATACGTTTCAGGATCAACCGGAACAGGCGCACTCCTATCGATTCGGCAGCCTGACCCACACCGATGCGGCCGTGCGGCGGCAAGCGATCGAGCACAACCAGGAATGTATCGAGGTCGGTCGACAGTTGGGCTCCACGGCGTTGACGGTCTGGATCGCCGACGGCGGCAACTTTCCCGGGCAACTGGACTTCCGTGGAGCGCTCGGGCGCTACATCGATAGCTTGCGGGAGGTCTACTCCGCGCTCCCGAGCGACTGGCGCCTGTTTCTCGAGCACAAGTTCTTCGAGCCGGCCTTCTACTCGACGGTTAACAACGACTGGGGAACCAGTCACCTGTGCGCCGCGGAGCTCGGCGATCAGGCCTCTTGTCTCGTGGACCTCGGGCACCACGCGCCGAACGTCAACGTCGAGATGATCGTTGCCCGCTTGATCCAGTTCGGCAAGATGGGCGGCTTCCACTTCAACGACAGCAAGTATGGTGACGACGACCTCGACAGCGGCTCGATCCACCCCTTCCAGCTCTTTCTCGTCTTCCACGAGTTGGTCGGTGCGCGTCGCGACGATCCGTCGTTCGCGCCCGCCTACATGCTCGACCAATCGCACAACGTCACCGATCCGATCGAGTCCTTGATGAGCAGCGCCATGGAGGTTCAGCGCGCCTTCGTGCAGGCCCTGCTGGTGGACCGCGAAGCGCTCGCAGAACATCAACGAGCCAACGACGCGATCATGGCGCTCGGCACCCTACGTGCCGCCTACCAATGCGACGTCTCGCCGATCCTCGCCATGGCACGCCTGCGCTCCGGCGGAGCCATCGATGCACTCGGGCTCTATCGCAAGAGTGGCTACCGGAGCAAGAAGGGCGTCGAGCGCCCCTCCGACGGCGGCTCTTCGGCGGGGATCGTTTGATTGGCTGAACGGGCGCTGTCAACTTGACGAAGCGGTCGCGAGATCGCGGCAGTCCTCGGTCGGGAGTTCGCTGATCCTCAGGGCTGGTGGATTCCTACTCGTCGCGATGCCACCACTCGCACCGATCCAGTTGTGACCACGGAACGACAGTAGCACTGGAGCGGCGTTGGCCTTGCTCTCCTCCATACACGACGAAGCTGCGAGCCTCGCGCCGCAGGGGCGACGAGGCGACGAGTGAGGCGAAGCTTTCCAGGCCCGTGAAGAAGTCTCCGGCGACTGTCTGACCCGACTTCGTTTCCACAGCCAGCAATCGACGCCCGACGTCGATCACGAGGTCTACTTCCGTGCCCTTCCGATCGCGAAAGAAGGAGAGGTTGGGTTGAAGCCCCCGGTGAGTTCGCGATTTCAGGATCTCGGCCGCGACCCACGTCTCGAACACGCTCCCGCGCAGGGGATGATCGCGCAGCTGTTCCGGGGAGCGTATGCCGAGCAGGTAACAGACGAGGCCTGAATCCATGAATTGCAGCTTCGGCGTCTTGATCAGCCGCTTGGAAACGTTGGCATGGAATGGCTGTAGGCGCCAGGCGACATAGCTGGCCTCGAGAACCGAAAGCCAGGACTTCGCGGTGCCGTGGGTGATCCCGGCGTCAGCTCCGAGCGAAGAGAGGTTCAACAGCTGTCCAACCCTGCCGGCGCAGAGCCTCAGCATGCTCTGGAAAGCAACGAGATCGCCGACGTTGAGAAGGTTCCTGACGTCCCGCTCGAGGTAGGTCGAGACATAGCCGGGATACCACTCTCCCGGCGCTAGTTCGCGGTCGTACGTGGCGGGATAGCTACCCCGCCAGAGGAGATCGAAGAGATTCGAAGGTGGTTCAGGAAACCTGCGGATCTCCTCCAAGGAAAGCGGCAAGAGTTCCAGTAGCGCCGTGCGCCCCGCGAGCGACTGCCCGAGGGACTGAAGCAGGCTGAAGTTGGCCGAGCCTGTCAGGATGTACCTCCCAGCACCCGGATGTTCATCGACGATGACCTGTACGTAGGACAGGAGGTCGGGAACGCGCTGGACCTCGTCGAGCACCGCCCCTTCGGGGTGCTGCGCGAGAAAAGCTCGAGGGTCACGGCGGGCAAATTCCTGAACATCTGGCGCTTCGAGCGACACATAGGGCTTGTCGGCGAACACGGCCCTGCAAAGCGTGGTCTTGCCCGATTGCCGCGGGCCCGTCACGGTCACCACCGGGAATTTCCTTGACAGCGCGCGGAGTCGACTCTCGAGGACTCTCTTGATCATGCGGAAAGAATCGTATCCATGGTGCTAATTGTCAATGCGATTATCAATTAGCACTTCCATGGCGTGTTTACAATGTCGCGGCCTTTCCTTCCACCAGAAGCCGGAATGAACACACCACGGGCAGACGAAAGTGTCGCGCAGCGGCAACCCGCTGCGTCGTCGGGGGGAGCGCGCGCCTATGTGGCCGTCGATCTCGGCGCGGGCAGTGGGCGCGTGATTTTGGGACGTTTGAGCGGGGGTCGGCTCGACCTGGAGGAGCTGCATCGTTTTTCCCAGCCCGTGGTGTTCGAAGACGGGCACGAGCGCTGGGTGCTCGACGGCTTGCTGGCCGAGGTCATGTCCGGGATGCATGCCGCGGGCCGGCAGCAACTTGTCGATCCCGCTGAGGTCCGCAGTGTCGGCGTCGATGGCTGGGGTGTTGATTACGGCCTCCTCGACGACCGGGGGACCTTGATCGAAAACCCGGTGTGCTATCGGGACGCGAGGACCGACGGCATGCTCGAAGCGCTGCTCGAGAAGCTGTCCGCGCAGCAGATCTATACCGACACGGGCGTCCAGCTCATGCCGATCAACACGTCGGTGCAGATCTTGGCGCAGGTCGGGGCAGGGGAGTGGCCCCCGCGAGCGAAGCGTCTGCTGATGATCCCCGATCTCATCCATCGTCACCTATCGGGGGTCTCCACCGGGGAGGTCACCAACGCTTCGACCACCCAGTTGCTGCACGCCAGGACAAGAGAGTGGGACGCCGAGATGCTGCGCGCGGTCGGCGTGGCTCCGGAGATCATGCCGCCACTGTCCCAGCCCGGCACGCGGCTCGGCCGCCTGCTGCCCGAGCACCGAGCCTCCACCGGCCTGAGCCGGCTCGAGGTCGTCGCGCCCGCCACCCACGACACCGCCAGCGCGGTGGCCGGTACGCCACTCGGTCGCGGCTGGGCGTTTCTCTCGTCGGGCACCTGGTCGCTGTTGGGTGTTGAAACCTCGGGGCCGGTTCTCAGCGACGAGGCTCGGCGCCGCAACGTCACCAACGAAGCCGGCGTCTACGGCACCAACCGCCTGCTGAAGAACGTGATGGGACTCTGGCTGCTCGAGTCCTGCCGGCGCGTTTGGGAATCAGAAGGCATCGGGCTCTCCCACGAAGAGCTTCTCGGCGGGCTGCGGGGCGATGCAATCGGTGATGTGCACATCGACGTCGACGACAGGCGCTTCCTGAATCCCGACAACATGGTCGAGGAAATCAGCTCCTATCTGGCAGAGCGTGCGCTGCCGATACCGAGCTCACCGGTCGACTTTGCCCGCCTGATTCTCGAATCGCTGGCGTTGCGCTGCGCCCAGGTCGTCGATGACCTGGCGGCGGTCACCTCGCAGAAGGTTCAGGGCATCCACGTCATCGGCGGGGGCAGCCGCAACGATTTCCTCAACCAGGCCCTGGCCAACGCCACCGGCCTCGCGGTGAGAGCCGGCCCGGTGGAGGCCACCGCCATCGGCAACATCGTGGTGCAGGCCATCGCGGATCATGCTCTCTCGGATCACTCCGCGGCCCGTAGCTTCGTTGCCGGCAGCTCGAACCTGCGCGCTTTCGAGCCGCGAGATGCGGGCCGATGGGCCGCAGCGCGTAAACTCTTTCGGATTGTCCGACCTGACTCATCGTGAGCGCCAGCCGGCCGCGCGCCGGGACTGCAATCACGGGAATCGCAAGCACGCGGGTTGCATTCACGGGAACCGCGAGGACGCGGGCCGCAATCAGGGGAGCTGCAAGCACGGGAGCTGCAATGAACGGCACCGTACCCAATCGATGGAACGACGAGGACTGCCGGGGTTTCGCCCCGCAGGAGCTGCTGCTCTACCGTTCCAACCTGCTGGGGTCTGACCTCAAGATCACCAACTTCGGCGGGGGGAATACCTCGGCCAAGGTGATGATGCAGGATCCGGTGAGCGGAGAGGGCGTGCAGGTGCTGTGGGTCAAGGGCTCCGGCGGCGACCTGGGCAGCATGGGGCTGAGAGGTTTCGCGACCCTCTATCAATCGCGGCTACTCGCTCTGGAAGGGGTCTATCGCGGCCTCGAGCTCGAGGACGAGATGGTGGCTTACCTGCCGCACTGCACCTTCAACCTCAACCCACGGGCCGCCAGCATCGACACGCCCCTGCATTGCTTTGTCGACAAGGTGCATATCGACCACCTTCACCCGGATGCTCTCATCGCCTTCGCGGCGGCCAAAGATGGCGAACGGCTGACCCGGGAGATCTTCGCAGGCGAACTAGGCTGGGTGCCCTGGCAGCGTCCCGGCTTTGACCTCGGGCTCAGGATTCGGGAGCGATTTCAAGAGAGCACCGGGCTCAAGGGCGTGGTCATGGGCGGCCACGGGGTCATCACATGGGCCGACGATGCGAGGTCCTGCT
>CAYSHI010000257.1:0-28808 GCA_964430745.1 uncultured Acidobacteriota bacterium | reverse complement strand
CCGTGACCGTGGCATAGATGCGATTGGAGTCGCTTGGGGCAATGCCGATACCAATAGCTCCCAGACCATCGCTGGCGGGAGGTAGCCCTCCGGTCAAGTGCCGCCACGTGGAGCCGCCGTCCGTCGACTTGTAGATGCCCGTGTTGAGACCTGAGAAACGTCCGTTTTCCCACGGAGCCACCCGATGCTCCCACAAGGCGGCGAACAGGGTTTGCGGATTCGAGGGATCCATTTCGACGGTGATGGCGCCCGTGTTGTGATCGATATAGAGGACCTTTTCCCAGCTCTCGCCTCCATCGATCGTTCGGAACACGCCGCGCTCCTCGTTCGGCCCATACGGATGGCCGAGGCCCGCCACGAACACGATGTCGGGGTCCGTCGGGTGAACGATAAGGCGGCCCACCTGCTGGACGTCCCCGAGTCCGACATGCCGCCACGAGTCGCCGCCGTCGGTGGATTTGAAGATCCCGTCGCCGACGCCGAGGTCGGGCCGGTGCAAGCCCTCGCCGGTGCCGACGTAGAGAATGTCCGGATGAGACGGGCTCACGGCTATGTCTCCCACGGACCCGGTAGGTGCATCGTCGAAGATCGGTTCCCACGTGCGGCCGTAGTCGTCGGTCTTCCAAACCCCGCCGGTGTGGACGCCGGCATAGAAGACGTTCGGCTGACTCGGAACGCCGACCCCGCCGACGGTGCGGCTGGCGCGAAAAGGCCCGATGAGGCGATAGCGGAGGTCTTGGTAGAGCGATGGATCGACGTCGCTCGCCGGCAGGCCGGGGCCATGAAACAACAGACAGAGAGCCGCCAAAGTGTTCATGAGCTTCAAGGATCCACCTCCTCTTCAGAAATGAGCTGACCTGACCCCGGCTTCATACGACGTGATATCTCAGGAACACGGCGCGGGCAAGGGCCGGGCGGCACCGGCGGAGCGAGGCGCGAGGATGCTTGACTCCATATACTTTACATGACAAAGTACCTTGCATGAATAACCCAACAGCTCGCCTCGGCCGCGTCCTTCCGCTTCTGCCAGCCGCGTTTCTCCTGCTGGCGACCCCTCTCTTCGCCGCCTGCACCATCGTGCACGGCGACGACGCTTCCGCGGTGCCGTCGCACATCGACGAGCCGCCCGACCCGGCATACATCGACGCGGTCGAGCAGGCACGTCCTCTCGTTCGCGACTTCATGGTCGAGGAGAACCTGCCCGGTCTGTCGCTCGCTGTGGCGGTGGGTGGAGAGGTCGTGTGGGCCGAGGGCTTCGGCTATGCGGATATCGACGAGCGAACGCCGGTGACACCGAAGACCCGATTTCGCATCGGCAGCGCCGCCATGCCGATGACCGCCACGGCCGTCGGCCTGATGAACGAGCGCGGGCTGCTCGATCTCGACGCGCCGGTTCAAGACTACGTGCGGAGCTTTCCCGAAAAACAGTGGCCCGTCACCACGCGCCAACTGATGGGACATGTCGCCGGAGTGCGCCAGTACACCGACGATGAAGAGTTGATGTACATGCGGCACCACTGCGCCACCGCACTCGACGGGCTGGAGCTATTCGCCGGCGATCCGCTGCTCTTCGTGCCCGGTACGCGGTACCGGTACTCGCCCTACGGCTGGACGCTGGTGGGAGCGGTTGTCGAGGCCGCCGCCGACGAGCCGTTTCTCGACTTCATGCAGCGCGAGGTTTTCGACCCGCTGCAGATGCGCGACACCGTTCTCGATGACCCCGCAGGGCCCGCGACTCACCTCACGAGCTTCTATTGGCCGAGTATGGCCCGTGATCCGAGCCTCGGCGTCGAGGGCGCCCTACGAAAGGACGCCGAAAACACCTGTGTCCAGGGGGCCGGCTCACTCCTGTCGACCCCGACCGACGTCGCGCGGTTCGGTCTCGCGATGCTCGAAGGACGCTTGCTGCAGGCCGAGACGCTCCAGACGCTGCGGACGCCGCTCGAGCTCGACTCCGGGGAATCGACCGGACACGGGCTCGGCTGGTTCGTGCGTGAGGTCTCGATCGCGCCGGGATCCGAACCGACGACGGTGTTCGGCCACGAAGGTAGCTCGGTCGGCGGAACGACCTCGTTCGTGACACTTCCCGAGCACGGGATCGTCATCGCGATCACCACCAACGTCTCGTTTGCCAAGAGCCTGGCCACCGAAAGGGAGCTCGGCGCGGGCGCGCGTCCGTTCTTTCGCACCTCGTCGCTCCCGCGTGTGCTCGCGAGCACATTCGCCGGGGCCAACGGGGCTGCCCGGCGATAACCCGGAACTGGTACACCCCCAGGCTCAACTCCCAACTGCAGCCCAAGATCGAATCGGTTCCTCGACCCGAATCGCGAGATACGTCGGGATCGGTTTTCAGGGGCTCAGGTCACGACCACGCGACGCGAAACCCCACGAAGCCGAAGCGGCTGTCGGGATCGATCATGAAGCGATACGAGGCTCGCAGGGTCCCGGGCGCGTCGATGTACGAGCCCCCGCGCAACGCGCGCTCCTTGCCCTCTTCCGGGCCGGCGGGGTCTTGCCGCGGCCCGTCGCCCCCGTAGTCGCCGTACCAGTCAAGACACCATTGCCGGACGTTGCCCGCGACATCGTGGACGCCTTCGGGCGTGGCGCCGCCCGGATACGAGCCGACTCGCGTCGTGTGCTCGATGAGGCTTTCCTGATAGTTCGCACGCTCGGGGGTCGGTTCGTCGTCTCCCCAGGGGTGCTCGCGTCCCTCGGCGCCGCGGGCGGCGAACTCCCACTGAGCTTCCGTCGGCAGGCGCGCGGCGCCTTCTGTCGCCCCCACGGCATGGGTAAGCCAGCCGCAGAATGCCTGCGCATCGCCCCATGAAACGTGTGTCACCGGGTGGTCGGACCTCCCCGCCGGCACTTCCCCTCCGGGCCAGCTCTCGGGCGCGGCTCTGCCGGTCTCGCTGACGAACGCGGCAAACTGCGTGTTCGTGACCGGAAAGCGGGAGATTCGGAACTCCGACACCGTCACCTCTCGGGGTGGCCGCGTATCCAACGGACCGTTGTCTGATCCCATCTGGAACGCGCCACCTTCGAGCCGCACCCAAGCGGGCCCCTCCACGTCCATCAAGTCGATTCTGGCCCGTTCCCCCATTTCATCCTCCTGCAAGAGCACACCGTATTCTCTTCAATTGGCGCTCATCGCGGCGTCTCGCCGGTCGCCACCAGACGCTTGTACTCGATGCCGATCTTGTAAGCAATCACGAGCCAGACGAGCACCGCGCCGATGTTGACCGCCGCAAACCCGCTCGGGCTCAGCACGAGCAGAGTGGTGCCGATGAGCACGAGAAGGGCCGACCCCATGTCACCGAGCCTCCAGAAGAACGAGTCGATGACCTGCTTCGCCTTGTACTTCTGCTCGCGTGTGGTGGGAAGGAAGAGCATGTTGCGCATTGTGTTGTTGATCGAGTAGTCGGTGGCGTTTTCGGCCGTCTTTGCCCAGCGCACGTAACTCAACACCGGATAGAGGCCGATCAGGCCGTACGCACCGAGCGAAATCAGCGGCAGGATCATGAGACCGACACCGACCCCCAAATACTTGACGACCCTCGAGGCCAGAAAGAGCTGGAGGAACAGACCGGTCAGATTGACGATCTGGTAGAACCCACCGTAGTAGGCGCTCATGAACTCGCCTTCGCTCAACCCTCCGGCCTCACCGGACGCGACCAGCTCCGCAGCAGCGCTCTCCAGGAGCCGGTCGAGAATGTAACCGCCGGTCGTGTTGACGAAGTTCAACAACATCATGAGAAGTCCGATCAGCAGCAGGTAGCGGGTCCCCATCACGAGTTTGAACGCTCCGGTGCCGCGACCCTCGCCATCGTCTGCTTCCTCATCGCTCTCGCGCGCGGGATCGGCCGGGCCTCCGGGAACGTCATTCTCCTCGAAGTCACCAGTGAAGTGGGACAGCATCTGGCGGGCTTGCTCGATCTTGACCGCGCGGGTCGCTGTCTTCACCGCAGTCGTTTCTTCGATGGGAAGGTGTGCTTCCTTGAGATGTCGCTCGCGGTTGTCGACGTAGTTGGTGAGCAGCAACGCGCCCACCAGCATCGCGACCGCGCCCAGGATCAGGTTCGGAATCCCGAACGGTTCCGTGAGCTCCTTCACATAGGTCGTGCCGACGACGGCGCCGAGCGACTGCCCGAAGACAATCAGCGGGAAAAGCCGCTCACCGTCTTCCCGCGTATAGATGTCATTGGCGAACGACCAGAACTGGGCAATGATCATCACGGTGAAGATCGAGACCCAGACGAAGAAGACGACACCGATGTTGAGACCGAGGGCGACGACCCCGGCAAAGCCGACGAAGCTGACGGCGAACACCAGCGTGACGATGTTGATCAACCGCCGGCGCGGGACCCGATCGGCGAGCTTGCCGTACCACGGGACGACGGCGGCCAGTACCAAAACCTGGAGAGCCGACGTGTACGCCTTCGCTTCCGCCCCGGCGCCGGCGAGGATCAATCCGTCACGGATGGGCTTGAGGATGTAGTAGGACGACAGCAGCAGGAAGACGTTGGACGACAACAGGACGGCGGTGAAGCCTTCCCCGGCTCGGACCTCGGTGAAGAGCCTGAGGAACCGATCGAGCGGACTGGGTGCGACGTCTGCGGACATGGCTCGGGAGTATACAGTCGGCGTCGACCGGCGTCCCGGGCGGGTCGGGCGCCGGGGCCCTTAGCCGCGAATGCGACGATTCGAATCCGCTTGACCGTCTCGCGGGTCCTCCATCGTGGCCCCGACGTTCGGTCCCGGCTCCTCCCGACATATACAATGCGGCCCCATGGAAGTGTGTTCCGACGCCAGCTCCGATTCCTTCGGCATCGCCGAGAAGCTCGCCGCTCTCGCCGTGATCGTCGCCTTTTCCTGGACGCCCGCTGCCGTCGCCCAGGAGCTCGCCCCACGCGCCTACTGGCCTGCCCCCAGCGGCACCAAGGTTGCCAATTTCGCCTACCAGTACTCCTCAGGCGACGTGATCACCGATCCTTCCCTACCGCTTGTCGGTGTCGACTCGCAGCTTCACGGCTTTCAGTTCGCCTACCAACAGACGTTCGGGCTGCTGGGACGCACGTCGAGCGTGCAGCTCATCCTGCCCTATTCCGGAGGAACCAGCGAGGGCGAGTTCGCGGGGCAGCCCGTGCGCCGTGAGCTATCCGCGATCGGCGACGTGCGCGTCAGGCTGGCGATGAACTTGCTCGGGGCGCCGACCATGGATGGGCCGGCATTTCAGCAGCTCCGTGCGGCGCCACGCACGATTATCGGCGTAAGCCTGATGGTGGCGGCGCCCACCGGCGGCTACGAGGCCGACAAGATTGTCAACGTCGGCACCAACCGCTGGGGCTGGAAACCCGCGGTCGGGGTGATCTGGCCCATCCGACCCACGTGGTTGTTGGAGGCCGACGCCGGCCTGTGGCTCTTTACCGACAACGACGAGTTCGTCTTGGGGACGCGCGAGCAAGCGCCCATCCTGTCGACCGAGCTGCACCTCATCAAGCGATTCCGCCCCGGCTTCTGGGCGGCCTTCGACATGACCTACTACGCCGGAGGTCGTACTACCGTCGGCGGCACAAAGCGCGGCGATCTGCAACGTAATGCCCGCATCGGCGTCGCTTTGACCTACCCCTTCAAGCCGGGCCAAGCCCTGCACGCCAGCTACAGCAAGGGCGTGGTGACCGAATCGGGCGGGGACTATCAGATCATCGCGGCGAGTTATCTGGTGATCTGGCGGTAAAAGGGCAGCGCGCTCAGAAGAACACCCGCACGCCGCCGTTGATCACCCGGCCCTCCAACGGCGCCCACGCATCGACGGTCCAGCGGCCGTCGACACCGCGCTCCGGTCGCAGGATGGGGCCCCAGGACGATTGGCGCACGTTGGTGAGGTTCTCGCCGTTGACGAAGATCGCGAACGAGCCGAGCTTCTTCTCGACCAGCAGGCCCAGGATCAAATAAGACTCGCTTACCTCGCGGTAGGGGTCCGCCTCCAGGCTTTGGCGGCCGGTGTAGTACAGCTCGACCCCGACGCGGCCCCAGTCCTCGTCTTCCGCCATCGCCACGAGCCCGGCGCTGTGGCGCGGCGTCAACGACACAGGGCGATCCACGTCGAACCCCTTATCGCGAGCGTCCACATACGTGTAGCTTCCGGTAATCGAGAACGGCGCGCGGCGCGCGGTCACCAGCAACTCCACGCCGCGGTTGTCGGTGAAACCGTCGAGGTTGCGAAGCAGATAGCGTTCCTCTCGCTCGACGATCACGGGATCCTCGATGCGCGAGGCGAAGAAGGTGAGTGTGGAGGCGACGATTCCGGTGTCGTAACCGACATCTACGGCGGCGCTGCGGCCGCGCTCGGCGACGAGAGGCCGCCGGATCCTCAACCGCGTCAGGCCCGCGGCCTCGGTCTCTTCCGTAAGCGGCGTGGGTCCGAAAAACCCGGTGCCGAAGGAAGCACGGCTGGTGAAGCCACCGCGGCGGAAAAGCGCCGAGACACGCGGGCTGAAAAAGGTGCCGTACTCGCTGTGCCAGTCGAGCCGGCCGCTGAGCGAGAGCGACAGCCACTCGCGCACATCGATGTCGTCCTGAACGAAGATGCCGGGCTTGACGAAGTTGTAGGCGAACCGCGGCACGTCGACCGGATCGTAGTTGTCGATCTCGACAGCCGCTCCCGCCACCCACGTATGGCGCCCGGTGGCGCCGCGAATCGCCCCCTCGCCGAACGCGGTGGCGTGCCGGTCGCGCTCGCGCACCTCGCCGAACGTGTGGTCATGCCACTGGCCTACCACGGCGGCGCGACCCGTCACGACGTAGTTGTCCGCAACGATCGTTTGACCTACAACTCCGCCGTCGAATCGCGTGGTCTCGAGGGCCTCGGTGTACGGAAATCCGGTTTCCGGCAACACCGCCCCGGCGACCGTGCCGCCGGTACGCTGCTCGTAGGTCACGCCGACGGTGCCGAACGCCGATCCCCCGCCCTCTCCGTTCCAGTAGAATCGCGGCCGCGCAACCGCCCGCTTGTACTCGGGCAGGTCGGCCCATCCGTCGCCGTCGACATCGGTTCGGCTCTGCCGGTGCAGCCCGGCGAGCAGCGAGACACCTCCCCGCTCACCGATCGGCGATGCGGACCACAGAATCGCGTCGGTGGCCCCGAGCGTCGACTGGTTGATCAAGAACTCATGCTCGCCGGAGCTCCCCGGACGCCGCGCCACGAGATTGACGACGCCGCCCATCGCCCCGGCGCCGTACAGCGCCGAGGAGACTCCCTTGATGACCTCGACGTGTCCCAGATCCATCGGCGGGATCTGCAACAAGCCGAGCCCACCAGGCATCTCCCCGAACAGGGGCAACCCGTCGGAGAAGAAGCGCGTGTAGCGGCCGCGCATTCCCTGGATGCGCAAGCTGGCCGAGCCCATCGACGGCGATGTCGTTTGCACCCGGAGGCCGCCCATCTCGTTGAGCATCATGACGATGTCGCCGGGCGTCATCATCATCTTCTCCTCGATCTCCTCCCGTTCGAGCACCTCGACGCGCATCGGCTGGTCCTCGATCCGGCCGCCGGTGCGGGTACTCTCGACCACGACGACCTCCTCGTCGACGGCCGGGACCAGATCGACGGACACCTGCCGGTCCTCCAGCGGCTCGAGATCGACGGTGAGATCTGCATCGACGAACCCGTCCCGTCGCACCACCACGTGGACCGAACCTGCGGCAACCTGCACGACGACGAGGCCGTCTTCGTCGGTGAGATGCTCCTGGTCCGTTACCTGCACCGTTGCTCCGGCCAGCGGCTGCCCCGCGGCGACGACCTCGATGCGCAGAGTGGCGGCTGGCCGCTGCTCTTGAGCGTGGGCTTGCTCTTGCGCTTGCGCGAGATGGGCGCCGGCGGTGAGGGCGGCCACGAATCCCAACGCTGTCAGTCCCACGCGCGACAAGATCCCGCGCGACGGAAGACCGGGTACGAACGAGACTTGTTCCATGACGTCCTGAGGATCGCGAGCAGCGCTGACATCGCCGGAGTCGATTCGCCACCCGCTCTTCACTGGCCGGGTCGGCGCCGAGATTCGAAAACTGTACCAAGGAACCCGGAAAGGCCACGAGGAAGTCTCACAGGTGCCGAAATGCATTCCCGCTCCGCACAGTTTCCCTTTTTCCGGTATTCCGGATTCTGGTACTATTCCCACATGGAACTCGCGAAACTCGGTAAGAAAGGCCAGCTCTCGATCCCCAAGTCGATCCTCAACCGTCTCGGTATCGAAGGCGAGGCGCTGCTCGCTGTCGACGTCACCGACGACGGGTCGATCCTGTTGCGCCAGGTCGGTGTCTACCCGCTCGAGGTGTACAGCGACGCTCGCGTGGCGGAATTCGCAGAGGCGGACAAGATAAGCCCCGAGGAAGCCGAGAAAGTCGCCGCCCGGCGTGATTAGATGCGGCTCTTTCTCGACGCTAACGTCCTGTTCAGTGCCGCGCTCAGTCCCGCCGGCAGAGCCCGAGCGCTCTTCGATCTCGCTTCGAGTACGCCAGGGACTCTTTGCGCCTCACCTCACGCAATTGCCGAGGCGGAGCGAAACATCGAGTTGAAGTACCCGGGCCGCCTGACGGAACTCGAAGGTCTGATCGCCCGGCTTTCGCGGACGGCCGAAGCCACCCCTTCGATGGCGGAAGAGGCAGCCCGGCTTGGGCTTCCGCCACAAGACGCGCCGATTCTGGCCGCTGCCATCCAGGCGCGAGTTGGTCTGCTGGTCACGGGCGACCGTACGCACTTCGGTCACCTGTACGGGAAGACGGTCCAGGGTGTCGAGATCGTCACGCCGGCGGATGCGCTGGCGCGCCTCCTCCTGCGAGTCGTCACACGCGTAGACCTCCGCGACGGCTCG
Organism: uncultured Acidobacteriota bacterium; assembly: GCA_964430745.1. GTDB lineage: Bacteria > Acidobacteriota > UBA890 > UBA890 > UBA890 > CBDCGW01. The sequence goes on along the minus strand of CAYSHI010000257.1, from coordinate 19,941 downwards.
TAGCTGCGAGTTCGAACCGAAGACGAGATCTCGTTGGTGTGGGAGCAAGAGGCCTTCGCCGCCTGCCTGGCCTTTGACCTCTCGGACAGCCATACTCGTCGGTGGGTCGGACCCACGTTTCCCCTCCTCGGAAGTACCTTGAGAGAGTCAAACAGACGACGCCGGGTTGGCTCGGCGCTGCTCTACGGAGCGTTCGTCGTCGTGGCGCCGGCCTGTTCCGCAGCACCCTCGAGCAACGTCGTTCTGGTCTCGATCGACAGTCTGCGCCCGGATCACCTCGGTACCTACGGCTACGAGCGCGCCGGGATCAGCCCGCATATCGATGCGCTCGCCGCGGAGGGGATCGTCTTCGAGCGCGCCCTGAGCACGACGACCTGGACGCTCCCGGCTCATGCCTCGATGTTGACCGGGCTCTACCCCGAGGCTCACGGCGTACAGCGCGACGGGGATCGGATCCCTGACGTCGCCGTGCTGGTATCAGAGGCGTTTCGTGACGCCGGCTACGCGACGCGAGCGGTGGTGGCCGCGCCGTACCTCAATGCGGCGTTCGGCTTCGACCAAGGGTGGGACGTATACGACGACGTCGCCGGTGTCTTCGACCATCGGTCGGAGAACGCCGACGATTCGCACTGGGGAACGACTTCACCCGAGGTGCACCGGAGGGCCGTCGAAGCGCTCGATGCCGTCGGGAGTGGACCGTTCTTCCTCTTCGTTCACTACTGGGACGTCCACTACGACTACGCTCCCCCCGCGCCCTACGACACGATGTTTGACCCGGACTACGAGGGAACGATCACGTCATTGAATTTCTACTGGAACGACGACATACGGCTCGGGATGGCGCCGAGGGACCTGCGGCACGTCGTCGCCCTCTATGACGGAGAAATCGCCTACACCGACGGGTACCTGGGCTTGCTATTCGACGAGCTGCGGGCCCGCGGCCTGTGGGACGATACGCTCGTCGTGCTTACGGCCGACCATGGCGACGAGTTCTTCGAGCACGGCGAGAAGGGACACGAGAAGAACCTCTACGGCACCACTCTCGACGTGCCGTTGATCGTCAAGTTGCCACGGGCCGAGGGCGCAGGCAGGCGCGTCGGCGAGTTCGTCAGCGTCGTCGATATTCCGGCTACCCTCCTCGATGTAGCAGGGACCCCCGCGATGGAGGTGACCCAAGGGCGTAGCCTGCGCCAGATGCTCACGGCCCCGTCCGCACCGCGGTCACTGTTCGCGTCTCTCGAGAACGGCACGGCGATCATCGATGAGGGACACAAGTTGATCACCGTGTCGCGGGAGGGAGCAGGCGATCGCCACTATCTTTTCGATCTGCTCAACGACCGCGGCGAGCGGCGCAACCTCGCCGGGAAACTTGTCGAGCGGCGCACCCGCATGGTCGCTCAGCAGGTCGAGTGGTTGGCTCTCGCCGCGCAGGCCCGCCTCGCGGCGCAGGACATCGGCGAAGTCGACCCCGCCGTACTGGAGCGCTTGCGCAACCTCGGATACATCCGGTGATGTTCCGGGAGCCGCAACCGGCCACCGTACCGCCGGCCGAGGGCGGAGCGAAAGCCGGTGCGGGACGCCCGGTATCCGTCGGCAACCATGCCCTGCTGATCATCTTCGCGACGCTGATGCTGGCCTCTTCGTGGCCCGGCGCCGATTTCTCCCGCTATGCCGATTGGGCGAATTCCGCCGTCGAAGGCGACCTCTGGGATGCGGCCACATACACGATCTCTCCGCTCGGCGTCCCGATCATGATGTGGTCCCACGGCAGCGGTTTCGTGTACGCCACGGGCAACTTCTTCCTGCAACCACTCGGCGACCTTCGGCTCAGCGCGATGGTGACGGGATGGCTGGCCGCCCTCCTCTTCTGGGCGGCCATGCTGCGGGTGATCTGGACGCTGTCGGACAGGAGTCTCTCGCTGACCATCTTCTGCGCCGGCGCTACGGCTCTCGGCACTCACGCGGGGTACTTTTCGAACACGCATGCATCCGAGTCGCTGGCCCTGGCATGCGCGGCCGTGCTGGTGTGGTTGGTCGTCGAAGAGGACGAGCCACGGTTGCTCCAGGCACTGATCGCGGGGCTGGCGATCGGTTTCCTGGTGACCATCAAGTCGTACTGGGCGATCTACGCCGTACCGAGCGTTCTTGTGCTGGCGTGGCGGGCTCACCGCCGCCGCCTACCGCCCGCCCGTCTCACCGCCATCTTCGTAGTGTTCGCGCTGCCCGTCGTTGTCGGGCTGACCCAGACAGCACTGACGAACCGTTGGATGACCGGCTCACCGCTGCAGTCGTCCTACATTTTCGGCGATGAGCAGTTCGACAGCTTCAACTTCCGTGAGCCGGAGCTGGCCGCGGTGGTGATCCACCCCCTACATGGCCTGCTGAGCCACCACCCCTTTTACGGTCTCGCTTTCGTCGCTCTGCTGGCGATGATTGCGGCCCCCGGCCGCGCCGAGCAGCGCCTCTTCTTTGCGCTCGGTGCGGTGGCCCTCATCGTCAACCTCTTCTTTCAGGCTGCCTGGGTCGTCTGGTGGCTCGGCAACGCAACGTTCGGGATGCGCGGTATGGCGCTGGCCACTACGGTGGTGATTCCGCCCTTCGTCATCGTCCTGCGGCGGACCCGCAAGACACGGCCGCGGCTCTTCGCGGCGATCTGCGCGGTTACCTTCGCCTGTTGTTTCTGGTCGTTCCTGCTTCTGCTCGAAGGCTCCTCCAGGTTTCACACCTTCGCCGAGATGCTGAGCGCGCAGCAATACGCCTTTCGCGCTTTGGGGGGGTGGACGGCGCTCACCGCCGCTATCGCGGCGATGGTGATTGTCACCGTTAACCGCCGGCTCATTCGCCGTTCCGCGGTCGGTGTCGCCATCTTCAACGCAGCGGGTTGTGCGATGGTCGCGCTGTGGATCACCTACATGGCGCTCCGAATCAGCGAACGGCCCATCTCGGAAAGCGGGTCGCTCGGGCTGGCGGGCCTCGCGGCCGCCGCCGTGCTGTCTGTTGCCGCGATCATCCTGCAGGCATCGTTTGCGGCGCTGCATCGGCGGACGGCGACGACACCGAGGTCACGCCTGATCGACGGCCTGGGATCGCCGGTCACGCGATTCGCCACCGCCATCGCCACCGTCGTCTTCGTCGTGATGGCGTTCCTGTTCTTCGGCCTCGCCCGGCAGGTGGAAGAAGAAATCGCCCTCGGGCGACCTCCGAGGAGGAACTTCGCCTGGGTCAACACGTTCAGCATCCGCGACATGAAGGACTCCTGCAACGAATACCGACGCGTGCCGGGATTCGACAAGAAACGCGATGAGTTCAAGCGATTCTTGATTCGGCAGGGTGTGGACCCGGCGGACTTCCGCTTCTGACGGCTTACTCTTCCGATGTGCGAACGGAGTGGTTTGGTGACCGGTTCAAAGGAGCCGGCCACCAAACCATGGACTCCGAACGCTTGCGAGTAGACCTAGCTGCTCTGCTCAGGCAAGGTCGAAACGATCGAGATTCATGACCTTGTCCCAAGCGGCCACGAAGTCCCGCACGAATGCCTCCTGCCCGCCCGCACACGCGTAGACTTCGCCGACGGCTCTGAGCTGCGAGTTCGAACCGAAGACGAGGTCGGCGGCGGTGCCGGTCCACTTGACCTCGCCCGTCGCGCGATCACGTCCTTCGAAAACGCCTTCGGCAGACGGCTGCCACTCGGTGTTCATGTCGAGCAGGTTGACGAAGAAGTCAGGCGTCAACGACTCGGGCCGCTCGGTGAAAACGCCGAGCTCGGATCGGCCGGTGTTCGCGTTGAGCGCGCGCATGCCGCCGACGAGCACCGTCATCTCGGGAGCGGTCAGCGTCAGCAGGCACGCGCGATCGACCAACAGCTCTGCTGCCGACTTCTCGTCGCCTTCCGCCAGGTAATTGCGGAAGCCATCTGCGGTCGGTTCGAGCACGGCGACGGACTCCACGTCGGTCTGCTCCTGGGACGCATCCGCACGCCCCGGCGAGAAGGGAACCTGAACGTCGTGCCCGGCGTTCTTCGCCGCTCGTTCGACCGCGGCACACCCGCCCAGAACGATCACGTCCGCGAGCGAGACTGACTTGCCGCCGGACTGCGAGCTGTTGAAGTCCGCTTGGATTCCCTCCAGGGCCTGCAGCACCTGCGCCAGCTCGGCCGGGTTGTTGACCTTCCAGTCCTTCTGCGGTGCCAGGCGAATGCGCGCCCCGTTCGCCCCTCCTCGCTTGTCCGTGCCGCGGAACGTGGCCGCCGATGCCCAGGCGGTTGCCACCAGCTGGGAAACGGACAGTTCCGAGGCGAGGATCTTGTCCTTGAGGGCTTCGATGTCCTGCTCGTCGATCGGCTCATGATCGACGGCCGGGACGGGATCCTGCCACAGCAGTTCCTCGTCGGGGACCTCCGGGCCGAGATAGCGCGAGACGGGCCCCATGTCGCGGTGGGTCAGCTTGAACCACGCGCGGGCGAAGGCGTCCGCGAACTCGTCCGGGTTCTCCAGGAAGCGCCGTGAGATGGGTCCGTAGATCGGGTCCATTCTCAGTGCGAGGTCCGTCGTGAGCATGATCGGGGCGTGCGTCTTCGACGGATCGTGGGCGTCCGGCACGGCGTCTGCCGCGGCGGGATCCGTCGGAATCCACTGCTGCGCGCCGGCGGGGCTCATGGTCAGATCCCAGTCGTAGGCGAACAGGGTCTCGAAGAAGCTGTTGTCCCAAGTCACCGGGGTGGGGGTCCAGGCGCCCTCCAACCCGCTGGTGTAGGCGTCGACGCCCGTGCCGCTGCCGGAGCTGTTCTTCCAGCCGAGGCCTTGCTCCTCGATGGGAGCACCTTCGGGATCGGCACCGACGTACTGCTCCTCGACGGCACCATGGCACTTGCCGAACGTGTGTCCGCCGGCAATGAGAGCAACGGTCTCCTCGTCGTTCATCGCCATGCGTGCGAACGTCTCACGGATGTCCTTGGCCGCCTTCAGCGCGCTCGGCTCGCCGTTGGGCCCCTCGGGGTTCACGTAGATGAGGCCCATCTGCACGGCGCCGAACGGTTTGTCGAGCTCCCGGTCGCCGCGGTAGCGCTCGTCGCCGAGCCACTCGGCCTCGGCACCCCAGTAGGTGACGTCGTCGGGCTCCCACACGTCCTCGCGCCCGCCGGCGAAGCCGAAGGTCTTCAGGCCCATCGACTCCAGGGCGCAGTTGCCGGCGAGGATCATCAGGTCTCCCCACGAGATCTTGCTTCCGTACTTCTGTTTGACAGGCCAGAGCAGGCGGCGGGCCTTGTCGAGGTTGGCGTTGTCGGGCCAACTGTTGGTGGGCGCGAAGCGCTGGTAACCGTTGCCGCCGCCGCCGCGGCCGTCGCTGGTCCGGTAGGTGCCCGCGGCGTGCCAGGCCATGCGGATGAAGAGCGGCCCGTAGTGGCCGTAGTCGGCCGGCCACCAGTCCTGCGACGTCGTCATGATCTCCCCGATGTCCTTCTTCACACCATCGAGGTCGAGCGTCTTGAACTCCTCGGCGTAGTTGAACTCCTCGCCCATGGGGTCGGACAACGAAGAGTGCTGATGGAGGACCTTCAGGTTCAGTTGGTTCGGCCACCAGTCCTGGTTCGACCGGGCCCCCATCGTGGTGTTCGCGCCCGACATGGGGCATTTGCTCACTGCGTCTGACACTTGCTCCTCCTGGTGTTTGATCAAGATGGTTGCTGTTTGATCCAGATCGCTGGTTGCTCCCCGGCCGGAACCGGGTTCATTCGATACATTCGGGACAGCGGCCCCAGTACACCACCTCGGCTTCGTCGATCTCGTAACCCAAGTCGTCGGCGGCGGTCAGGCAGGGCGTGACGCCGACCGCGCAGTCGACGTCGACCATCTCGCCGCAAGAGCGGCAGATGAGATGGTGGTGGTTGTCGCCCACCCGGTCTTCGTAGCGGGCCGGCGACCCGGCGGGCTGTATGCACCGGATGAGACCCTTGTCCGCCAGAATCCCGAGGGCGTCGTACACCGCCTGGCGCGAGATGGCACCGATTTCGCCCCGCACGAACTCGGCGACGTCCTGGGCCGTGGCGTGCGGTCGAACCGACAATGCCCGCAAAACGGCCAGGCGCTGGGCTGTTACCTGGACACCGTGTTCGCGAAGCAGATCGGCGGGGTCGTCGGACATGAGCTCAGCATGAGGCCAATTCTGGACTTTGTCAAGAATAAGGAGGCCCCGCGGGCAACCCGAAGGCTCGAAACTCGCACGGTGATCCCCGGGCGATCATTCAGCGGCCGCGGGGCGCGCCGAGTGTCCCGCGCGGGACACTAGCCGGCCGCCCCTCCGCCCAGCGCTTGGCGAAGCTCAGCCGCCAGCCACCGGGCTTCGGACTCGGTCCGCGGGCTCGCCACCTGGAGGCCGCCGAGGAACGCGGTCTCGGATTTCTCCAGGCCCACCGACCAGCCGTCGTTGGTGTTGCCGCGTGCCGATGCGGTAGTGAACTTCCCCGGCGGATACGTGCGGCGCCCGAGGCGGCGCTGGACTGTGACGCCATCGGGTCCGACCCGCAGACGGACTTTCTGCCAGGCCAGGGAGGAAGCAGCCAGGGCGGTCATGAGGAACGGGATGCCGAAGCCGAGGCCGAGATAGAGCAGGTAGGCGATGGCCGGAGGGTCGATAATTATGTCCAGCGCGGCAAAGCTCCGGGTCGGCAGCGTAATCCACAACGGCAGCGTGAGCAGGAACCAGAAGGCGAACACCATGCCGACCTTGGTCTTGGGCAACTCGACGTCGACGCCGCCTCCGCGGCGTTGTCTCACGTCGATCCTGGCGTGGGGCGGGCGGGGCATCGGCGGCTCCTGGTGCCAGGTGGCTGCGGCGGCAGCCAGGGTGCCGTCGTTGGCAAGCTCGACGAATTCGCCGACCTTTTGCATCACCCCGACGATTCCGATCGCCGGCTCCGGCTCTCGCTCGGGCTCCGGCGGGCTCTCCGCGGTGCGCAGGACGGGCACCTGGAACTCGGGCTTGTAGCCTGAGCGCGGCTCTAGCGAGAGGCTCAGCGTCCACCAGAACTCCTCCCGGCGGCTCTCCCCGGTGGGCGGTTTGTCGTTGGGTACGGCGAGGTCGACCGGGACGACGAGGACACCGTCTTTCTGCTCGACGTCGGCCGGAGTCAGGAGCTGCTCGGACCCCCATCTCACGCGGCTTCCCCCGCCGGACTCGCCGCCCGATGTTTCTTTCGCCCAGCACTGCAGGATCAGGTTCAGAGCCTCATCGGGCGCCAGCGTGGCGTGCGCTCGGATCTGCCCCTCGAGTCGCCGGCCAAGCGGGACAGGTACGGTCTCCAGCTCGAGCGCGGCGTCACCAAAGCGGCGCGCGGCTTTGGTGGCGACCATCGCCCAGGCGATCAGGCCGGCGACAACGCCCACTCCGAGCAGCACCAGCTGGCCGGTTGTCAGCAACGTCGTGGTCGCCGGTCGGGGGTCGAGCTCGGGAAACAGGGAGTAACCAACCCCGACGAACACGGCGCCCACCACAACCACTACGACCCAGCGAAACAGCGCCAAGCCACGCATGTTCCACTCGATGCGGCGCTCAGTTTCCACGTCTTCCACCTCCTTGGGCGGCGCGCCGGCGGATCTCCAGGTCCTCTGGGCGTCGCGTCGGCGGGGCGGCGCGTCAGCGGACCTCCAGATCCTGTGGGCGGCGCGGTCAGCGTCAGCGAATCTCCAGGTCCTTGGCGATGTCGAACCCGAAGTACGTCGGCGCCGGGGTGATTGCTGCGGCACCGTTCGCGGCATGAACGACGCCGGACCCATCCAGGATGTACAACCCCGACCCGGCGAGCTCCATGTCGCGTGCGATATCGAAACCGAAGTACGGCGGCGGCGAGCCGAGCGCGGGTGCTCCGCCGACCGCGTGCACGCCGCCGAACGAATCGAGCGCGTACAGGCCGCTGACCGTCAACTCGATATCCTCTGAAGCGTCGAAGCCGAAATAGGGCGGCAGCGGGCTCAACAACGGGGCGCCACCGCCCGTGTGCAGACCACCCCACGCGTCGAAGACGTAGAAGCCGGTGGGCGCGAGCTCCAGATCGCGCGCCGCGTCGAAGCCGAAGTACGGCGTCCCCGGGCTCAACACGGGAGCACCGCCGCCGGCGTGGACGCCACCGAATATGTCGAGCACGTAAAAGCCGCTGGATGCGAGCTCGAGATCAACTCCGGCGTCGAAGCCGAAATACGGCGGCCCCGGATTCATCGGAAACGCGCCGCCTCCGCTGTGGAGGCCGCCGAACCCGTCCAACACGTAGAAGCCCAGGGAGCCCAGCTCCATGTCGCGGGCAACATCGAAGCCGAAGTAGGGAGTGGGGGAATTCAGCATCGGAGCGCCGCCACCGCTGTGGAGGCCACCGAAACCATCGAGCACGTACACGCCCGGGCCGGGCAGCACGAACTCGCAGACGGCCGTGCCCCAGGAACCTGCGGCGCCACTGAATTCGTTCGTGTGCCAGAAGCTGCCGCTCGTCGGATCCACGCTCGTGGCGCTGTAGTCACCGGATCGTCCGCCCCAGCCGGTACCTCCGTCACCGGCCCGGCAGGAGGCTTCGCCGACGTTGAGCACGCCGGGTGCACCCGTCTGCGGCCGGTTTCCGCCACTTCCGGCCGACTGTCCCGTCACCCGGATCTCCGGGTTTGTCGTGCTGTTCGAGACGATGAATCCGAGTCCGATGTCGCCACGGGGATTCATCGCGATGCTGGGCATCCAACGATGGAGGCCGTCGGACGGTCCGTGCGACCCTTGTTGGTGAAGCGACCACGTCGCCCCGCGATCCATACTGCGCAGCTCGTACCAGCGGACGCCGGCGCGACCGAGAGCGCCCACACCCGCAGCGTCAACATCGATCGTGTGAGACGCCACCAGCGAGAGGTGCGTGCCGAAATCCCGCACCTGAGCGCGATGCATCAGACGGCCCGACAGCGCCTCGAAGTCGAAAAGCGGTCCCGACGTTCCCGGGTGTGGGATGCAGCGCTCGCGAGCCGCGCCGCAGATATCGGAGTCGAACGGCGCGATCGGAACGCGGGCGGTGCGAACGACTGTCGTGTTTGGCGGCATGGTGAAATCGGGCGTGATTGTCCACACGTCGAACAGACCGGTCGCCGACATTGCCGTGCCGAACTGGGCCGGTACGAATCCGGAGGTAATCGGGAAGTTGTCGTGATCGAGGGGCAGAAAGCCGAATTCGCCGGTGCCCAGGTTGGTGCCGACCAGCTCGCAGGCGCCGGCCCCTGTGTACATGCAGTTCTTGTCGATCGCGCCGATCCAGGAGCCGCTGAAGCCGAAGCCAGGTGGGGCGAAGAGGTTCACCGAAATACCGACGGCGTCCGTGCTGATGCCGAAATGCGGATAGTCGTTGAAGCCGACGGAGGAGAAGTTCCAGGCGTAGCGGTCCCACGAGGCCAGCGGATCGCCGGTCCGCGACACGGCAACGCACTGCATGAACGGGGGGATGGGGTCGACTCCGCTCTTGTCGAAAGCGAATTGGCTGACGATCCAGCGGTCGGCCTGCTCGTCGTAAAGGACGACCGGGTCTCCCCGGTTCGTGGTCTCGCAAACGCCCCCGAAGCCGCTCCAGAAGACGTTGTTGGGAAATGCGCCGACGCCCTGCTCGACGCCGTTCTTGTCGAAGATGGTGGTGACCAGGTTGATCATCTGCACGAAGCGGTCTACCGCGTCGGAGCTCACCTCTCCGTTGGTATCGGGTGGCGTGACGGTGGTGGCGTTGTCGCTGTTGTCCGATCCGTCGAATCGAGTCGGCACGCTTGCCGGCGCCGACGGAGCGAACGGCAGCAAGAGCGGATCCCGCAGAAGCTGCGCCGTTGGAACCTGCGTGCGCAGGTCGGCCTCCGGAGAGAAGTTCAGGACTTCCACCGGGCCGGTTTCCGCCGGGGCGGCGCGGGCAGCGACAACGGCCGCCCGCAATGAGGCCAGCGGCACATTGTCGGCGGTCAGGACAACGATCTGCTGCCCCTGCTGCGCGTAGCTCGCCGTTGAGGCAAAGCACAATAGACAGATCAGGACCACCAACGGAGACATGCTTGCGAGACGCTGCACCGGAACCGCCTACTGACCCGTCTTCAAGACGAGGCTGTCGAGATTGAGGATCAGGCTGCCGTTGCCAGATTGCTCGATCACGGTGAACCTGGCGATCGGCTGGTTGGTCGACAGGTGCAGTGTGCCCAGGGCTTTGGACGGTCCCGGGTTCGGGTGCCACAGGTTGGCCACGGCCAAGATTCGGTCGTTGAAATCGAAGGCCGTGAGCTTCGCATTCCAGTTCGAGTAGGAGGTGATCTCGATCCCGAAGACCGGCACGGTCAGCGTTGCTTGCACCGGCACGGAGCTCAGATAGTAGCTCCCAAACCCGGGCGCAGCTCCGAAAGCGGGCCCAAAGAACAGCGAAGCTTGATCGAAGATCACCCCGACCGAGGCGAACTCGTTGGAAAGACCGAGCACGGGCGAGTTTTCCGGGCCGGTTGGTGGTGTCACATCGTCGGCTGTGCCGAGAATCCCGTCCGGCCCGGGAAACGTCTCGAAGTCGATGGTGACCGCCGGGGTGGTGACACCGGCCGGGGGCGTCAGCTCGATATCCCGGGCGATGTCCCAGCCGAAGTAGAGGGTCGCCGGCGCAAGCACCGGGGCGCCACCCATGGCGTGAACACCGCCGAAACCGTCGAGCACATAGCCGCCCCCGGAGAACACCAGCTCCAAGTCCCGTGCGATGTCGAAGCCGAAGTAGGGGGCCGCCGGCGCAAGCACCGGCGCCCCATTCATGACGTGAACAGCGCCGAAACCGTCGAGCACATAGCCGCCCCCGGCGACCGCCAACTCGAAGTCCCGTGCGATGTCGAAGCCGAAGTAGGGAGGCGGAGGCACGATAGCCGGGGCGCTACCGGCGCTGTGCAAGCCGCCGAAGCCGTCCATGACGTAGTAGCCCGCGTTGTTGGGTGCGGCTTCGCGGGCGACAGGCTCCTGCGGCTCGGGGCGCGGAGGGCCGCCTTCCTGCGCACCGGCAGACCCGGCAACGACTGAGAGCGCGCCCAGGGTCAGCAACAGAACTGCCGTCGAGCATTTCATGTCATCCCCCTTGTTGGAGGCGAGAAGCCGGCTCCAGCCTAGTAGACAACGAGGTATGGCTTCAACGGACCCGGGCCTCCAGCACCAAGCGCAACAGTCGATTGTAGGTACCGGTACCGATCCTCGGCCCCCCGCGCTTGTCGGTATCCATGAGATGCACGACCACCGTGTCTATGTCGGGAAGGATCGTCAGTCGTTGCCCACCGGTCCCGCTGGCCCTAAGGGCACACCCAGAGCGTCTGCTCTGACCCGGTTGCCAGTCTTCGGCAATCGATTTCGTCGCCCCGGCGAGCAAACACGATCGTTCTTCCGCGGACCGCGGAGGGCACCTCGAAGAACTCCTCGTAGGTGCCGACGTGGTAGTGATAGTCCTTCTTGTAGAACACCTTCGAGTGCAGCTCGAAGTAGCCACCCGATCCTGTTCCGGGGTGCAACAGCCAGATGCTGCTTATGTCGCTTTGCTCGAACACCGAGTGCCGGTACAGGTCGGCAACCAGGCGGAGCTCCCGTCGCTCGATCGCCGGCCCGTTCTGGATCCTCGCGGCCGAAAACCGGAGAAACGATCCGAAGAAGAGCAGCGAGGAAGCAACGAAGAGCAGAAGATACCCCGGCTTGCCGCGGCACCAGGCGAAGAAGAACACCGCGGGGAACAAGATCGCCAACAAAGAAACGGGAGGCATCGGGAAGCCAATCAGCTCAGCCACGTAGTCGAGCGAGTGGAGCCTGTATCCCCGCAGTCGTTCCAGGGGAAACGTCGTGACCAGTACGCCGGATAGGATCACGACCAGAGTCAAGATCACGCCCCGGTGCGTTCGGAACACTCGAGCCGACTCCGGGTGCTTCTCGGTGAAGAACACGCTGGCGACGAGCAGCAGGGCGCTCGGGGGTAACAGGTACCTCATCTGGACGTCGGCACGGTTCGGATCCAGGACGTATCCGTAGCCGTGAACGATCGCCTGCGCGAGCGCGAACAAGGCGAAGATCGCCACGAACAGATAGGGCTCGACGAATTGGCGGTTCGCCCGTATCCCTGCCCAACCGCCTTCGACGAGTCGGCCCGAGTAAGTAAAGAAAACGACGGCGGCACCGAGTGACAAGAAGACAAGCATCGAGGTCTGCCACCACGCCGCATTCACGAGCATGGCGAACCCGTCTTTCGTGGTAAAAGCCGCGCCCATCCACTCGAGGTAGCTCGGAATCATCGTGCGGTAGTGCTCGATGAACACCGACGGCTCGTGGATCCACGCACTGAGGCGCTGAGCGAGAAGCGGGCCGAGCCCAACGAGCGCTCCGATGAGCGCCGGAATGAGGATCCCGACGGACTTCCTACCCCGGAATACCAGGTCTGCCATGACCACCACGATCAAGGACATGACGACCCCGATGCCGATGACCCTGACCGTGCAGGAGAAGAACGTCGCGACGGACGCCAGGAACCAGTCGATGGCGCTGTCACGCTCAACGGCTCGGGCGAGGAAAAGGAAAGCAAGAACGATAGAGGCGGTGAACACCGTCTCCGAGAAGACCCGCGGGATCAGCTCTGAAACGAGGCCCGGCGTCATCACCACCGCGAGCGCCGCCCAGGCGACTCTCCGATTGTCCTCGCGTCCCTGCAAGCTCCGGTACACGGCGATCGCGCAGGCATTCACGAAGACAAGCTGCGTCGTGTACATGAAGAAGAAACGCCAGAAGTTGCTCTGAAATGCGTTGGCCGGCGCGAGAACGACCGAGAAGCCCACGGGGTAGTTCGCACTCGGGAAGGGCATATAGAACTTGCCGTGGTGGATGATGTTCCCGGCCGTGGCAACGTAGGCGAGCGAATCGCCCATGGCGGTCAGCATCTTGGGATACAGGGCGAAAACAAGGATCAGAACCACATTGACGCTCGCCAAACCGGTGGCGAAGACGCGGACGTCATTCCACCGGCCGCCCTCAACCTCGGTGCCGGCAGCTCGATCGGCGCGGTCCGAGGACAGGCCGCTGGGCTGTGGGGTGGTGTCGCTCATGGCAGTACGCCGGTGTTGCTCATGACAATGAAGATCGCTGAATCGTAGCTTGACATGCTCCGGGCGGCCCGGTAGCTGGGGCCTGAGAGGACTTGCGTCGCGGGCATCGCCTGCTGCTCCGCTCTCTGTGGTTCTCTCCCTGATCCTCGGGTATGTTTCTCCACCACGAGGTTTCAGAGCGCTGCGGTCTTGGTACTCATAGTGCTCGCCTGGGCCACGGTGCCGGCGAGTGCGGACGTTGTTTCTGGGGTGCCACAGGCATCCGGCAGGCGGGTACCCGCCGAGTGGGAGCCGCAGGAGGCGATGTGGCTGCAGTGGCCGGGCCGCTGGGAAAAGTCGTATGAGCCCGCCTTCGCCAAGATGACCGCGGTGATCGTGGAGTACGAAAAGCTCCACATCCTGTGCGGATCGGACAGCATCCGGAACGAGGCGCGTGTCGCGATATCGAACGCCGGGGCCGACCCCGACCACGCCAACATCGTGTGGCACGTGATCCCGAATGACAGCGCCTGGATGCGAGACAACGGGCCCGTGTACGTGATCGACGACGGCGAGTTGCGCATCCAGAACTGGGGCCTCAACGCCTGGGGGGGTGGCTTCGGCACCGACGTTCCGTACGAGAGCGATAACACGGTGCCGGAGCGAGTCGGCGAGTACCTGGCCATGCCGGTCGATACCGTCGACATCGTGCATGAGCGCGGCAACCTGGAGTTCAACGGTGTCGACACGGTAATCCTCAACTGGAGCACCATTGGCGACCCGGAACGCAACGCCGGCTATTCTCGAGCCCAGGGCGAGGCCGACTTGAAGAAACACTTCGGCGTCAGCAAGGTGGTGTTCGTCGAGGGAATACCCGAGGGCGACCGTACCAAGGGACACATCGACGGGATCGCCCGTTTCATCGATGCGACGACCGCGGTGGTACCGGATTGCACGGCAACCTCGAAGTGCCGACCCAACGACGGCCGCAACGACGCCATCTTCGACAATGCAGCCGCAAGCATCGCGGCCGCTGGGCTCACGGTGATCCGCGAGCCGATCGAGGGAACATCACGGTTCCGCGACGAGGAGTTCGACACGAACTACCTCAACTGGATCGTCGGCAACGGCTTCGTTATCGCGGTCGGCTTCGACAACCCGGAAACCGACGCAGCTGCCAAGGCGCGCATCGAAGGCTACTTCCCCGGCCGCGACGTCTACATGATCGAGATGCTCGCCGGCTGGGCGGCCGGCGGCGGCGCCCACTGCCACACCAACGATCAGCCGGCGGCATCGACGATCGGCGCCCGCCGGCGCCGATGACGAGCTTCTCGTGCATGGGCAGCGACCGACGCGAGACGACCCGCTACTGATACGTCCACTTCAACAACCAGGGATCCTGGGTCGTTCGCTGGAAATCCTGGATCTTCCTCTTGTGCGCTTCCAACACGTCGGCGAACGCCGGGTCATCGGCCAGGTTCGTGCCTTCGACCGGGTCGGATTCGAGGTCATACAGCTCGAACTCCGGGCGCTCGAGGTAGGCGCCTACCGTTCGCGGCCCATACAGGACGTCAGGCCCCTGCCTGTAGATTCGTTGCCACGTCGGCGATTCCCACAAATCAGCGGCGGATGGGTAGGTCAATCCGTGCGCGATGTTCCAAATGAGCTTGAACTTGCGGCCCCGCACGACGCGCATCGGGTAGTACATCTGAATCTCGTGAAACGTGTGCGATGCGTAGATCTCGTCCCAGCCGCTCGGCGTCTCCTGATCGAGAATCCCCAGGAATGATCGTCCGTGAAGACCGTGCGTCTCTTCCATTTGTTCGCGGACCGGTTCGAGCATGATCTGTAGCTCGTAGGTGGGTTCGTCGACGCCGGCAAATTCGAGAATCGTCGGGGTGATATCGACCCAGCTGACCAGGGCTTCATTGACGGACCCGCGCCTCTCGGCGTTCGGATCGCGCACGATCAGGGGCGAGCGTAGTCCCGGTTCGTACGTCGTCGTCTTGGCCCCCTGAAAAGCGATGCCGTGATCGGACATGTAGATGATCAGCGTATCGTCGTAAACGTCCTCCTCCTTCAGGATCTGGATGACCCTGCCGACGCCCGCGTCCATTCGCGACACCGCCTGGTAGTACTGCGCCAGCTCGATGCGAGTCATGGGTGTGTCCGGCAGGAATGGCGGAACGATCACTTCATCCGCCGTGTACGTGACAGCGGGGACGCTGCGAGCTTCTTCGGTCGTGTTGCCGAAATCGTCGGGAGTATCGATATCCTCGAGGCCCGCGCGACTCCCATCCGCACGCCACCGTCCGCCTCGGTGAGGGTCATAGGTCGCAAAGTAGAGGAAGAACGGCCGCTCGTCGTTGGCCGCGATGAAATCGCGCGCCTCCTCGGCCATGGCCGGCGAGTTGCGAGGCTCACTGCCCACCTGAGTGTCGAACGCGTAGGTGTCCGGGGCACCGATGTGAAACTTGCCGGCGCTGGCGGTCCGGTAGCCTGCCTCGCTCAGCAAGACCGGCAAGGTCTTCACGTCATCCCATGACTCGAAACGATGGAAGTCGTGATTGTGTCCGTATTGACCGTTTCGATGATTGTGCAGGCCGGTCAGGATCACGGACCTGCTGGCGCTGCAACTCGCCGTCGTCGCGAAGGCATTCGTGAACCTGACGCCATCTTCAGCCAGCGCGTCGAGGTGCGGAGTCCTGATGACCGGGTTGCCGTAGACTCCGAGATCGGGGCTGTGGTCATCGGATATGAGCAAAACGATGTTTTGCCCGGGAGCCTTCTCATGCGCCGCGGAAGCTCCGGTGAGCGCGGAGCTCGTCAACAGCAAGACACCGACCATTGCTCTCAGGCTGTATTTCATCAGCTACTCCTCAGCGTGCACTTCGCATCTCGCTTGCCACAGTTCTACACGCTCGCGTCGGTTATGGACCCCAGGAGCTGACCACGCCACACGGCTGTCACCGTCGCCCGAGGTCGGTCTACCATACCCGCCACCGCGCAACGACAAACGCGATCGACAGTACGGCACTGTCCGAGCCGGGGGCGGGTGATCAGATCAGCCCACCTCGCCCTCGACGTGAAACAGCTTGTTGTAGATCCGCCATTCGCCGTCAGACTTCAGCAGTGACAGCGTGTCGAGGAAGGTGAGTCCGAGGTAATCACATCGCACGCGGGTAACCGCGGTCTCGCCGGCGATGTCGAGCGAGACGATGTCGAGCCGGGCCGGCTCGCCCTTCTCCTTCGCTGACGGCTGCTGGCCGGCGACGAAGCCGGCGAAATCTTCCACCGGCATCTCGGCCAGGTCGCCGTGGAGATAACCGGTGATCTTCGCGTTCGGGTGAAACGCGGCGCGGGCCTTGTCGCCGCTCGACTCGTACATGCAGTCGAAGTAGGTCTGGATGGTGTCTTTGATGTGCTGTTCGTCGCTCATGAATGGTCCCCTGTTTGTCGTTCGTTTCGGATTCGTCGCCCCGTCGCGCCGACGGCAGATCTTACCTGGGGGCGTCGTACGACGCTGCCCATCTCAGCCCCTCATCGCCGGTGCGGTGGGCTCCCGAAGGGAAAGTACTCGTCCAGATTCACGTGCTCGTAGGGAAGAGCCTCGAGAAACGTCGTTCCCACGAACGGTTCCGGCGCTTCGACCACGACAATCGTCTTCGCGTAGCCGGCCTCGTCGAAGCCTCTGCGAAAGTGCACCCGCGACTTCACGACGATCACGTCGTAGGCGTCCGGGTCAATGTCTCCGAAGCGAAAGTTCTCCGGCTGCGTCACCTGCTCGTAGGTGGGAGTGATGATGACGAGGTTGCCGTCCCCGAAGGCCACCGCTGCGATCTGCTCGTAGCCGAGCCCCTCGCCGAAGTAACGAACGGTCCCTTGGATGTGGGCGGGCGTTCCTCCCGACGGGGTGAAGCCACCGACCTCCATATCGAACGCGTCGCCCGGTGTCGTCGAAGCCTCACTCATGGCGGCGAGCGTTTCAGGCGATGTGATGGTGCCGTAGAGGACCTTGGCGATCCCGGCGCCCTCGAACGCCTTCAGGATATGGGTGGCGTCGCCCGGTCGGTCGCTGTGATCGCCGACCGCCACGGGTATCGCTTCGTCGGCGACGGCCTGACGCACGATCCGGGCGGCCTCCGCGGGCTCGGGATACCGGCCGACGGCAAAGTCCCTCACACGCCAGATGAAATCGTCCATGTCGTCGGCAATGCGGTCCGCCAGCGCCTGATCTCCATTGGTCATGACGTGCACGGTGGCGCCGACGTCGGGGACGTCCGACCAGGGGTAGCCATAGAAGACGCTCACGTACGCGTCGCTCTCTCGAGCCTCCCAACGGCGGGCACGCTCCATGATGTCCATCGAGGGTGACTGGCCGGTCCACTGAAGCACGGTCGCCGTGAGGATCCCGGGCTTTCGCGTCGCCGTCGTGGGCCGGTACTCGCCCCGGGCCGCCAGCCGGAGGGCCCGCGCCGCGCGCTCGCCCTGGATGTAGGCGTCGTAGTGTGGGTAGCGCTTCGTGACCAACGCGAAGTCGGCCCAGCGTAGGAACTCTTCGTCTTCGTTGCCGTGCAGGTCGAAGGTGCCGGCGATGGGAACGTCGGGCCCCACGACCTCCCGGAACCTCCGCGCGATCTCCGCTTCCGGTCGCGGCACTTCGCGCACCGCCATGGCGCCGTGCAACGCCAAGTAGACGCCGTCGACGGGCATGACGGCCTGGAGCTCCGCGATCATCTCGTTCACGAAATGGTCGAACGTCTCCTTCGTGTTCCAGCTTCTCGAGGAGCCTCCGAACACGCCGACGGGCGAGCTCAGAGGGATCAGCTCCATGTCTCCGAGCTCACGCGCTCGCTTCGTGAAGCCCCGGATGTAGGATCCGGAGGACAGCAGATCTTCGCCGCTCAGAGGCTCGCTGAGCTTCGTCCAATCCTCGATCGTCGTATCACCCCCCGGGCAGAAGGTGCACGTCTCGTGCTGGAACTTGGCCACGGCGATCTTCAGCGGGGCATCGACCTCGGGCGCCTCCGCGCACCCCATCATGAAGATGACGATCGTCGCTACAAAGGCTGCTCTTCTCATGACGGTTCCTTCCTCAGCGGTCCGGCGGTGAGGCCTCGGCCATGCTCAGCGGCGGCCATCGAGCACGACCTTCAGCGCCATCTCGGGCGACTGCCACATGTTGCCGCCGATGCGTCCGACCTCTTCGTCGCCGATGTAGACAATGCCGGTGGGAACCGCGTCGATGCCGTTCGCGGTGGTGATCGGGTCCTGCGTCGCCGGTTGCGGCAGCCCGTAGTACTCCACCTCGATGCCCGACCCCTCCAGCTCGCGCGCGACCTTCATCATGCGCGGCACGAACATGCTGCAGAACGGGCACCAGGAGCCGAAGTAGACCCGCACGCTCACGCCGTCCGGGAACGACCTGAGCTCCTCGAGCGTCGCGCTGGACGGCGTGTACTGGCTCGCGCGTTCCCGATACCCGGAGCTGGACGCCTCCATCGCGGCGGTGTCCTGCAGGCCCAGGAGAAAGGGCTTTTCCTTCAGAACAACCGCGTGCCCCCCGACCGAGAACGACACGTCGCGGCCACTGAGCTGGAACCTACCTTCGTTCACCAACGCGACATCGTTGAGCAAGGCAACGGTGCCATCCGGCAACTGCGCCACGGAGCCGGTGCCGAAGCTGTGTGCCATCCCGGTGCGGGGCATCAGCATCGCCGCGGAGCCAAGCTCGGGGGCGACGATGAGGAAGGCAGGCAGGCTCTCGGCCACCAGGATCTGCGCCTCGCCCGAGGGGGCTCCGTCGACCTCGACAACGTAGCCCTCGGTGGGTAGGAAGCCGTTGTAGACCGCGTGCGGCGGCTTGAGCTGCGCCGATGCCGTCCCATGGGCGACGAATGAGAAGCACGCCGTGACGACGACGAGGCTCAGGGAACGAAAGCGCCGCGGGCACAAGCGGCGCACCCTCCCCTGATGGCTTTCAGCGGGATGCGGCGGCCAACACATGGGCGTCCTCGCTTCGCGATCCGTGGTTGTCGGCGGGCTGCTCGGTTTCGACGGGCTGTTCTGCATCGATGGGCCGTTCGTCTGTTTCATAGGGTAATCCACTCCAGGTCTCGGTCACCTCGCCGTCCCGAACCTTGAAGGAACGCGGAAGTCGACGGTAGAGGGGTCGCAACAGGGCGTGCGGGGCCTCGCGGATCTCGAAGACCGGGCCCCGCTGCCAGAAAAAGGCGTATTGCTCGTCGGGCGTGGCGTCGGTCAGCGCCCACAGCTTCGTTTCTCCCGCCGACAGCGCGAAACTGTTGAGTTGCTCCACCGCCTCACCGAAGTCCGGGTCGGCGACATTGGCGATCATCACCCAGTGCTCTCCCTCCGCCAGCTCGGGAATCACCAGGTCGATGCAGAGCCGGCCCTCGTTGCGTCCTGAGCAGAGATCCGCGACCCGCGACCCCGGATACAAGCGCGTGGCAATGTCATCGAGGGGCAGGCCGGGCGCTTGCCAGGCAAAGAGCACTCCGAGCATGGTCGCGAGCGCGGTGGCCCCGAGTCGTTTGGCGGGAAGCGCGCCTGCGGGGCGGGCCACGAAGGCCAGCGCGAGCGCGGGCACGAGCAGCAGCAGGTCCTGCCAGAACGCCTCCGCCGGCGTGCGCTGGACAAGGTTGCCGAAGCAGCCGCAGGAGACGCTGTCGTCCACGATCCCCCGCGCATAGTTCCAGTAGTGGCGACCGGTCAAGAACAGGAAGAAGGCGGTCAAGGCGCTCGCCGGCAGCAACACCCACATGCGGCGCAGACCGAGAACGAGGGCGGTGCCCAGCGCGATCTCGATGGCGAGGGCGATCAGCGCGACGGCGTCAGCCGAAAACAGGAA
>CAYSHI010000256.1:0-37022 GCA_964430745.1 uncultured Acidobacteriota bacterium | reverse complement strand
CCGTCGTCCGCGTTGAAAGCGCGCACGCTGCCGCCATGCAGCCGCACCGCCCGATCGGTGATCGAAAGGCCGAGGCCCGTGCCGCCGCTGCCGCGATCACGCGAGTCGGCGATGCGATAGAAGGGCCGGAAGAGATCGTCGAGCCGATCGGCCGCCACTCCGGGGCCGTGATCCCGCACCGAGAGCACCGCTTCCGTGTCGACCACATCGAGGTCTATTTGCACGTCGGTGCCGGCGGCCGTGTAGCGCACCGCGTTGCGCACGACGTTTTCGACGGCGCTGCGAAGCAGAGACTCGTCACCGGGCACCCGGCAGGCTTGATGCGCCACTGCAACCGAAATACCGCGGGGATCCGCCTCGAAATCGGCGTCGGCGGCGATGTCGGCCACCAATCGGGTCAGATCGACCGGTGCGAATTCCGGCTCCACGGCTCCGCTCTCGAAGCGCGCCAGCGCCAGCACCCTGCCGATGAGGGTGTTGAGCAGCTCGGCCTCCGACTCGATGCGGTCGAGCGGCCCGGCAGCCTCGCTGCCGGAGCGCTGCCGCGCCAGCGCCAACGCCACGTTCAGTCGCGCCAGCGGCGAGCGCAACTCGTGCGACACGTCGCTCAATAGCTGCCGCTGCGTCGTCAGGAGCGACTCCACGCGCTCGGCCATGACGTCGAAATCGCGTCCCAGCTCGGCGATCTCGTCGCGGCGGGAGGCCACGGCCGGACCCACGCGGACACTCAGATCTCCACCGGCGAGCCGGTGCGTGGCATCGCGCAGGCGAAGCACCGGGGAGGTCAGATAGCGGGCAAGTCCGTAGCAAAGAATCCCGGCGGTGAGAAAAACGGCGAGCAGCCGAAGCGCCAGGGCGCCGGGTTGGTCGACGACAGAAAGCCAGACGCTGTACCAGGGTCGGGGGCTACCCCGCCGACCGCGGAAATCCGGCGGCCTCTCGGCGCGGCGAATGCCGTCACCGCGATCGCGGCCGAGCCCGGCCACACCACGAAACGGCCATTCCATGTCGGCAAGAAGCACGTACGGCTCACCTTCGCTGACAGCCAGGCGAAGAGCCACGAGGCGGCTGTCTTCCATCTCCTCGATCACGAGCTCGTCGGAGTCCGCGGCGTGGGCGACCAGATTCTCGGCGCCGGCGGGCACGGCGCGACCCGACAACTCCCGCAGGTCGCGGTCGAACAGATACGCGCTGACGTTGTTGCGGCGCTCCATTCTCACGAAAAACCCCGCCAGGCGCTCGCTCCCGCCGACTTCGTAGGCTTCGATTGCCGACTGCCCGCTGAGCGTAAGGCCGGAGCTTACGAAAGACCTCCAGCGAGCGTCGGCCTCGCTGTTCTGCAGGGTCACGGTGGAAACGACGAAGGCGGTGCCCACCAGTGCCATGGCGAGCCAGAACCACAGGAAGATCTTGAAATAGAGGCTACGCATCGGCGGCTACCCTTCGGCGCCGGCGTCCTCGGGAGAGGCCGGCAGGGCGTACAGGTAGCCGACCTGGCGCACCGACTTGATGCGCTCCATGCTTCCTACCTTGTGTCCCAGCTTCTTGCGCAGGTTGGAGACATGCACGTCGATACTGCGGTCGTAGGGTGAATACTGCCGCCCGAGGACCTGCTCGACGAGCTTCTCACGGCCGACGACGCGGCCGGCGTTGCGCAGCAACACCTCCAGCACGTCGAACTCCATCGCCGTGAGCCGCGCTGGAATGCCGTCGCGCGTGACGGTACGCGAGCCGGTGTCGAGCGTGACGTCGCCGACCGCCACCTGTTCGACCTGCGGCAACCCGTCGGAGGATGAACGGGCCCGGCTGCGCCTCAGGATGGCATGGATACGCGCGACGAGCTCGCGCGGGTTGAACGGCTTGGGCAGATAGTCGTCGGCGCCGATCTCCAAACCCACGATACGATCCACGTCTTCGCCGCGAGCGGTAAGCATGAGAACCGGCACGTCGGAGCGGGAACGAATCCGCCGCAGGGCTTCGAAGCCGTTGATGCCCGGCAGCATGACGTCGAGGATGACGAGCGAGTAATCGTGCTCCAGGGCGCGCTCCGCACCATGGTCGCCGCTGCCTTCGGATTCGATGTCGAAGCCCTCGGACTCGAGGTACTCGCCGACGAGCTCGCACAGCTCCGCGTCGTCGTCGATGACGAGGATTTTCTCTCTCGCCAGGTCCGACTGCTGAACCGCGTTTTCGATTTGTCGACGTGTGCTCACGGTGCTCATCTCGCTCTTCACCGTAGCACGCAAGTGCCTCATTTCACGGGGGAAACGCTGTTAAGAACTGTTAAGTCGAGGGGGTCGGGAGATTACAAACTTTTACGTTTCGTTGACGGACACTAAACACCGACTTGGGCACAATCATCCGCATGCCATTCGGGCGAGCGTGCCGATGCGGCACGGGAACCGGGCATGTGCATCGAGTGCCGGTCAATGCTCATGGGAGCGGCGGCGACCGGCAGTCGGTTCCATGCGACGACCGACTCGCCGCGTCTGGCGCTGTCGAAGGGATGGGGCGCGTGTTCCGTGCAGATGGCGGTGCATGGCTGATTCCAAGGGGACGAATCCGATGGCGACGCCTGATGTCGGCTCGCGCCCCCTTCCTTTCGCTCTCTGGGCGTCGGTTGAGACCGCCGCGCTCCCGAGATGTCGCGGCCTGATACAATTTTGGGCCTGAGTCCCGTCGCGAGCATCCCCTGAGAATCCCGGAAACCGCAATGAGCGAACAGGCAGTCGCCGCGTCCACGCCGAGCCCGGCCGCATCCGCCCAACCCGCGATCATCGAGTGCGAAGGGCTGGGAAAGACCTACATCAGCGGCAAGCTCGAGGTACGGGCGCTGAAGGGCGTGGATCTGGAGGTACATCGCAACGAGTTCGTCGCCATCATGGGCCCCTCGGGCTCCGGCAAGTCCACGCTGATGAACCTCCTCGGCTGTCTCGACACACCGACCTTCGGCTCCTACCGGCTCAACCGAACCGAAGTGGCCAACCTCGACGACGACGAGCTCGCGGCTGTGCGGAACCAGGAGATCGGATTCGTCTTCCAGACCTTCAACCTGCTCGCCCGGGCGACGGCTCTGCACAACGTCGAGTTGCCGTTGATCTATGCCGGTATGTCGTCGCGCAAACGGCATGAAAAGTCGATGCAGGCGCTCGAGCGCGTCAACCTCGGCAATCGTTGGGACCATCGTCCCAACGAGCTTTCCGGCGGCGAGCGTCAGCGCGTGGCGGTGGCGCGAGCACTGGTCAACGACCCGGCGATCGTTCTCGCGGACGAGCCCACCGGCAACCTCGACTCACGCACCTCGTACGAGATCATGAAGCTGCTCGTCGGGCTGCATGACGCCGGCCAGACCATCATTCTGGTGACGCACGAGGACGATATCTCCCACTACGCGCATCGCGTGGTGCGCGTGCTCGACGGCTATATCGTCGAGGACCGGGGGCAAACCCCTGTGATTCCCGATCCGCCCGTGTCGAGAGAAGAAGAGCGCGAGACCCACGGCACCGAGGACGGGAAGCCAAGCTCCGACAAGTGACGGAGGTTCCTCCGCGTCGCTGCCGCTGGGCGGGCTCCGATTCCTCGATGATCGCGTACCACGACCGCGAGTGGGGGGTTCCGCTGCACGACGACGTCGCCCTGTTCGAGTTTCTCACGCTCGAAGGCGCGCAGGCCGGGTTGAGCTGGTCGACGATTCTCAACAAGCGCGACAACTACCGCCGCGCCTTCGCCGGTTTCGTTCCCGGCAAGGTGGCCCGTTTCAATAGCCGCTCCGTCGCGCGGCTGATGAACGACGCAGGGATCGTTCGCAACCGACTGAAGATCGAGTCGACGATCTCGAACGCCCGCGCCTTTCTGCGGATCCAGCAGGAATTCGGCACCTTCGACGCCTACATCTGGGAGCTCGTCGGCGGTACGCCGCGGATCAACGCGTTCGACAAGCTCGCCGACCTCCCGGCGAGCACGGAAATCTCCGACCGCATGTCGAAAGACCTCAAGAAACGCGGTCTCCGCTTCGTCGGCTCGACCATCTGCTACGCCTTCATGCAGGCGACCGGCATGGTCAACGACCACGAGGCCGGCTGTTTTCGCTACCGCGAGCTGACCGGCGACTGATGCTCGCTGCCGGGCAAGCCGAAAAAACAAGAAGGGGAGGCGCCGAGGCACCTCCCCTCTCCCCGTGACCTACACTCTGACCGTGAACGTCAACGAATACGGAGAATCGCAATGCACACGTTCATCGCGCTGCTCAACTTCACCGATGGCGGCATTCAGAATCTTCGGGACTCACCGCACCGCGCAGACATGTTCATGGAGGTCGCCGAAAGGGCCGGGGCTCGGGTCAGGGAAGTCTACTGGACGCTCGGCAACCACGACGGCGTGCTGATCATCGAGGCTCCCGACGACGAGACGGCAGCAGCGGTGTTGCTCTCGCTGGGTTCGAGCGGCAACGTCAGAATCAAGACGCTACGCGCTTTCGACTGGCCGGAGTTTCAGTCCGTCCTCGACCGCATCTCCTGACTCTCCTTCGACCGCGGTAACACCGCCGCAACCACGGCGGTGCACGCGAGGCCCCATGGCCGACCCCCATCTCGACAAGCCGGTCACGTATGGGCGCATCTTCCGCTTTTGGTCGCCGCTGGCCGGCACCTGGCTGATGATGGCTGTCGAGGGCCCCTTCCTGGCGGCGGCCATCGCGCGCCTGGCGGCGCCGACCGAAAACCTGGCGGCATACGGCATCTCGATCGCCTTCGCGCTGATGATCGAGGCCCCCGTCATCATGCTTCTGAGCGCGGCGACGGCGCTCGTCAAGGACAAGACCAGCTATCTGGCTCTGCGCCGCTTCACCTATGTCCTGAATGCGGCGCTGACGGCGGTCATGATGCTCGTCCTGGTGCCGCCCGTCTTCCGTCTGCTCACCGGAACGCTGCTCAACCTCCCCGACGAGGTCGCTCGACTGGTCTACGGATCGATGGCTCTACTGCTTCCGTGGCCCGGGGCCATCGGCTATCGCCGATTCCTGCAGGGAACCATGGTGCGCCACGACATGACCGTGAGGGTGGCGTACGGCGCCTTCGTGCGGGTCACCTTCATGGGGCTGGGCGCGGCGTTCGGCACGCTGTGGCTCGGCCTCGCCGGAGCCCACGTCGGCGCCCTGGCCCTCTCGACCGGTGTCGTTGCCGAGGCGATCGCGAGCCGCGTGATGGCCCGGGGAATCGTCAACGACCTGTTGGCCGGACGGCGCGAGCGCGAATTGCCGGAGAAGCTGACGCTATCGGGAATCTCGGCGTTCTATTTCCCGCTGGCGACGATGTCCATCCTGGCGATGGCCATACACCCGATGGTGACGTTCTTCATGGGCCGGAGCCGCCTGGCCATCGAATCGCTGGCGGTCCTTCCGGTCGTTCACGGGCTCGTGTTCGTGTTCCGAAGCGTCGGGCTTTCGTATCAGGAGGTCACGATCGCGTTGATCGGCGATCACGCCGAAAACTACGAGAAGATCCGCAACTTCGCCGCCGGTATCGCCGTCGCGGCGTCAATCGGCCTCGGGTTGATTGTTTTCACACCGGCGGCATCCGTGTGGTTCCGGACCGTCTCGGGCCTGCCGCCGGAGCTCGCCGAGCTGGCGTTGATGCCGGCGCGGATCGCGGCGGTGCTACCCGCGCTTTCGGTCCTGATGTCGTTCCAGCGGGCATTGCTGGTGGGCGCGCGAATGACCAAGCCGCTCACCGGGGCCACCGTCGTCGAGGTGGCCGGCATCGCCGCGGTGCTCTCGATCGCCATCTTCGGATTCGACGTGATGGGGGCGATCGGTGCCACCCTGGCGCTGGTGTTGGGGCGCATCGCGGGCAACCTTTACCTCGGCCCGCCGTGTCTCGAGGCGGTCCGATCCATGAGGAGAGCCGGACCCTAGACACTCGCGGGACATTAGCCCCACCGAACCTTCAGCGCATTCCCGGGAACAGGGCCCAGCCCGGTGAAAAGGGCCGAACCCCGGGGCGGCCGCGCGGACGGGCCTCCCCGGGAACCGAAACGGCTCAGACCTGCTCGGTACTGACGCTGTGAGTCTTCACTTCGCCGCGACGAGTGCGCGCATATTCCTGAAGCTTGCGAGTCGCCGCGTCGAAGGCGGCGTGAACCGCCGCGATGAGGTCGGTGTCCTGCTGGCGATCGATCGTGATCTCCTGCCCCGGCACCCCGAGATGAATGCGCACCTTGAACGGTGTGCCGCTGTTCTGGCTCCTCGCCGATTTATCGATCACTACGCGGCAACTGGTGAGGCGGTCGTAAAACCGCTCCAGCTTGACCGCCTTCTTCTCGATCAACGCCTCGACGCGCTTGGAAACGTAAGCGTGATGGCCCGTGATCTCCAATGGCACCTGCAATGTGTGACCTCCTTTTGCAGATCGCGATAGCCTGAACCCGTCGGTCGCGAATCCCCCGTTTTTCGCGTCCACTAGATCAAGGATAGTATTACGGCGGTCGGATGTCAGACCTCATTATCCGACCTCACCCGAGCATCACACCCCGGAGTCCGGATTCCGATGAAGAGATTCGCCGTCGCATCGATCGTGCTCAGCCTTCTTTGTGCCACGACACTCACCGCCGACGAGTATCCGCGCAATTGGGACGTGGACGTCGTGCACTATCGGTTCCAGCTCGACCTCGGCGACGACACCGACGAGATCGCCGGAGAGGCCGAGATCAGCGTGCGCTTCGCCAAGCAAGGCATCGGCGCGTTCTCGCTCGACCTCATCGGCAAGCGGGAGGGCGCCGCAACGGGCATGCAGGTTTCCGACGTGACGCGCGACGGTGTGAGCCTGGCGCACACCCACGTCGACGACGTGCTGACGATCACGCTGGCCACGCCTTCGGTCGCCGACGAGCGGCGAGTATTCTCCGTCCGCTACCGCGGCGTTCCGGCGGACGGCCTGATCATCGATGCCAACATGCACGGCGACCGCACGTTTTTCGGCGACAACTGGCCGAATCGCGCCCGCCACTGGCTTCCCACCGTCGACCACGTCTCGGACAAGGCGACGGTCGAGTGGGTCGTCGTGGCGCCGGACCACTATCAGGTCGTGGGAAACGGCGCTCTTGTCGAGCTCACCGACATAGGAGACGGCACGCGACGGACACACTGGGCGTCGACGGTTCCCATGCCCACCAAGGTGATGGTGATCGGCGCCGCTCGCTTCGCCGTCCAGCACGTCGGCGTCGTCGCCGGCGTACCGGTGCAGTCCTGGGTGTATCCGCAGAACCGCGACGCGGGCTTCTACGACTACGCCCTCGCCGAGAGGGTGCTTCGTTTCTTCGACGGGCATGTCGGCCCCTTCCCCTATGCGAAGCTCGCCAACGTGCAATCGAAGACTCGCTACGGCGGCATGGAGAATGCCGGCAACATCTTCTACAACGAGCGCTCGGTGCGCGGCACACGCGGCAGCGAGGGACTGATCGCCCACGAGGTTGCCCATCAGTGGTTCGGCGACTCGGTCACCGAGCGCGATTGGCACCATATCTGGCTAAGCGAGGGATTCGCGACGTATTTCACCCAGCTATACAACGAGTTCACCCACGGCCACGATGTCTTGCAGCGAGGCATGGGGAACGCGCGGCGGACCGTCATCGGTTTTCATGGCCGCAATCCGGGGCAAGCGCTCATCGCCCAGGAGCTGACGGATCCTAACGACATGCTCAACAGCAACGCGTATCAGAAAGGCGGCTGGCTGCTGCACATGCTGCGGCGCCAGATGGGCGATGTCGCCTTCTGGCAGGGTATTCGCGATTACTACCGCGAGTACCGCGACAGCAACGCGCTGACCGAGGATCTGCAGAGGATCATGGAGAGCGCCTCAGGCCAGGACCTGGAATGGTTCTTTCGACAGTGGGCCTATACACCCGGGCATCCCGTGCTCGCGGGCTCCTGGAGGTACGACGCAGGATCCGGCCGGGTTGATGTCACCATCCGTCAGGAGCAGAGCTCGGGCGAAACGTTCCGGTTCCCGCTCGACCTCGGCATCGGTTTCGGCAACGCCGCCACGACGTTCATCGAAACCGTCGAGATCGAATCCGCCGAGCAGTCCTTTTCGTTCGAAGTCGAGGACGCGCCTACCGAGCTGATCCTCGATCCCGAAACCTGGTTGCTCTACGAAGGCGAGTTGTCGAGGCGCTGATGCGACGCCGACCTTCCAATCGTCATTTCATCGCAGGTGCCGCCGTACTCATCACGCTGTCGACCGGCTGTGGCCCCGGCGCTCCCGCGCCGCCGCCGTTTCCCGACGACACGCCGCGGTTGGTGCTGTTCCTCGTGATCGACCAAATGAGCCAGGAGTATCTGGTGCGGTTCCGGCCCCTGCTCGATGGAGGCTTCGATTACCTTCTCGAGAACGGCGTCGTCTTTGCCGACGCCCATCACGACCACGCCCACACCGTCACCGGCGCCGGGCACGCAACGCTCGCGTCGGGGCGTTTCCCCCGCCACTCCGGCATCGTCTCCAACCAGTGGGTCGATCGCGCCACCGGCGAGGATGTGTACTGCGTGCAGGGGCGCGATTATCGCCGTTCGCCGGCCAACCTACTGGTCGACACCGTGGCCGACTGGATCAAGGAGAGGGACCCGGCATCCAAGGTCTTCGCGGCCAGCGGCAAGGATCGCAGCGCCGTGCTCACCGGCGGGCACGGCGCCGACGCCGCCCTCTGGTACGACGGCGGCAAATGGGCCACCACGGGCTACTACACCGAGCCGGAATGGCTCGACGGCTTCAACGCCCGGAACTGGCTCGACCAGTACTTCGGACGTACATGGGAGCCGCTACCCGTGCCGCAGGAAACGCTCACCGATTTGGGCATCGTCGAGCTCGACGAGGGCATTTACCAGCGTTCGTTTCCGTACGCGTTCGGGTCCAAGACGCTCGCCCCCACGAGTGGTTTCTATTCAGCGATCCTGTCGTCGCCGCTCGCCGATGATTACCTGCTCGAGCTCGCCAAGACGATCCTCGAGGAGGAGGGGCTGGGAGACGACGAACACCCGGATTTTCTCGGACTCGGCTTCTCCGCTCTCGACTACGTCGGGCACAACTTCGGGCCCAACAGCCGCGAGGTCCTCGACACCATCCTGAGGCTCGACGACGCCCTCGCCGAGCTCTTCGCCGCCATCGACGCCCGGGTCGGCCTCGAGAACGTCGTCATCTCGTTGAGCGCCGACCACGGCGTCGCCCCGCTGCCGGCATACCGGCGAGCAAACGGGCAATGGGCCGAGCGGGAGGACATGCAGGACGTCGCCTGCTATCAAGATGCCGGTCGCCGCCTGAAGGATCGCTTCGGCGACTACCAGTGGCTACGCGACGGCCTCTACCTGAACGAAGAAGCCATCGAGGCGACCGGTATCGACCGAGGAGAGCTGGATCGCGCGGTCGTCGAGCTCCTCGGCATGTGCGATGCCGTCGAGCGCGTGTGGACGCGGAGCGAGCTGTTGGAGGCGCAGCAATCGCCCAGCGGTGGCGCCGGCGGGCCTACCGACGAGGAGCGATATCGTCGCCTCTTCGCCAACGGCTACCACCGGGATCGAAGTCCGGACTACGAGATTCAGTATCGCGCCTACTATCTCGAACGCAGATCGGCGGGAACGAGCCACGGCTCTCCCCACCCCTACGACACCTGGGTGCCCCTCATCGTCGTGGCGCCGGGCGCGGCGCCCCACGAGGAGCCCGGCCGGGTCATCACCGCGGACCTTGCTCCCACACTCGCCGGGATACTGGGAATCGAGCCGCCGGCGGACCTGGACGGCGTCGATCGCAGCGACCGAGTGGGAGGCTGGTAGGCTCAGCCGAGCTCGAGCATCTCCATCAGCTCTTCGAAGGCGACGCGCGCCGTTTCGAAACTGCCGTCGTCAATCGACGTGTCGAGATCCCCGATCTTCTCGCCGAGGTTCGGCGGCCACTTGCGCGCGTTGATCTCCCGCATGACGAGCCGGCACTGACGCGGCTTCTCCGCCAACAGATGTTGCCGCAGACCACTCAGGTAACTGCGTAAGACCATCGGGTCGGAAACGCCCTCGACCCCCCCGTTCTCCGACTCGTGGTCCCACGTCTCGACCGACGACAGCTCCGGCCCGGAGGTCTCCGCCTCCTGCGCACCGTCGAGCTTGCCGATCGACGTCAGGACCTCATCCAACGCTACGGTGAAATCATCGACCGCGGAGCGCGTAGCCGTGGGGTCGTTGCCGATCAGACGGCTTTCCAACACGTCGGCGGAGCCGTGCACCCGCACGGCGCCGAGGATGCCCGAAACACCTTTGATCGCATGCAGCAACAGATGGGCGACCTCGATGTTGCCCTTGTCGATGGCCGCGTCGATCTTGGCGCCGGCGCCGATGTAGTCGTTGCGGAACTTCGTCAACAGACTGCGATAAAGCTCCTCGTTGCCGCCGACGTCCTGCAGGCCGATCTCGGCATCGACGCCTTCGATCTCCGACAGGGCGACAACGGCCTCGACCTCTTCCTCGATGGCCTCACCGTCCATGGCGGTGCCGAAGCCTCCTTCGGACCGGTCCCTGCTGAGAACGAAGCGGTCGACGGGTGGGGCAGTGTCCAATTCGGCCATTTCGTCAACGGCGGAGTCCTCCGCGTCCCACGCGGTCTCGACGACGATGGCATCGTCTTCGTCCTCGCGGGTCTCGCCGCCCGTGTCCTCGTCTTCCGGCGCGTCTTCCTCGACATCGCCGCGTCCATGGCCCTCATCGTCAGCGGCGTCAGGGGCCGTTTCGCCCTCGTCGGCGAGGACGAAATCGTCATCCGCGCGATCGTCTTCGGAAGTGTCGCGACCCGACTCATCGTCTTGTTCGTCGTCGGCGGAGCCCCACCAGTCTCCTGAATGTCTACCCGAGTCCGGACGCGCGGCCCGCCGCGCCATCGCGCGGGCAGCCTCCACGTCACGCTCGTCGTCGTCATCGGAGCCGGCGGCGGATCGCTCGTCGTCGTCGCGACCGAAACGGCCTCGGCGCTCTTCGTCGCGATCGCCCTCGTCGAGGTCGTCGCGGCCTCTATCGTCACGAAGGAGACTCGGCAAAGCGTTGTCGGCGGAGCCACTGCCCCACGGCGCATCGCCGAACTCTTCGGTCGCCTCGCGCAGCTTCTTTTCGAGCTGCGTCTGCTCGAGCATCTCCTCGAGCTCGAATACGGACGAGGCGTCCTTGTCCTTATCGTCCCCCTGGTCCGGTGGTGGAAACTCGACCGTCGCCTCGGGATCGTCGAGCTCGGCAATCTTGGACGCTTTGGCGGCAAGCTCGCCGCGTTGCCGCTGTGCGACGAGCGAGGAGAACTCCATCTCCAGCGTCGCATCGGGATCGAATCCTCGTCCCGGGGTATCGCCGCCTAGCTCGACGGTCGTCTCCGGGTCGAAGCTGTCGAGCGCGGCCAACTTCGTCGTTGCCTGTCGCACGACCTCGGCCGCGGCATCATCCGCCTCGTGCAGCGCACTCAGCTCGGCGCGTGCCGCCGTCGCGTCGCGAAGCGCCTCCTTAACCTGTTGTTGCGCCTCGTCGAACTCCTTGCGGGCGTTTGCCGCTTCCACCTCGGCGTCATCGGCCCTTCGCTGCGCTCGCTCGGCGTCGGATTTGGCCGCCTCGAGGTCGCGTCGAACCTTGTCGGCTTCCTTGCGCGCTTCTTCCTGAGACGCGTCGGCCTTCTTGCGCCCTTCCTGCGCCTCTTCGACCGCCTTCTCGAGAGACTTCTCGGCTTCCTTGCGCTCCTCCTCGACTTCCTTGCGGACGGCGTCGGCGCGATCACGCTGCTCGTCGGCCGCCGTGCGGGCCTCGCTCTCGGCCTCGCGCGCCTTCTTGATGTCCTTTTCGAGCTCCTCGATGCGACGGCGCGCCTGCTCGGCGTCGGTGTTCAGCGCCTCGAGCTTTTCGTCGATCTTCTTCGCCCGGTTGTTTGCTTCCTCTCGCTCCGACTCGGCACTCTCGGCCAACTCGACGGCGGATTCGGCCTCCCGTCGTACCTCCGCCAGCTCGTCTTCGAGCTCACGTCGGGCCAGAGTCCCGGAGAGAATCCGCACGAAGCCGGCGGCGCGCGCCAGGTCCTCGGCGTTCCAATCACGCTGCTGGCGGGCGCACTGCATCGACACGAAACCGAAAAGGTGGTCGTTGCGAACCATGGGGACGAGCACCGACGATTTCACGCCGTCCTTGGCGTAGATCTTCTTCTCGTCGCGAGCCTCGGCAGGAAGCTCGGAGCGCTCCGAAATGGCTACCGTCTCTCCGGCGCCCAGCAACGAGTACGCCCAGGGCAACTCCGAGATCGAGATGCCTCGTGACTCCGCCTTCAACGCCTCGGTGTCGCCGCGCAACCACGAGGACATGATCGAGAACTTCCGGTCGCCCTCGTCGTAGCGGTTGACGACGACGCGGTCGACAGAGAACAGGTCACCGAACGACTCGATGGAGCGCTGGATCGTCGCCTCGTCGGAGTCATCGAGCATGCGGCCGCCGAGCTGACGCAGGAGTGACTCGAAAGGATCCTCAACGTCCGCCGAATCCTCATCGACGACGGGCGCGGGTGGGGTCATTCCGATGACCTCCGTACCGATCAGCTTTTCGTCGTCGTCGTGGCGCCGCAAATGAAGCCACGTGAAGCCCACCTGATCGTCGTCCGAATTCAGGAAGCTCCGACTGACCGCCACACCCGAGGAGTCGAGGGCCATGACCTGCTGGTTGGCCTCGTCGAGTGCCCGGCGGGCATCCTCGCCGGCGAAATCCTCGAACCTCGCGACGAGCTCGGAGAGGGACGCGCCGAGGTGCTCGTCGAACGCGCCTTCGGCGCCGGCCAGCTCACCCTCGGCGTCAAACAACAAGAGAACCGCACCGTCCCGGAGGGTGCTCAGCAACCCCTCGAGGCGGTCTCGGAGCCGACGTCGGTCCCGGTCCATGCGTCCGTGCTCCAACTCCACCGCCTCGAGGGCGGCGCGAGCCTCGGAGAGCGCGCGAAACTCGTCGGTTTCGCCGGATCCATTGCTCTTCCTATCGTCACTCATCCGTCGGTTCCTCAGTGGTGGTTGCCGCAGAGCGACTAAGCTTTCTCTTGCATACAAAAACGTTAAGCTCCGCAGCAAAGTACCTCATCACACATTAAAACCCAACCCGAAAATGCTCTCCCCCCGGGGACCCTCCGAGGCCGATGTCCGCACGGAACGGGCTAGGAAACGGCGAAGGTCGCCCTCGCCGCCTCAGCCACCGTCAAAAAAAGCGGGGCCGTCGACCTTTACCGAGGTCGACGGCCCCGCGATACCGCGGGCAGGAAGCTCAGGGCCGGGTCAGGTAGCGGCCGGCGCCTTGCCGCCGACGAAGCCCGCTCCGAACGCACCAATGGCCCCCGTGACGGCCGAGCTCAGGGTCCCCAAGGCGAGGATCATCGGCGGGACGTCGCCGAAAAACACGCTGACGGCAATGCCGATGAGGGCGCAGGCCCCGCCCACGATCGCGCCCCCGCCGGCGGCCGCCCCCCGGCGCGCTCCGGCACTGATCGCGTAGGCCGCGCCGACCACCAGCGAGATCGTCATGCCGCCTATGGCGAAGACGTTCTGGGCGATGAACTCGTTGTAGTGCCCACTGATCACCATGATCAATTGCAGCACGGTGCCTACGATCAGCCATCTGGTCATTGCGTTGTTGTTTTGCGCCATCGGATCACACCTCCGGGAGTGGCCAGTGTTCGGACAGGGTCGACTTGGGGGAAAACGGCGCCATCACTTTGAACATGACGAACAGCGCCCGCGTTCCCAGCGGAGGCGTCCCGTTCTCGATGATGGCCTTGAGAGTCTTGACGATGAAACCCGCGCCGCCCTTCATCTGCTTGGCGGTCTTGGTCGCCACCGGCACCTCCTCGGCGGTGAGCGTGAACTCCACCCCACCACTCACCTCCTCGAGGTCGTAGAACACCTTGCACGGCGGGTCGTCGTAGTTGGTGAACTTGAACGTGTGGCCGTAGCGGTGGGGCGGGTCGAACTCGAGGATCTCGCCGACCACACCGGTGTACTTGCCGTCCGCGGTGCGCATGCGGATATGGCCCCCGAGGCCGAGGCCGTCGGTGTGCAGGCGCATGTTGAACATGGCTCCTTGCAGCTCGTCCGTCTTCGTGATCTCGTGCCAGACATCGTCGATGGAGCCCTCGATGAAGACCTTGGCGACGATCTTTCGTGTCTCGCTCACATTCGCTCTCCGTTGCTATGGCGTCTCATCGTCGCGATTCGCCGCCGACTTCTCGACTCGATACTTGATGTCGGCCAGTCGCCCAGCCCACCATCCGCTGAACTCGTCCGACCACCGATCGTGGATGAGCTGGATCGGCACCACGTTGAAATACAGGCGACGCGCCCTTCCGTCTTTTTCGGACACGATCAACCCCGCCTCCTCCAGCAAGTTGATGTGTTTCATCACCGCGATGCGTGATACGTCGAAGTGCTCGCAAACGTCGTTGACGTTGCTGCCGGGGTTGCTCTTCACGATATCGATGATTTTCCGTCTGCCGGCGTGTGCCAGGGCGTGAAACACGATGTCCATCGAGTCGGCGTTCATAAGTAACCATTAGGTTACATATACAAGATGAACCCGTCAAGGACGACATGCTCCATCAGAGTCAGCGTCCGGCGCTTCTTCTATCGCACGCTGCGTACGAGGCGGCCGCCCCAACGCATATCGCGCCGGTCGGCGGGCCGATTGATCTCGTCGCGGTCGGACACACGCAGACGGAGAGCGTCACCGGTCCAGTCGCCACCGCGAATCCCGATGCCGTCTGCATTCGAAACCTCGAAGCCTCCCCGGGCTACGCGCCGGGCGCCGGGCCACAGCTCGACCTCCGTGCCGCCGGCATTGCCCGCCGGTGAGAGGACTCCATCGCCGTGGACACCGCGGAAACGGCGCCCGGTGGAACGGCCCACTGAAACCACCATCTCGGCGACGTTGCCGCTCAGCTCCATGACGCGGAAGTGCGAACCCCCAAAGCCCGCGCGCGACGTGGCCAGAGGGAGGAACGCCCCGGCGCGGAGCGGCCCGGAGATACTGCTTGCCAGACCGACCGTTCCATCGAAAACGACGTTCGCCCCGTCGTGCTGATTGATGACCAGCTCCGCGGCGGTGTCGGCGTCCTGGAGGGCATATTTGCCGGCCGGCGGCGCCTCGGGCCCCCACGCGAACTCCCCCACATCCGGTAGTCGATCGCCGCGAGACGCCTTCTCGAATTCCAACTCGGTCATCGGCCGCAGGCCGCTCCAGTCGGCGTACGCCGCCAGATCCATCCACGAGAGCCAGTTGGCGGCACGGTTGTAAGGCGTCACCCGAAACGGCGCGGATGACGAGACGGCATAGCGATGCTCCTCCCCGCGCGGGATCTCGGCGGCGGGATTGCGCGTCCCTTGCTGGGACACGTCGAGCAAGTCGAGGAAGCGAGCGTAGTCGCCCTGAGTGAGCTCGCCCTTCATCACGTAGAAGCCGCCGAAACCCTTGGGGAACGCCGCCGGTAACGTCTGTCGGGTAGAGTTCGAGAAATCGTCGCGAAACTGCTGCGGTGTCTCGCTTGCGGTTCGCCGGTCTTGGTTTCCCAGGCTCTGCGCTCCTCCACCGCCGAGTGCGATCTCACCTTCTCCCGTAACCTCGTAGGGGCTCCCGGATGTGCCGCGCTCGAACTGAGCGGCAAGGAGCGCACCGACGGCGGTTCCGTCACCGAGCAGGTAAGGGCCCTCGGGGACGTACACCATCTCCAGCGCGATGATCTCGAACAAAACCGTGGAGTCCCTGGCGACGCCGTTGGCGTTCAGATCCCACGACAGCGTGACCTCGTCCCAGTCGATGGAGCTGACACCGTCTTCGGCGCGATGCAAGAGAACGCCCAGCCCGTCATCGGTGGGGGCCAGGCTCGCCAGAACACCGTTGTTGTTGCCCACCCGATGCGCGGTCGCCTCCGTCGCCAACAGCGCGTGGCGCCACGGTTGCCCCGACTCTCGGAACTTGACGAACACCCAGACCGCATCCCAATTCAGGTCGTCGCGGAATGAGTTGGGCCAGGAGATGTCGAACACGATGCTTGCAGGCTGGGCGTCCAGCTCCGGCATCTGCAACGAGGCGTTGTCGATGAGCACGTCCGAAAGCGTGTCCGACCCGAAGCCTCCGCACGCCGCCACAAGGACGGCGGCGAACAAGATCGACGACCGTAACCACGCCCTCATCTTCTAGCGGCCGAGCGATCGCGCGCCGACCGACCCGCCGGCGCTTGTGGTGGCGAAAAGATCCGCGTGTCCTTGCAGGATACGCTGCTTGGCGACGGCGTCCGGATCCGTCGACCAGCTTCCACGCTCGTGGGTGCCACCGAGGAGAATGCCGTCCCGGCGAGGGAACATGTAGAGATCGCCGCTCAGGAGGCAGTAGTCGACCTCGGGCTGCGGCAGAAGGAAGGTCAGCTGCCCGCGGATCGGATCCATGTCCGCGTCGTTGACCAGCTCCTTCGCGCCCATCCCGGTGCAGTTGAAGACCAGCGGCTCGTTCAACGCCGCGAGCTCATGCGCGTCGGAGAACGTCCGCACGACCAGCTGGCCCGATGCGATGCGAAAGTCGCGCATGAGGGCCTCGAGATATGTGTACGGCTCGATCAACAGCGTGGAGTACATCCGCACGTGGGCCCGCGGGAAGGGGTGCTCGTCCGACGCAACGCTTCGTGCCTGGGGATAGAGATCTTCGGTGCCCGCCTCGAACCACGGCTGGGGCTGGGGCGCGCTCGAGGCCGCATACGTGTCGATCCAACGAACACCGTAGTGGTCGGAGACCATCCCCTGGAAGTAGCGATGCGCGACGCGCGACGCCCGCACGAACCTGTCGTAGTAACCGGGGCCCGTGCGCCCCGGATCGGAGACGGCATGCGGCGACCAGAAGCCGCCGGCGATGTTGGAAGTAGTGTGCGGTGGTACGTCCTTCGCATAGATGGTCACCTGCCAACCCTTGCGTTGCATCAGAATCGCGGTCGAGAGGCCGACCACCCCGCAACCGACCACCGCGCACGAACCGCCTCCGGGCCCGTTTGCCGCGGGCGCCACGCTCGAGGGGGTACCGTCCCAGCCGGACGACAGCCCCGCCGCGGAGGCCGCCGACAGGGCCTCCTCGACGGCGATCTCGGCGGTGCCCCACGAGAGGGTGATGCCGCCGCCGCCGTGCCCGTAGTTGTGCACCAGCAGCTTGTCGTCGAGACGCTCGACCTCCACGCGGAAACCGCTGGCACGAAACGGTCGCAGGCCGACCACTGTGCGAATCTCCCGGTCGGCGGCGACGTTGACGCGCGCCAGTCCATCGCGGACGCCGTCGCCCCAACCGGCGCGCCCTCCGGCCGGCAACTCCGGCACGGGCGCAACGGCCGCGGTCTGCGGCGGACGTTGCAGGGGACAACCCATCGAGAGGCCGCCGACGGCGGCAAGGGAGCCCGCTCGCAATATGTCACGCCGGCTGAGTTTCATGTCGGCTCGGCGCGGCGGATGTCGTGAGTCGTCCGGCGAGGACGCGTCGCGTTTCTGCACATCGGTGGACTCCCTGATGCGGGTGTGCGCCGATTCTGACAACTCCGAACCTCTACCGCAAAGCCCGGGCGCCGCCGGCCGCTGGCCGAGACCGGGACGTCGTGCGCCGCCGGCCGCTAGCCGAGGAGAATGCCGCGAATCAGGTTGCCTACGAGAAAGCCCATGTAGTTGCCCACGGCGTAGCCCGCCAACCCGACGGCGATGCCCGGCAGCAACAACTCGGTGTAGCCACGCGTCCCCGCCAGGGCCATGGCGGAGGCCGGTCCGCCCACGTTGGCTTGCGACGCCACCGCCAGCGTCGGCGCGTCGATGCGAAACAGCCGCCCCAGGCCGAAGATGACGATGCCATGAACCGCCACGGTGGCGGCCGCAAAATAGAAAACCGCCGGGCCGATGCGGAAGATGTTGGCGATCACCGATTGGGCGCCGTTGGCGGCGAGAAAGAGGTGCAACAAGTAGTTCCCCCACATGGCACTGCCGGAGAGCTCCTTGATCGCCGGTACCTGCGCCACCAGCAGAACGAGAGTCGTCAGCAGCAGAACCTCAGGCACCGGCCACGCCGTTGCCAGGACTCCCGCGAACCACACGAGCCCGGCGCTGAGGACGACGAGGGCCGCCGCCTCGCGGAGCGAAACGGGAGTGACTGTGCTGTGCAGGCTGTCCTTGAGGTCCGACGAGATTCCCGCCACGCCCACCGCAGCGCCGGCCGCCTCCAGGTCCGACTCCAGCGCCGCAGCCGAATCCGGCACGGCGCCGGCCGTGGCCGGGGCGAGATCTCCCGGATCGCCCGCTACCTCGCCGGCAGCTCCGTTCCGTCGCGAGGACAACAAGACCGGTAACGACAGGCAGGCAATCAGCCAGACCGCCGTTATCGCCACGTCGGCCGCCACCGCGGCGCTGAACATGTCGCTGCTGGTCTCGAATGCCCGTCCCAGGGCGGCGAAGTTGACGCCGCCGCCGGTATACGTGCCGGTGTACTGACCGGCGAGCTTCCAGGTCTCCGGACCGACCTCGCTGCTGAACACGAGCGCCGCCGAGGCTGCTCCGATAGCGGTGCCGGCGGCGCCGAGAAGAAACGCGAAGAGCATCTTGGGACCGGCGCTGAACACCGAGCGCACGTCCACGGTGAGCAAGATCAGGACGATCGCCACCGACACTCCGGTGCTGGAGAGGAAGTCGTATGTCGGCGAGCGGTCGGGAAGAAAGCCGGCATTGGAGAGCACCATTCCGAGGAGAATGGCAACAAGCACCGATCCCAGTGCCCGGAAAACACGGAACTGCTGGTCGAGGACGATCGACGCGTAGACGACGGCCGCCAGCACGACGAGGACAGCGAAGGGGTCGGTGATCATGCCGGCTACTCTATACTGATGCGCGAAGCCTCCTCACTCAGGCGCGGAGCTTACTCGTCGGGACACCGGACAAGAGTGATCTGCCATGGCCCTCGATGCACATCCCGGCCGCTTCTGGCACGAGCTCGACGACGGCCGTATCCAGTGTGACCTCTGCCCGCGCTATTGCCGCCTTCGCGAGGGCCAGCGCGGGCATTGTTTCGTGCGCGCCAACCAGCGCGGGACAATCGTTCTGACCACCTACGGCCGCTCGAGCGGCTTCTGCGTC
Source organism: uncultured Acidobacteriota bacterium (assembly GCA_964430745.1). Lineage (GTDB taxonomy): Bacteria > Acidobacteriota > UBA890 > UBA890 > UBA890 > CBDCGW01. The sequence continues at coordinate 17,852 of CAYSHI010000256.1, read as the reverse complement.
GACCCGATCGAAAAGAAGCCGCTGAACCATTTCCTTCCCGGCACGCCGGTGCTTTCGTTCGGAACAGCCGGCTGCAACCTCGGTTGTCACTTCTGCCAGAACTGGGACATCAGCAAGTCCCGTGAGTTCGACACGCTCGCCGACCAGGCTTCGCCGGCGGCGATCGCCGGCGCGGCGAAACAGGCACGCTCGCGCAGCGTCGCGTTCACGTACAACGACCCGACGATCTTCCACGAATACGCCGTCGACGTGGCGCAGGCCTGCAGGGAATCCGGCATCCGGACCGTCGCCGTCACCGCCGGCTATGTCTGCCCGGAGCCGCGGGTCGAGTTCTTTGAACACATGGACGCGGCCAACGTCGACCTCAAGGCCTTCAGCGAGAAGTTCTACAGGGAGGTGACGCTCGCCGAGCTCGCGCCGGTGCTCGAGACGCTCGTATACCTGAAGCACGAGACCGACGTCTGGTTCGAGATCACCACCCTGCTGATCCCCGGGCTTAACGATTCCGATGCCGAGCTCCACGAAATGACGACATGGGTTGTGGAGGAGCTCGGCCCGGATGTGCCCATGCACTTCACGGCGTTCCATCCCGACTACAAGATGCTCGACCGCGCCCCGACCCCGCCGGCAACGTTGACCCGGGCCCGCGACATCGCCGTCGGCAACGGAGTTCGCTACGCCTACACGGGCAACGTCCACGACGAAGCCGGCGGGAGCACCTATTGCCACAAATGCGGCGAGCGTCTCATCGGCCGCGATTGGTACGTGCTCAAGGCCTGGAACCTGGACGCGTCCGGCGCGTGTGGAAATTGCGGCGCCGTCTGCTCCGGGGTGTTCGAGCCCCGCCCCGGCACCTGGGGCGCACGACGCATGCCACTGAGGATCGCCTCGTAGCCGAACGCCGGCGGCCGACGAACGTCTCGACGGCGCATGTGCCCGGCCCGGCGCGTGCGTCGGGCGCTTACCTCGGCGCCAACGGGCCCCCGCTCGAACCTGGAGAGATCAGCCCAGGTAGTAGCGGGGGGGTATCCACGCCGTTCGTGGAACCTCGCCCTTATCGCCGGCAGCCAACGGCGCCCCCTGGGGCGCCGGCTCGGCCGCCCTCACCGTGGCCTGCATGATCTCGCGAACGGCCGTTTCGACGGTATTGGCCTCGAGGATCGTCGCCTCTTCGAGCTGCAGCGACTGAGCGATACCGGGCACGTTTTTCTGCCCCACGGCTCGTGTCGGAACGCCCTCGAACCTTTCCACGACGTGTCCCTGGATGGAACGCACGAAGCCGGCGAACGGCCGATCTTCGGCGGCAACCACGAGGCGCCCGGTCTTCTCGACGCTGGCATAGACGGCATCGAGGTCGGGCGGCACCAGGGTACGCAGGTCGATGACTTCAGCCTCGATGCCGTCTTCGGCCAGGCTGGCCGCGGCATTCATCGAGGTCCATACCGCCCTGCCCCAGGCGACGATGGTGACGTCGTCGCCTGGGCGGCGCGTCGCCGCCTTACCGAACGGCACCCGCACCGTGGGCTCGATGTCGGGGATCTCGCCGTGCATGATCGACTTCTTGAGCGCGGCGATCTCGGCCTCATCGGTCGGCTCGTTGGGGAACGCCGGCCCGAGCAACTGCCTGTAGGCGAACTTGGGCTCGAGGCAAACAACCGTATTGCCATACTCCGCCGCCGTCAGCAACAAGCCGTACACGTCGTAGCTGGTCGACGGCATGATGATGACCAGGCCCGGTACCGGGGTGAAATATCCGTCGACGCTCATCGAGTGGTACACCGCGCCGCCGCCGAAGGGATCGACGGGCATGCGCAGGATAACCGACGAAGTCCGCGTGCCGTTGGAGGTCCAGTAGATGTTGCCCATGTGGACGATCCAGTGGAAGGCGTTGAGGGAATAGTCGCTGAACTGGATCTCGGGCATCGCCACGATGCCATCGTGCATTCCCGCACCAACGGCCGTGCCGACGATGAGCGGCTCGTTGAGCGGAGCGTCGAAGATGCGATCGGGATGACGCTCCTTGAGCCCGGCCGTCGCCGTCATCACTCCGCCCAGCCGTGCCACGTCCTGGCCCCACAGCACGCCGCCGTAGTTACTCATGATGTTGGAGGCGGCGGCGCGGATGGCACCGGCGTAGGTGATCGCCGTCTGCCCCGTCGCCGGCTGCTCCTGCACCTCGGGAAACGGCGGATAGATGTGATCGTAGACCGACTCCGGTGCCGGCTCCGGCTCGCCGCGTACCTGCTCGATGATCGCCTTCATGTCCTCGATCTGCTCGGACATGATGGTGCCGGGCTCGTGGTGAGCGAAGTAGTCGCGCCCTTCGCCCTGGATTCGCTTGACGATGTCGTCCTCGCCGAGCACACCCATCTCGACCAGCCTGCGGCCAAAAGACAGCAAGGGATCGAGTTTGTCCAGCGCGAAGCTCGGATCGGCCGCCGAGCTGTGCGCGTTGAGCCTCGGCATGTTGTCGACCAGCATCAGGAACGGCTTCTGCTCGTCGCGCGCATATCGTGCCGCCCTCAGAGTGGTTTCGTAGCAGCCCCTGAAATCCTCGCCGTCACACTCGTCGTACTCGAAGCCGAAGGCCTCCGCATAAGCGCTCATGCTCTTGATGCCATGACCCTCGTGCGGCTGGGTGCTGATCGCTACCTTGTTGTCGGTGACCATGATGATGAGCGGTAGCTGCCAGACGCTGGCGGCATTCATCGCATCGTGCAGATCGCCCTCGGCGGTGGTGCCGTCGCCGATCACGGCCATCGCCACGCCGTCGCGGATCCCCTTGACGTGGTATCCCTTGGCGTAGCCGGCCGCCTTGCCGAGCTGCATCCCTACCGGGCTCTGTCCCGGCAAGATGGAGAGATCGGAGCGATCGAAGTGGTTGACCATCTGGCGGCCGCCCGTCATCGGGTCGGTCCACCGAGAAAACTGCTGCCGCACGAGGTCCAGCGTGAAATCGTTGTAGCCGTTGAGCTCGCACCACATCGTGGCGAGGCAGGCGTTGCGGTAGTGCAGAACCATGCCGATCCTGTCCGGATCGCAGACCTTGCTCAGCGCCAGCGCCGTGGCCGCGCCATGGATTTCTTCGCCCGGACCCCAGATCGAGAACTTCACCTCACCGCGGTTCACCAGGCGGACGAAGTACTCCTCCATGGTCCGTGATCGAGCGGCGACCCGGTACGCGAATCGCAGCTCGGCGTCGCTGAGGTCGGTGCCAGGATCATCGCTCGAGCCCGCGGCCGAATCGGCCCCGGGCCCACTAAGCTCGAGGTCGATATCGGCCTCGGCTTCCGTCTCCTGGACGTCAATTTGCTCGTCGGGGTGCACCTGTTGTCCCTACCTGTTTCGCCCTGCAGCCGGGGGCTCCAGCCGGGATACGCGAGCCGATGGTGCTACGCACCTGGCTGCGTTACGGGTGAATTGTATCAAACGAAGGGCTGCTTCACCGAGGCGCCATGGCCGTGTGTGTGGTCCAGTCCCGCACCCTGCGTACCATCCTCCATGGCTTCGGTCGGTCCTTTCACATAACTTGCGCCGAAAACATGCCCGACGACGCGATCTGGGGCGGGCTCATGCTGTGCCGGGCAGCAGGCTGAGCCGCGTGCGAGAATATGCTGAGGGCGGTTCCCGGCCCCGAACAAGCTCCCGAGGAGTCCGAAGTGCGATCAGCGTCGCCGGAGTCGCCACACACGCCCGCCGCTATCACGTTCTCGATACCGGTGTTGCTACTGTGCTCCGTGGCGGCGCACGCGATCGCAGCGCCAACCGGAGGCCACGTCCAATCCTCCGGCCAGGGAGCCGTCGCTTTCGATGCCAGCGTCGAGTTGGTGACTCTGAGCGTCTCGGTGCTCGACGATGAGGGCGCCCCCATCGACGACCTCACGCCCGAGGACTTCCGCATTTTCGAAGACGGCACGCTGCGCACCGCGGCGATGGTGCTCGCACCCGACAAGACGCCTCTCGACATCGCCCTTCTCGTCGATCTCAGCGGCAGCATGCGCAACGCCGACTGGCGCGATCGCGCCCACGACTTCCTCGACTCGCTGTCGACGGACGACTGCGCCTTTCTTCTCGGCTTCAGCACCAGCGCCGGCGGCTCGGTGTGGGGACGACCGGACGACGAAATCCTGCTCGACGCGCTGCGCGAGGCCGACGCGGCGGGCGGAACGGCTCTGTTCGACGCCCTGTTGATCGCGCTGCGGGAGCTCGAAGCCGCCGACAGCGGCGGCACCCTCCGTGGCGCGGCGCGGGCATCGTTGAACCCCGACGTACGCGGCTCTCAGGCCGTCGGCGTGCGCGCCAACAACCCGTGCCCCTCGCCGATGCCTCCGGGCCGCGAGAACGATCCCGACTACCTGCGACGCAAGGCCGTCGTGGTGGTGTCCGACGGCGCCGATTCTTCGAGTCGAAACAACGCCGACGCGGTGCTCACGGCGGCGGAGCTCGGGGGCATTCCGATCTTTCCCATCGAGCTCGGCGGCGAGAGCTTCGGGAGCGGCCCGGGTGCCCGCCGCGCCGGTCGTCGCAGCGGTCTGACGCCTCTTCCCGACTGGGCCTCGGACGGCGTGCTGCCGGCCCTCGCCACTGCGACCGGAGGCAAGAGCGTTCGCGGCGGAATAACCGGATATGAGCAGATTCTGGAGTGGCTCCGGGGTTCGTACATTGTCGGCTACTACACGACGGCGAGCCGCGAGCTCGGCGGCAACGCCGACTTCACCCGCCATGAGGTACAGATCGAGTTGACCCGCGAGGGCGCGAACGTCGCCCACCCGCCGGCGTACTTCCGTCCGACGATCGACACCGAGGCGGCCAAATACGACGTCGACCAGGCCGACGAGCTCATTTCGGAGGGCGAGCTCGAGGCCGCGGTGCTCGTGCTCGACAAGGCGCTTCGGGCGGACCCCGGCTACGCCCCCGCTCACTTCAGCCGTGCGATCGCACTCGCCGACCTCGGGCGTCTCGAAGAAGCACAGCGCAGCGCCCTCGAGGCGGCGACACGAAGCCCGGGGATCGCCGACGTGCACGAGCTCGCCATGCTCATCTCCATCGACGTCGGCGACGGTCAGACCGCCTGGGAACAGGCAATCCAGGCCGGGCAGGCCGGAGCGAGCCTTCGCCGGCATTTCGAGCGCCTCGATGCCACCGGCCCGGCTCCGCAAGACTTCGACGCGCGCGTCTCGGCGCCGACGATCATGGTGGCGCGCCCCTACACCGACGTCACCAACCTGCTCATGGACACGGCGCTCGCCAAGGTGTTCCAAACGGTGCGTCAGGAACTCGCCGCAGCGCCGCTGCTCGGCGTCGTCGTGGACCCCTCGCTCGCCGACTACGTCATGACCATCCGCGGCGACCGATTGTCGAGCGGTCGCCCGCGCCGGCTGGAGGGCCAGATGATCGTCACCGAGAGAGCGGGTCGCGAGGTCTACAGGAAGACGCTGCTGCTCAACGACGTCGACAGCCCGGCGCGCGTCGTGCAGGACATGGCGCGGTTTCTCCGAGATCTCGAAGGCAAGCTGCAGGGCGAGTGAACGGAGTCCCGGCCCGGGCTAGTATTGCGGGCGACTGCTCGTTCTTGAACGCTGGCGCGCCCCCGGATGTCGGCCGCCATGTGTGGCCGGCGGCGCTCTTCCGAACGTATCTCAGGGAGGATTTATCGTGAGCCGAGCACCCCGCGTGATCGTTGCCGTCCTGTTTTCCGTCCTGGCCATCGGATGCGCCCCGGCGCCCGACGGCGAAACCGCCGACATCGTCCTCGTCAACGGCACCGTGTATACGGTCGATGAGTCCCAGCCGTGGGCCGAAGCACTGGCGATCAAGAACGACCTGATCATGGCCGTGGGCTCGAACGCCGAGGTCGAGGCATTGGTGGGGCCCTCCACCCGCACGATCGACGTCGGCGGCGGCTTCGTCAGCCCCGGGTTCAACGATGGTCACGTCCATGTAGGCGGTACCGGCGCGCTGTTGATCGGCGTCAACCTGCTCGAGGTGCACGAGGAGCAACCGTTCATCGACGCGATCCGCGGCGCAACCGGGCGCCTCCCGGAAGGAAGCTGGATAACCGGAGGCTCCTGGGGCGCCTACGAGCAATGGTCGGCGGGCTCCGCCGGCGAGCAAGGGACCAGCGAGCTGGCCCAGCCGTTCACGCCGCACCGCGACATGATCGACGAGCTGACAGCCGACCATCCCCTGCTGGTAAGCAAGTTCGACCGCAGCATGCACCTCGCCAATAGCCGCGCGCTCGAGATGGCAGGCGTCGACGAGAACACGCCGAACCCGGAAGGGGGCGAGTTCGTACGCGACGAAAACGGTCGTCTGACGGGCATCCTGACCGGCCGCGCCTTCGGCATGGTCCGACAGGCGCAGACTCCCAAGACGTTCGACTTGCTGATGCGCGAGTTCGAAGAGGTGCAGAAGGAGGCGCGCCAGGGCGGCATCACGACGATCCAGGACCTCACCTCGGCGCAGATGCTGCGCGTCTATCAGCAGACCCGCGCGAACGGCGACCTCACCGTGCGCGTGAACCTGCGCCCCACCATGTTCGAAGTCGAGAACATCGCGTCTCTCGGCATCACGCGCGGATTCGGCGACGACTGGCTCAAGTTCGTCGGCTACAAGGCCTGGGTCGACGGCATCATGGGATCGAGCGGCGCCCTGTTCTTTCAGCCCTACGACCACCAGCCGGACAATTCCGGATACCTGCGCGACGTCATGCTGCCCGAATCCGAGGAGGGCTGGGGAATGGCCATGGGCATCAACGATGCCTACACCGACCGGCCGCCGGGAAACCTCGAGGAACTGCTCGAAATCGCCGTGGACACGGGCATCCCGCCGCACATCCACGCCATCGGCGACAAGGGCGTGCGCATCATTCTCGATATCTACGAGAAGGTGCTCACCGAGCACGACATGATCGATTCGGACCATCGCTGGCGCGTCATCCACGCGCAGGTGGTGCACCCGGACGACTTCGAGCGCTTCGGGAGCCTCAACCTGGTAGCCGAGGTGAACCCCTATCACGTGTCGGACGACATGCGCTGGATGGAGGAACGCATCGGCAAGGAACGCAACCTCGGCGCCTACGCCTTTCGTACGCTGAAGGACGCCGGCTCCGTGCTGGTGTTCGGCTCCGACAGTCCCGGCACCAACGCCGCCCGCTACTTTCTCAGCCCCATCTACGGCCTCTATGCCGCGGTCTCGCGCCAGACGTTGGGCGCAGAGCCCGCCGAGGGTTGGTATCCGGAGCAGCGCCTCACCATCGAGGAGGCCATCGAGGCGTACACCAAGAATCCCGCCTGGGCGACCTTCGACGAGGACGTGAAGGGCACGTTGACCGCCGGCAAGCTCGCGGATATCGCCGTCTTCGACACCAACCTCGTAGAGGTCGGACACGACGACCCGGCCCGTCTGCTGGACGCCAAGGTGAAGTACACGATCGTCGGCGGCAACATCGTCTACCAGGCCCAGTAGCGGGTGTCGCGAGGAGCGTGGACCAAGTTGACGTATGACTACAGCGGCCGAGACGTTCGCCTGACCGACGTCGACGGCGAGGTCATTCACGACATCATCGCCTAAGGGGTGAATTCTGAGCCGCTTGCAATTGCTGGGCCGCCTTTACGGCCTTCAGCTCCGCTATTGGGACGTGTTCGGCGCGCGCCGTTGCCCGGGCCCCGAGTCGATCATCGCCGTGCTGAGGGCGCTCGGCGCCGACATCGACGGCGTCGACGACATCGACGACGCCATCGATGCGCGCAGGCGTCAGCTTTGGAGCCGTGTGCTCGACCCGGTGTGCGTTTTTCGCGGAGGCTCCGGAGCATTGCGCGTGCGCCTGCCTTCGGAGAGCGCCGATGCCCCGATCCACTGCCGAGCGGTGAGCGAGGATGGCAACACGCGCGAGTGGGAGGCACGGCTCGACGGCACTCCGCCACTGGCCGAAGCGAAGCTCGACGGCCGTAGCTACCTGCTGAAGCATGTCCCACTGCCCGACGACCTGCCTCTCGGTTATCACCGGTGCGCGCTGGATGTCGGCGGGCGCCCCGCCGACGCCCTGATCATTGCGGCGCCCGACGCCACCTACGTCCCGCAGCAGCAGCGCGCGCCCGGCTGGGGAGCTTTCGTGCCGTTATACGCGCTGCGCTCAGGCACGGATTGGGGGGTCGGCGACTACACCGGATTGGCCGAGCTGGGCGCCTGGATCGGCGATTGCGGGGGGGACACCGTCGCCACCCTGCCATTGCTGCCCACCGGCAGCGCGGCGGTGTCCGGACCCAGCCCCTACTCACCGGTCAGCAGGCTCTTCTGGAGCGAGCTCTTCATCGACCTGAGCGTCGTTCCCGAGCTGCAACACTGCCGTTCGGCGGATCGTCTGCTTCGTTCGCCGGAGGCGCGGCGGCGGCTGGGCGAGCTGCGCGCCGCCGACGACGTCGAATACGCCGAGATCGCCGGCCTGAAGCGCACGTTGTTGATCGAAATGGCCGAGGCCCTGTTCTCGCCCGCCGCCGACGGGGAGCGTCGCCGTAGACTCGACCGCTTCGTCGAGCGCACCCCGGGGGTTGGCGAATACGCCCGTTTTCGTGCCGCGCTCGAGCGGCATGGCGGGCCATGGATGAGCTGGCCCGAGCCGATGCGGAGCGGTGAGATCAGCGACGGCGATTACGACGAGGCAACCTACCGATCTCATCTGGTGGGCCAGTGGCTCGCCCACGAGCAACTCGGCGGAGTAGCTGAAGAGATGCGCCGGCGCGATATGAAGCTCTACCTCGATCTGTCGCTCGGGGTCCCAGGGGACTCCTTCGACATCTGGAGGTATCGGGAACAATTCGCCGCCGGGGCCTCCGCCGGCGCCCCGCCGGACACCTTCTTCATGCAAGGTCAGAACTGGGGTCTCCCCCCGCCGCATCCGGAGCGCAGTCGCGAGCACGGATACGAATACCTGCGAGCCTGCCTTCGGCATCATCTCCGCGTGGCGGGAACGCTGCGCCTCGACCACGTGATGGCGCTGCACCGTCTCTTCTGGATTCCCGACGGATTCCCCGCCACCGAGGGCGTCTACGTCCGCTACCCTGCCCGTGAGCTGTGGGCTATTGTGGCGCTGGAATCGCAGCGGCATCAGTCTGTGATCGTCGGTGAGGACCTCGGCACCGTGCCCCGCGCCGTGCGACGCGCCATGCGCCGGAATCGAGCCCACCGAATGTTCGTCCTGCAAACGGAGATCGCCGAGGATCGGTTGCCATGCCTCGATCCTCCGGCGCCGGACTCAATCGCCTGCATGAATACGCACGACATGCCAACGTTCGCCTCGTACCGGCAAAGCGGTGATCTGCACGACCTCGCGGCGCTGGACTTTCTGGCGGACGACGTGGTCGCGGCGGAGAGCGCACGTCGCGCGGACAAGCTTCGTGTCCTGTCCGAGTTCCTCCGCCACGGCGGCTGGCTCTCCGCGGGCGAAGAAGGTACCGGTGACAGCGCAGACGAGGCCGATGCCGAAAACGCCGCCGCCATGGCGGTATTGCGCGCCTGCCTGCGATTCATGGCCGACAGCGAAGCCGCGGCCCTCATCGTCAACCTGGAAGACCTTTGGCTCGAGCGGCTTCCGCAGAACGTCCCCGGAACCAGCCACGAGCGGCCCAACTGGCGGCGCCGGGCCCGCTTTGCGCTCGATGACATGAAACGCATGCCCGAGATCGCCGCCGTCTTCGACGAAATCGATCGACGCCGGCGCGCGGCGTGCGGATGCGAGCCGGCCGGTGAGTAAGTCGACCCGCAACGAGGGCAGCGAGGTGCGCTACGACGTCACGTTGCTGAGCGACGACGACCTACACCTGTTCAACGAAGGAACGCACGCGCGGCTTTACGAACACCTCGGCGCGCATCCTCTGGGCGCGGAGAGCGAGGTCGACGGCACCTACTTCGCCGTCTGGGCGCCGGGAGCCCGGCAGGTCAATGTCATGGGCGATTTCAACGACTGGAACACGACCTCGCACCCGCTGAGATCGCGGGGCGGGTCGGGCATCTGGGAGGGAGCTGTTGCGGGAGTCGGCGAGGGCGCTCGCTACAAGTATCACGTCGTATCCGGCGACGGCCGCCATACCCAGGACAAGGCCGACCCGATCGCGTTCGCCGCCGAGGCGGCGCCGCGCACGGGGTCGATCGTCTGCGGCCTCGGCTACGAGTGGAACGACGATGAATGGATGCGACAGCGGTCGAAGCACGCGAACCATGATGCTCCGGTCTCGATCTACGAGCTTCACCTGGGATCCTGGCGTCGGCATGTCGACGAGTCGCGGCATCTCAGCTACCGGGAACTGGCGCCGCTCCTGGCGGAGTACGTGACGGAAAACGGCTTCACGCACGTAGAGTTTCTGCCGGTGATGGAGCACCCGTTTTACGGCTCGTGGGGATACCAATCGACGGGATACTTCGCGCCGACGAGCCGCTATGGCGACCCCCAGGACCTGATGTACCTGATCGACGTTCTGCACCGCCACGACATCGGCGTCATCCTCGACTGGGTGCCTTCACACTTTCCGTGCGATGCCCACGCGCTCGGCTATTTCGACGGCAACCACCTATACGAGCACGCCGATCCGCGCCAGGGCTTTCATCCCGACTGGAGCAGTTTCATCTTCAACTACGGGCGGCACGAAGTGCGCAGCTTCCTCACGGCGAGCGCCCTGTTCTGGCTGGACAAGTATCACGCGGACGGACTACGGGTCGACGCGGTCGCCTCGATGCTCTACCTGGACTATTCGCGCAAGGACGGCGAGTGGATCCCCAACCGTTTCGGCGGGCGCGAGAACCTCGAGGCGATCGACTTCCTGCGGCGCCTCAACGAGGTCGTCTACGAGTCGTTTCCCGACGTGCAGACCTTCGCCGAGGAATCCACCGCATGGCCGGCGGTTTCCCGTCCGACCTACACGGGTGGGCTCGGCTTCGGCTACAAGTGGGACATGGGGTGGATGCACGACACGCTCCTGTACATGAGCAAGGATCCCGTCCATCGCAAGTATCACCACGACAACCTGACGTTTCGCATGATCTATGCCTGGTCGGAGAATTTCGTCCTGCCGCTCTCGCACGACGAGGTCGTCCACGGCAAGGGATCGTTGGCCTCGAAGATGCCGGGCGACCCCTGGCAGCAGCTCGCCAATCTCCGGCTGCTGCTCGGCTACATGTACGCCCAACCGGGGAAGAAGCTCCTCTTCATGGGCGGCGAGTTCGGCCAGTGGCGCGAGTGGAACCACGACGCATCCCTCGACTGGCACCTGCTCGAGTCGCCCGAACACGCCGGCGTGCAACGCTGGGTACGTGACCTCAACCGCCTTTATCGCGAGCGCCCCGCGCTCCACCAACGCGACAACGACCCGACCGGCTTTGCGTGGGTGGATACTCACGACGCCGAGAGCGCAGTCATCAGCTTCTTGCGCCGGGCCGAAAACGCACCGCCGGTGCTGGTGGTCTGCAACTTCACGCCGGTGCCCCGGCACGGCTATCGCATCGGAGTTCCCCGAGCGGGCCGTTGGGCGGAGCTCGCCAACAGCGACGCCGAAACGTACGGCGGCAGCGGCCAGGGCAACCTCGGCGTCGTCACCAGCGAGGACACGGCGTCACACGGGCATCTGCAGTCGGTCGCTCTGACGCTCCCTCCGGTCTCGATCGTCTTTCTCGAACATGTCGACTGATCTCGAAATCAACGAATCGCCCGCCGAGACTGTCGGCGACGACGAAGCGGATGGCCGCGGCTACGTTTGCATCCATGGTCACTTCTACCAGCCACCGCGTGAGAACCCGTGGCTGGAAGAGATCGAGCTGCAGGATTCCGCCTATCCGTATCACGACTGGAACCAACGAATCGCCGACGAGTGCTACGCCGCCAACGCGGCCTCACGCATTCTCGACGAGGCGGGCCTGATCACCAAGATCACGAACAACTACGCCCGCATGAGCTTCAACTTCGGGCCCACGCTTCTCGCCTGGCTGGAACGCCGGCGTCCGGAGATCCTTCGGGCCATCGTCGACGCGGACGCGCGCAGCCGCGAGCGGTTCTCGGGGCACGGATCGGCGATGGCGCAAACCTACAACCACATGATCCAGCCGCTCGCCTCGCCGCGCGACCGGCGCACGCAGGTTTTCTGGGGGATGCGTGATTTCGAGCTCAGGTTCGGCCGCCCCCCGGAGGGAATGTGGTTGCCGGAAACCGCCGTGGACATCGACAGCCTCGAGGCGCTCGCCGAAGCGGGCATTCGTTTCACGGTGTTGGCGCCGCGTCAGGCCGCCCGGGTGCGGCGCATCGGCGAAGCCACCTGGCGCGATATCGACGAAGCCTCACCCCTCGACATCGGCATGCCCTACAGCGTGCCATTACCGTCCGGCCTCTCGATCAGCGTGTTTTTCTACGAAGGCCCCACCTCGCGAGCCATCGCCTTCGAGAACCTGCTGCGCAACGGCAAGGACTTCTCCAACCGGTTGCTCACTCCGCTGAGCGGTTCGCTCTCCGCACCGCGGCTCATGCACGTGGCCACGGACGGCGAGACCTACGGCCACCATCATCGCTACGGCGACATGGCGCTGGCGTTCGCGCTCGAGGCTGTCGAAACCGGCGACACGGCGCGCCTGACCAACTACGGAGAGTTCCTCGACCGATTCCCGCCGACCCACGAGGCCGCCATCGTCGAGGACACCTCGTGGAGCTGCGCCCACGGCATCGATCGCTGGCGTGCCGACTGCGGCTGTCGAATCGACGGCCGCCCGGGATGGAACCAGGCATGGCGCCGCCCCCTGCGCGAAGCCCTCGACGGGCTGCGCGACGCCCTCGGGCCGCTCTTCGAACAGCGCACACGCGCCTACCTGAACGACCCGTGGGCCGCGCGCGACGACTACATCCATGTGGTGCTCGATCGTTCGGAAAAGAGCATCGACGACTTCATCGCGAGGCATGCGCACCGGCAACTCGACGCCGCCGATCGTGTGACCGTGCTCGAACTCCTGGAGATGCAGCGGCAGGCGATGCTCATGTACACGAGCTGCGGCTGGTTCTTCGACGATCTCGCCGGCATCGAGACCGTCCAGATCCTCTGCTACGCCGGTCGCGCCATCCAGCTCGCGGAGCGCCGCGGAGCACCGCGCATCGAAGAAGACTTCCTCGGCAGGCTCGCGCACGCCCGCAGCAATCGCCCCGAGGAGGGCGACGGGGCGGCAATCTACGAGCGTCACGTCACACCGATCAGCATCGACCTCCGCGAAGTCGGCGCGCACTATGCCATCAGCTCCGTATTCAACGGACAGGACGATTCGACCCAGGTCTTTTGCTACGAAGTCGACCGCGGCGACTACCGGCGACTGAGCACGGGACGCGCCCGGCTCGCCCTCGGTCGCTGTCGGGTGACGTCGGAAACGACACAGGAATCCGAAGAGCAGGCCTTCGCGGTGGTCCACCTGGGCGATCACAACCTGGTGGCGGGTGTCGGGGGGGCGCTGGAGCAGGAGGCCTACGAAGTCATGGCGGAGGAGTTCAGCAAGGCTTTCGAAGACGGCAACTTCCCCGCCTGTTTCAACCTGCTCGAGAAGCACCTGGGCCCGTCGTTGTACTCGCTACCGTCGCTGTTCCGCGACCAGCGCCGCACCGTCCTGTCGGCGATTCTCGACACGGCCGTGGCCGACCTGGAGACGTCCGCTCGGCGTCTCTATGATCAACATGCCCCGTTGTTGCAGTTCCTCGAGACCCCGGACCACCCACTGTCGCGCGGCCTCCGCATGGCTGGAGAAACGACCTACAACTCCGAGCTGCGCAAGGCTCTCGCGCCGGACGTCGCCGACTTCGACCTGGTCGAGGAAATCCTCGCCAAGTCCGAGAGGTGGCAGATCGCCGTCGACCGCCAGGCCATTCCCTATCAGATGGAGCGCACCGCGACGGTCCTCGCCGAAGGCCTGCTCGAAGAGCCGGACGGCCGCGAAGAGATGGCCCTGCTCGAACGTCTCGTCGGTGTAGCGCACCGCCGCGACTTCGACGTCAAACTGTGGCGCGCCCAAAACGCCTTCTACCGCTTCATGCAGCTCCGCTACGAAGATCGGTCACGGGCCGCGGCGGGTGGCGACACGCAGGCAACCGCCTGGGTCGAGCAAGCGCACGCTCTCGGCAACGCCCTCCGGGTGCGCGTCGGCTAGTGTCCCGTGTGGGATAAAGTCTGACGATCTCTCAGCCGGGCCCCGGCCTGACGATCTCCTCGCCGGGCCCCTGCCTGACGATTCGCTAGCTGTGAATTCTCAGCACGTTATTCACACCTACGTGGCGACAGAGGACCACTCGGGGTGGGGAGCGGTCGAGTCTGGCGCCGCGTCTGAGGTTCACGGGAGGGGCGAGATCACGATACGGCCCTTCGCGTGAAGTGCGGGTTCTCGAGCGGCTTCGCCGCGCTTGCGGATCGCAAACACACGCGAGAGGACAGCATCGAGATCACGCCCCTCCCTCAGATCTGATGCGCCGGGTTGGACGTGCCACGTCTCGGAGCCGGCCGACCGAGACGACTCCCCGTGCCGACCATGGAACGTTGGAGGCGACTCGAAGGGAGAATTCTCCGGCGCCCGTAGGCGGCCGAGCGCGAGTGCATGAAGCAAGGCAGCACCCAAGGAGACACGCTGAACGCGCGGGCACCGGAGAATTCTCTCCCGAGCCGGAAGACGGCGGAGCCGGCTTTCGGGGGATGCCGAGGCCTCGTCATCGTCTCGCTGCCGGTGTCAGAGTAGTTACGCACCGCTTGATCGGCCGGGCGGGGGTGTCGGCGGGCAGCGGGCGTTCAGCGGGTCACAGAAGCAGCTGCCTGCCGCCAGGCAGTAGCGCTCGGCCGCCTATGCTGCCCGCCGATACCTCCGGCGGACGGTGGTCGGTCCGATGGCTATCTCAGGGACACAGGGTCGTCGGTCCGGGTGCGTTTGGGCGGAGAGTCTCGTCTTGTCGGGATCGATGCAGAGGGTCGGGGCGGAGCAGTGATGCCCTGTAGCGTGTATTGCGATCCGCAGACGCGGCGAAGCCGCTCGAGAGCCCGCACCTCACGCCTAAGGGCATCGCTGCCACGCCCCGACCCGCCTAGCACCAAGGTTCCTGCCTGATAAAAGCCCCCTTCCGCCATCCTCTGTCACCGGACACAATGAACAACCTTGTGAAAACTAACAGCTAGCCGGGTCCCGGCGGTATCGACGCCTGCGGGCCGGCGAGCACAGCGCGGTACAGATCGAGGTAGCGGGCTGCCGAACGCGGCCAGGAAAAGTCGCTTTCGAGGCCACGACGGCGCAGAGCCGCCCACACGCGCGGCTTTCGGTACAGCGCCAGGGCTCGCTCGACCGCCCCGATGACGCCCTCGACCGAGACCTCGGAGAGCACGACTCCGGTCGCTTCGGTCGGATTTTCGTCGATATCCACAACCGTGTCCGCCAAGCCGCCCACCTTACTGACGATGGGGATCGTTCCGTATCGGAGCGCGTACAACTGGCTCAGGCCGCAGGGCTCGAAGCGCGACGGCATCATCAAATAGTCCGCGCCCGCCTGAATGCGGTGAGCCAGACCTTCGTCGAAATCGATGCGGACGGCGACCTTGTCGGGAGCGCGCGCGGCGAGGGCGCGAAGCCCCCGGGCAATGGCGGCATCCCCGCTGCCGAGAAAGACCCAGCGCGCGGGGGATTCAAGAAGCCGCGGCGCCGCCTCGACGAGCAGGTCGATGCCCTTCTGGTCCGTGAGTCGGCTGACGACGCCGATCAACGGAGCATCCTGCGCCGTCGGCAAGCCGACCTCTTCGAGCAAGGTGCGCTTGCACTTTCCCTTTCCTTGCGGTGCTCCGGCTCGATAGTGATGCGTCAGAAACGGGTCGGTCGCGGGGTCCCAGATCCCCGTATCGATTCCATTCAGGATGCCGCTGAAGTGCTCCTGACGGTCGCGTAAGACTCCGTCGAGGCCGTCGCCGCGTTCGGGTGTGAGGACTTCGAGCGCGTAGGTCGGCGAAACCGTCGTCACCGCATCGGCAGCGATCACGCCCGCCTTGAGCAGGTTGACGCCGCCGTAAAACTCCGTGTAACGAACGTCGAAAAAACGGGGATCGAGACCCGTATCGGCGTACTGCTCCGCGGGAAACTGCCCCTGGAAACTGAGATTGTGGATCGTCAGGATGCTGCGGCTGCGAGCGAAAAACTCGTCCTCGCGATTCTCGACCCTGAGCAGGAAGGGCAGCAACGCCGTCTGCCAATCGTGCGCATGCAGCACGTCGCACCGCAGATCGAGCGCGCGAAGAAGGTGCAATGAGGCGCGACTGAAGGCGGTGAACCGCGCCAGGTTGTCGGCATAGGGGCCTTTGTCGTCTTCGTACAGACCCGGGCGGTCGAAGAGCTCCGGGATATCGATGAGGTAGAGGTCGAGGTTTTCCGACAGCGTGACCCGCTCCGCGGCCGCGGATGTATATCCGCCGGCGATGGGTACGTCGAGCACGACGTCGATGGGACACGCGTCGATCTCTCCGATCGATCGGTAGCGAGGCAGCACGAGGGCGACGTCGACGCCGGCGTCGGCGATTGCCCGGGCGAGGCCGGCAACCGCGTCTCCGAGCCCTCCGGTCTTGGCGAAGGGGGATGCTTCGGAGGAAATCAGTGCTGCCCGTACCGATCTCGTCTTCATGTTTTCCTGCTCTCGGAGCCGAAATGCTTCACGAATCGCCGTATGGCAGTGCTTCCGCACCTATGATGATATCTTGGGATCCGGTCCGACGAATCGGTTTCGGACACCATCGTCGGCCCTTCCGACCCTGAGCAAGGCGTATGAGCACGAGCGAACAACACGAACGCTTCGTCAGTCTGTTGACGCGGGACACACTCGCACTCGTCCTTGCCGGAGGCCGAGGGGCGCGCCTCGAGCACCTGACGCAGTGGCGGGCAAAGCCGGCCGTGCACTTCGGCGGCAAGTTCCGTCTGATCGACTTCCCTCTCTCCAACTGCGTCAACTCCGGGATCCGCCGCATCGGGGTGCTGACGCAGTACAAGGCGCACTCGCTCATCAGCCACATTCATCAGGGCTGGGGCTTCCTGCGCGGCCACCTGGGCGAGTTCGTCGAGGTCATACCGGCCCAACAGAGAATCGAGACCTCGTGGTACCAGGGCACCGCCGACGCCATTTACCAAAACATCGACATCATCCGCAGCCACAACCCCGAGTACGTCCTGATTCTCGCCGGCGACCACGCATACAAGATGGACTACGGGCCGATGATCGCGCGTCACGTCGACGCCGGCGCGGACGTCACGGTGGCATGCCTGGAGGTCCCCATCGAGAGCGCGCGGGCTCTCGGCGTGATGGCCGTAGATTCGAAAGGGCACATCGTCGAGTTCGCCGAGAAGCCGGAGAACCCTCAGCCTCTCCCCGGCAAGCCGGACCAGACCCTGGCGTCACTGGGCATCTACGTGTTCCGGACCCAGGCTTTGTTCGACTTGCTCGACGCCGATGCGCACGACCAGGACTCGAAGCACGACTTCGGCAACAACATCATTCCAACGGCCATCGAAACGATGAACGCCGTCGCCTATCGCTTCGAAGACCCGGCCACCGGAAAGCAAGCCTACTGGCGCGACGTCGGCACCATCAGCTCCTTCTGGGCGGCGAACCTCGAGCTCATCGACGTCACGCCGCAGCTCAACCTCTACGACCACACCTGGCCCATATGGACTTACGAGCCTCAGCTGGCGCCGGCGAAGTTCGTCTTCAACGACAAGGATCGGCGCGGCATGGCCGTTGACTCCATGGTCTCGGCGGGGGGTGTCGTCTCCCGCGCCGTCGGCAAGCGCTCGCCCTCCAGCGACGCGTCCAGGCCGAGGACCTCGTC
>CAYSHI010000255.1:0-9393 GCA_964430745.1 uncultured Acidobacteriota bacterium | reverse complement strand
GCGATGGCTGCGTCAGGGCTCCTCGACGATGCGGAACGCATCGCCGTCGTCGCCCTTTCTTGCCCTCGCCCCCAAGGCCCACCCGCCAGACCCATCACACTTTCACCACGGCCTGCTAGGACCCGCCGCCGCCCTCCGGATAGATCTTCTCGCCCTCGTAGTCCCGAATCCCGCAAAAACCGACCACTTCAAAACCGTTCTCTTCGAGTAAAGCCGCGGCACGCGCGGCTCGGCCACCGCCGGTTCATATGGTGAGGATGGGACGGTCCCGGGGTAACTCGTCAAGGCGATCGGCCAGTTCGCCGATCGGGATGAGCGTGTACCCCTCGATCGCACCCTGCTCGGGCAGCTCGTTCGCACCACGCACGTCGAGCAAGAAGACGTCCGGATCGCTGAGAATGTCGGAAATCTCCTGCCCGACAACTTTCTTCGCCTGGGGGCCGTCGCCCGTATCGGCGCCGCCGCAGGCAATAGCGACCAGAGCCACAAGCGCGATGAGAGCGCTGTATCTGAAGGTTTTCATGGATTCTCCGGTTTTCCGGCCAAGGTTCATGTCTCCGGGACCTCGTCCCGCCTCCGAGGTTCTCCGTTGGTGAGCGCGACTATAAGACGCGGCGGATGGAACCGCCAACAGGGTGCCCGTCGTCGCTCAAACCGACTCGAACAGTCCTGTAGGCGGAAGAGCCTTGTCGAACGTCAGCGTCGACCCGCAGCCACGCTCCGCGGCCCACAAGCCAATGAGCAGGTCGGGAAGATCGTCGTTGCCCGCGCGACCGCGCCTGACCAATTCGATCACGAGCTCGTAGCTCTCGAATCCCAGCGCCGGCATCCCGGCGAGGAGATCGAGAGCCTCGAGCACCTCCGCTCGCGGGAAGTCATAGACCGCGGTCAACACCCAGATGAGCTCGAGCATGACCGGGATGGACAGGAGAAGCGGCTCCCCCGTTGCCTCTGCCTCCACCAGGCGCCGCCGGGCGCGGGCGCCCTGACGCGGGTCGTCTCCGAGAAGGAAGCGCACAACCACATTAGTATCGAGAGCCTTCAACGCGCGATCGACCGCTTCCGAAGCGCGGCCGCCATCTTCTGTCTCGTCTCTTCGGCGCTGACCTTGCCCTTCGCCTTGTGCGCGAAAGCCCCATACGCGGACTCGGCAGAACGGGTGATCGGTATCAGGCTCACCCTGCCGTCCTCGCCGACCCGGAACTCCAGCTTGTCTCCACTCTTCACATCCAAGTGCTCGCGCACCGCCTTGGGGATGGTGACCTGCCCCTTTGATGTGATGGTCGCGATCGGCATGATTCTGGTTCCTTGCTGAAGTTTGTCTTCCTTACTTAATATCTATAGTAAGGATTTCTCCTTGATGGGGCAATTCCCATGGGCCTGCTTGTCGATGCTTTCCCGCGCGCTGCCGCAACCTTGGGGTTGTCGATGCTTTCCCGCGCGCCGCCGCAACCTTCCGGTTGTCGATGCTTTCCCGCGCGCCGCGGAACACCTCCGGTTATCAAAGTCGCCAAGCTCGTTTAGTATTCCCGCGCCCCGTGTCCGGGGCGTCGATTGGGCCGCGAGCCGGCCGGCTGCGCCCCGAGGTGCATGAGGGCGGAGAACCTACGCGAGGAACGCATGAGCAAACGACCCTTCAAGACTCTGTACGCCGATTCGAACTCTCTGACTTCGAAACTCGCCGCCGCCGTCGTCAGCGTGCTGGTGGCGAGCTCGTGGGCACTCGGTGGCTGCGCGCCACGTACCGAAACCGAGCGCGACACCGCCGCGAGTGTGGGCGATCAGTCAGCTTCGACAGGAGCCGGCGACCTCGCCGCGCGCATCGACCCGATCGTCGAGGATGCGATGCAGGGGAGCATGGTGCCGGGCATCTCCATCGGCGTCATGCAGAACGGCGAGGTCGTTCTCGCCAAGGGCTACGGGCTCGCCGAGGTCGAAAACGAGGTGCCCGCGACCGAGCACACGGTCTACCGAATCGGCTCGGTGACGAAGCAATTCACCGCCGCCGCGATCATGCTGCTGGTCGAGGAGGGGAAGCTCGAGCTCGACGCCGATCTCACCGAGTTCTTTCCCGACTATCCGACGGGCGGGCGCACCATCACGGTGGAGCAGCTTCTCAACCACACCTCCGGCATCAAGGGCTACACCGAGATGCCCGAGTTCGGCGAGGTCATGCGCGACGATCTCCGCCATGAGGATCTCATCGAGATCTTCTCGTCCGCGCCCTTCGAGTTCGAGCCCGGAGAGCGTTACCAGTACAACAACTCGGCCTTCTTTCTGCTGGGCGTGATCATCGAGCAGGTCACCGGCGAGAGCTACGCCGACTTCATTCGCTCGCAGTTCTTCGACCCGCTGGGGATGGAAGACAGCCACTACCTGTACAACGATCCCATCGTGCCGCGCCGGGCCGAGGGATACGCGGTGCGCAACGGCGAGCTGTTCAACGACGCTCCTCTCAGCATGCACTTGCCGTACGCCGCCGGCTCGCTGGGATCGAGCGTTCATGACCTGCTGACCTGGCAAGGTGCGCTGACGGGTGGTGAGGCGGTGAGCGCGGCAAGCTTCGAGGCGATGACGAATCCGACTCGACTCAACGACGGGTCGACCTATCCCTACGGTTACGGGCTCTCGCTCTCCGAGATGGAGGGGCACCGCAAGGTCGACCACGGCGGCGGCATCAACGGCTTCCGCGCGCACCTGGCGCATTACCCGGACGACGACCTGACGATCGCCGTGCTCGCCAACGCCGGCTCGGCGCATCCGGACGTGCTCGAGAGCCGCGTCGCTCGCGCCGTGCTCGGCATCGAAGAGAAAACGGTCGAGATCTTGCCGCTGGCGGCGGCCGACATGATGCCCTACGTCGGCGTCTACAACCCCGGGCGAGGGCCGATACGGGTGCTGCAGGCGAGCGGCGAGCTGCGCACGCTCGGCGGCGTGTTGCAGCGCGTCGGCGAGCATGAGTTCGTGCTCGACTACGACCCCTACGTGGTCGTCACCTTCGAGGTCGAAGGTGAGCGGGCGACGACCATGGCGATCGAGCGCGGAGGGACCGAGACCGTGGCGCCGCGAGTTTCCCGGTGACACGCCGATCCGAAGCGTCGGCCCGAAGGACTGCGGGCCCGTCCGTGGCGCTCGGCACGCTCTTGCTGACCGCCGGTCTGGCGCTTGCCTGCCAGCCGCCACCGGGCCCGTTCGATGTCCTGATCGTTGGCGGGACCCTCGTCGACGGCAGCGGTGAAGAGCGCCGCGAGGCCGACGTCGGCATCGTCGGTGGCGAAATCGTCTTCGTCGGCGACGCGCAGGGGGCCGAGGCTGCCGACACGATCGATGCGAGCGGGCTGATCGTGGCTCCCGGATTCATCGACGCCCACAGCCACACGGTTCCGGCCATGACGGTGCGACCCGAGCAACGCTTCAACGAGGGCGTCGTACGCATGGGTGTCACGACCGTCGTCGGCGGCCCCGACGGCGGCCTCGCCCCGGCAAGCATGGCGCAGCTCGTCGACGCGGTGGGCACCAACGGCGTGGGCACGAATGTCGCCCTTTACGTCGGGCACAACGCCATTCGCAACACTGTGATGGGCACGCAACAGCGCGCTCCCAGCACCGAAGAGCTGGAGCAGATGAAAGCGATGGTGCGCGAGGGCATGGAGATGGGCGCCGTCGGGTTCTCGACGGGCCTGATGTACGAGCCCGGGATGTTCTCCGAGACCGACGAGGTGGTGGAGCTGGCCCGCGTGGTCGCTGCCTACGGCGGCATCTACGATTCGCACGTTCGCAACCCCGTCCACGACATGTTGGGCTCCGACCGCGAGGCCATCGACATCGGCAGCCGCGCCGGAATCCCGGCCAAGCTCGGCCACCTCAAGGCAGTCGGGCTGCACAACGAAGGAGCCATCGCCGAGGTGATCGCGATGGTCGAGGAGGCGCGGGCCCGCGGCGAGAACGTTGTCTCCGATCAATACCCCTACGACGGCGCCGCAACCTCCACGCTGCGCGGCATCTTCGTCGTGCCGCCGGCGCTTCGCGCTCCCGGCTTCGACCTCCGCGAGGGCCTCGCCGATGAAGCAACCCGGTCTCAACTGAAAGAAGCGAGCGAGAACGGTGTCGACGGCGGTTTCGCCTGGCTCAAGGCGACCGGCTACTCGAGCATGCGCATCACCTCGAGCGCCGACTACCCGGAGCTGGTGGGCGAGTATCTTTCCGAGCTCGCCGATGCGCGGGGCGTCGAGCCGTTCGACCTGATCAGCGAGCTGTCCCTCGGCGCCGAGCAACCCATAGGGATCACGCTGGGAGCCATCAAGGAACCCGATGTGCGCGAGCTCATGAGGCAACCGTGGAACATGATCGCCTCCGACGGCGCTTACTCCGCGGGCATCCGGCCGCAGGGCCACCCGCGCTCGACCGGCACCTTCCCCCGCGTGCTGGGCCGATACGTGCGCGAGTGGCAGGTGATCACGCTCGAGGACGCGGTGCGCAAGATGACCTCGCTACCGGCCGAGTTCCTCGGCCTCGAAGGCCGCGGCCGTATCGCCGTGGGCTACGCCGCCGACGTGACCATCTTCGATGCCGACACGATCATCGACAACTCGACATGGGACGAGCCTCAGCTGTTCGCCACAGGGGTAATCCACGTGCTGGTCAACGGCATCGCCGTGCTGCGCGACGAGGAGATGTCCGGGGCGGCGCCGGGGGCGTTTTTGCAGAAGTAGACGCCAAGCCGCGTCGCCCTTCACGGCCAATCGGTCTCGAAGCCATCGGTTCCGTCGCCGTAGACGAGATCACCGTAGCGTTGCCAGTGCTCGATCTCCGATTGCGTCATCGCGGCCGCGTCCAGCAGGGCGAGGTCTTCGGCAAGCTCGGGGGCGTTGGCCGGCGCGGCGAGGACGAGGTCGATCGTCGGATGGGCAGCGCAATACCGGTAGCAGTCGAGGGCACCAGGCGGATCGTCGGGCCATTCCGTATGACCTTCGAGCAGGCTTCCCCAGCGCGTGGCGGTGAAGCTCACGACGCGGACGTCGTTTTCTCGGCACAGTGGAAAAACCTCGTCGGCTGCTTTTCGGTGCGCCATGTTGTACCGCTGCATGATCACGTCGACGCGTTCGTCTTCGACCAGGCGACGCGAAACACCCCGATCGTGGGCCGTGGCTCCGACGTAGCGGACGGTTCCTTCTTCTTTCCAGCGCGTCAGCTCGGCCAGGGCACCGCCGTCGCCGTGAATCGCCGCCGGTTCCTCGTCCGGCCGCACGTATTCGGCGAAGAAGACGTCGAGGTGGTCGGTACCCAGTGCCTTCAGGAAGTCCTCGAGCGACCGGCGGAGGCTTCCCGCCTCCCGCGCGCCGCTACCGGTCGCAATGACGATCTCGGAACGATCCACCGCGGCCAGCTCACGGAGCGCCGCCGCCCACCGCCCACCGCTCAGGTGATAGAAGAAAAAGAAGTTCACCCCTCGCGCGGCGGCAATCGCCGCAGCCTCCGGGTAGCCGTCCTCACGCCCGCCCAGACCGAGGCAGGAGGTCGGCGTCCCCGCAGCAGTGATCAATCCGCTCAACGGCCGCCGAGCGATGCACCGTAGAGTTGCTCCCAGTTCTCCACGAGCACGTAGCGATCCCGCGCCGGCGGCGCATCCGGTTGTTGCGAGCGACGCACCATCAGGAAGGTGCCGTCGGCGGCGACGTCGTACACGCCGACCAGGGGCGCCGCGCCTTCGGCCGGAGCGAGCGCAAAGAGCGCCTCGGCGGCACCGATCGAGATGCCGTCGTCGGTGCTGACGGAGGCGACCATCATCGTCGCGACGTCGTTGACGGTGTCGACGAAAAAGAGCTCGTCGCCATGGCGCGACCAGACGACGTTGCCGACATTGCCGGCAACCTGCCAACTGGGCGGGCCGGCGCTGCGAAAGGGAGTGACCACGAGCGCAAAGCCGCCGGAGCCGCGAGCCCGACCGGCCATCAGCGTGGCCGACGGAGACACGTAGGGGACGAAGCCGGGCCCCGGCATGAAGGTCTCTTCGCCGATCACGGCCCCGTCCGCGTCGACGCGCACGAGCCTGACCTCACGTTCCTCCATGTTCGCGTACAGCAGCATCCCGGCCTCCGGCACGAGCTCCGCGGAGCGGCCGGGACCGATCACGACCGGGTCATCGGCGCCATCGATCGAGATGATGTGTAACTGCCCACGCGACTCGCCGGTGTTCACCGTCACGCCGAGATGCCGGCTGTCGGCCGTCCACCCCGCCACCGTCGGGAAGTCGCCGTCGATCAAAGTCATCGGGGTCGCAGCGCCGACGGTGTCGTAGACGCGCAGCGCGGATGCATCTTCTCCCATCCGAAGAGCTACCGCTGCGCGCCGGCCGTCAGGCGATAGGTGGAGGTCGCGCACCAGTGTCGACTCCAGGGCGATGAACGGGTCGCCGATGGCGCCGTCGCGGCCTACCCAGACGAGCTCATCATCCGTGTACACCGCGTCGTCGGAGATTCGATAGATGAGCGTCCCCTCGTGGGAGGTCGTGGCCAGGGAGCTTCCTTCGGCCACTCGATACGGCTCACCGTCGGCCGAACCCGTTCGGTAGTCGAACGGAACCGCCCAGAGCTCGTCGGTGTCGCGGCGGGAGAAGAGAATGAGGCGATCTCCGGCGCCGCGCATGCTTCCCGTCCAGTCCGCCGGCAACGTGCGCACCCGTCTCGAGTCGCGACCGTCGAAATGCATGATCCGCAGCGGCTCGCCGACCTCGTCTTCCAGGTAGAGCAGCGAGTCGTCGGGAAGCAGCACGGGCGTCGACAGCGCCGACACCGGGTCTTCCAATGCCACCAAGGCTTGAGCGCTTCCGCCGCTCTCCGGTATCGCGATCAAACCCGTTCTACTTCCGAACACGATGGTGCCGTCGCGCCGCCAGACACCTCCGCCGAGGCCGAAACCGCCGCCACCGCGCCCGCCCCTGCCGCCACGTCGTCCGCCGCCCGCGGTATCGCCCGAGCCTGCGCGCGTGTCTCCTTCGTAAACGATCTGTGTCGGTCCTCCCAGCGCCGGGATGGTACGCACCCGCATGACTCCCCCTTCGGGAGCGGCGAAGGCCAACGACCGGGAATCGGGTGACCACACCGGTGAGCCGCCGACGCCTCCTTGCTCACCGCCATAGAGCTCACGAACCTGTCCCGTCTCGAGGTCCAGGACACGGAGCTCCCCACGCTGGATGGAGGCGATCATCGTGCCGTCGGGGGAGAGAAATACGGAGCCGGCACCGAGCTGCCCGTCGGCGAGGTCGATGGTGAGCCGGCGCGCCGGCCGATCCCCGACCATCTGATCGGGTTGAAGGCTCGAGGCGACCCAAGCTGTTGCCGCCATCGCGGCGACCGCGATCGCGGCCCACCCGAGGTGAAGCAGAGCCCGCGAGCCGGCCGGAGGCTCCTCGGCCGATGGGCCCGCCACGGCGACTTCCGCCGTCCCGGTGGCTACGCGCTCGCTCAGCGTCCGCAGGTCGACCAGCAGGTCGTCGCCATCCTGGTAGCGGGCCGCCGGATCCTTTTGAAGGCACTTCTCGATGATCCATCGCAGGCGCAGCGGCAGGTCGCGCCCTTCGAGTGGCGCCGGTTCCTCATGGCCGATGCGGTGCAACGTGTCGTGCAAGCTCTTGCCGGCGAAGGGCGTCTCGCCGCTCGTCAGCTCGTAGAGCAGGCAGCCGAACGAGAACAGATCGGTGCGGCGATCGATGGCCCCGCCCTCGATCTGCTCCGGCGCCATGTAGCCGGCCGTACCCATGAACTGACCGGCGGCCGTGCCCAAGAAGGTGGGCGATCGGGTCCCGGGCGGTGGAAGCGTGCTCGCCGCCGTGCCCGATGTTCCGTCGCCCTTGGGCGCGGTGAGCTTGGCGAGCCCGAAATCGAGCAGCTTGGCGTGTCCGTCGCGGGTAACGAAGACGTTGTCGGGCTTCAGATCTCGGTGAACGACTCCCACATCGTGCGCGGCGGTGAGCGCCTCGGCGATCTCGATGGCCAGCTTCAGGGTCTTGCGCAACGGCATCGGGCCGTCCTCGATCGCCTCGCGCAAAGACTGGCCGTCGAGGAACTCCTGCACGATGTAGTGCGTGACCACGCCTTCTTCGATCGTGGCGCTGCCGACATCGAACACCGCGGCGATGTGCGGGTGGTTGAGCGCCGCCGCCGCCCGGGCCTCCTGCTCGAAACGCGCCAGCCGGTCGGGATCGGAGGCGAACGAGGTCGGCAGCACCTTCACCGCCACCTTGCGGCCCAGGCGGGTGTCCTCAGCGAGATAGACCTCGCCCATGCCGCCGGCCCCGAGTTGCTCGAGGATCTTGTAGGGCCCCAGAGATATTCCGATCATCGTCGCTCAGACGGTCTTCGTGAGAGAGCTGGTTCGCACACACATGGACCACTCGCCGGGAGCGATGCGCGCGGCCGACCGGAATTCGAGGGACGGGGGCCGTCACACCGGGGTAAGGATGCCACAACTGGCCCCTGACACTCCCCAGGCGGTACACATTCTCGGTTTCACGGAGGTATGGCACAATGTATGGCATGAAGAAAACCACCGTGTACCTCCCGGACGACCTGAAAGCCGCGCTCGAGCGGGTCGCCGCGGCGGAGGGCCGTAGCGAAGCCGAACTGATTCGCGCGGCCGTCCACGAGAAGGTCGTGGCGCTGCGGCCCCCGAGGCCGCAAGTGCCCCTGTGGCCCTCGGGCTTCGGTGACCCCGGGATTGCGGAAAAGGTCGACGCGCTGCTCGAGGGCTTCGGCGATTCATGACGGTCCCGAAGGGGGCTCATCGGAATGATCCCGGGCCGCGTGGCCAGCGGCAGCTCCGATGATTCTGCTGGATACGAGCGGCGTGCTTGCAGCGATGGCGCCGGACCAACGCCACCACGAGGCGGTCGCGCGCATACTCCGGGGAGCCCCCGGCCCATTCGTACTCTCCCCTTTCGTTCTCGCCGAGCTTGATTACCTGCTCACCAAGATCGCGGGAACCGATGCCGCACTCGCCTTGCTCGACGAAGTGGCGCGCGGCGCCTATCGACTGGCCGAGTTCGGCCCGGGCAACGTTGCCCAGGCGCGCAAGATCATCGAGAAGTACGCCGATCTCCGGATCGGTCTGGCCGATGCCTCGATCGCCGTGCTGGCGCACGAGCTCGGAACTGCCGAGGTTCTCACGCTCGATGAGCGCCACTTCCGCGCCATGCGTGGGCCCGGAGACAAGCCCTTCCGCATCCTCCCAGCGGACGCGTAGTCCGCCAACAACGCTCAGCGCGACGCAGAGACAACCCGTGCCTGACGCCGTCGACGAAGAACCTCGACGGGTCGGGGTCCCTGAGTACCATCGAGCGAAATCGAAGCGGGCCTCCTCGGCGAGATACGGGTCACCCCTGGTTCCTCGCTCCGA
>CAYSHI010000254.1:0-8753 GCA_964430745.1 uncultured Acidobacteriota bacterium | reverse complement strand
AGAAGAAAGTGTGGGGTTCCTCGGCGATTCCGGTCACCGCCGTGACCCGCCCGCCACGGAAGGGCCCGACCATCCGGTATTTCATCCCCCCGTAGAGAGATGGATTCACAATCGGTTCCGATTGAGCGTGGAGGTCGGTGGGGGGGACGATCACGGCCAAGGCGGCGACCAGGACCGAGAACAGAAGGGCGTGCCTCATGACGAAACACCTCCGGCCAAGACGTTCTGAGGAAGGTTGAAGACCTCACGATGCCCGGCGGGGCAGGGCATCGCAAGACGGGCAGGCAGCGCTGTGCCTAAAACTGTGCCCGCGGGGAACCAACTCCCGCCGACGTACACCAACTCCTGCCAAGAGGCGGCTGATTTCAGCCGCCGCGTCGCGCCAACGGGCTGGACGCAAGTCGTAGCGAGCGGTCGAAGGCGCGGACCGTCACGCGACCGAGGTGGCGCTGCGCTGAGGCTTCGGCGATTTGGCTACCTTGGGACAGCCCACTCCGACCACGGCGGGTGGGGACGCTAGAGACGGGCACTAGCCAAGGCTGATGCCTGTGTTTTGCACTACGATCGGTGGCGGAGACGGCGGGAATTGAACCCTGCCAGGCAATTCCGCTAACTTATTGATGGCGCACGACTTTCGGTCATAAGCCCTTGGCATTCAGCAACTTGCCGCCCTTCACCTTGTCCCCTGGAGTCCCCTGAGTCCCCTGGAGTGCACCCACGTCGTGGAGAAATGTTGGAGAAGCGAACCCTGGTCCGGCCGGACTTTATCCATGGCCTTCGCTAGCTTCGACACCGAGATTGGCCGTTGACCGTTCTTCTGCTTCGGTTCGGCCGCGTCCCAGGCGATTGAGCCGGGGCCCGTCGCGCAGGAAGAGTCTCTTCGATGCGCTCGGACGTTGTAGGGTTCATCCATGAACCTCTCCGTCCGTCGCGCCACGAGGCTCCACCGGTGACCGGCGTCTCCGGGATCGTCTTGGTCGCCGGGATCACGCTCCTGGCCTCGTTCCTGTGCTCGCTGTTCGAGGCGGCGCTGTACTCGATCACGCCCTCGCAGATCGAGGTCCTCAAGCAGCGTGGGGCGCCGGGCGGCAGGCGCCTGGCCCGCCTGCGCGAGGACATAGAGGGTCCGATTGCCGCGATCCTGACCGTTAACACGATCGCGCACACGGTCGGCGCCGCCTGGTGCGGCGCGATGGTGGGCGCGCACTTCGGCAGCACCGCGGTCGGCGTCTTCGCCGCGATTTTCACCGTGCTGGTTTTGGCTGTAACCGAGATCATCCCGAAGAGCCTCGGCGTCCGCTACGCGGCCGCGCTGGGACCGAAGATCGTCTGGCCGCTCCAACTGATGATCTGGAGCGTGTGGCCGATCGTCTGGGTCGCCGAGCGATCGATGCGTCTGCTCACCGGGCGTGCCGGGCCCGTGGAACCCAGCGAGGAGGAGGTCGTCCTGTTCTCCCGAATGGCGGAGAGGAGCGGCAGCGTGCGCAAGGAAGAGCACCGCTGGGTCGAGAACGCGCTGCGCCTCGACCGCGTGAGCGCCGGAGACCTCCGCACTCCGCGTACCGTCGTGGACATGCTGTCGGCGGACGAGCGCGTCGGAGACGTGGTCGATCGCGGCAGCTGGGCGCACAGCCGCGTGCCCGTGACCGATGGCGGCGACCCGGACCGTATCATCGGTCTGGTCCACGCTCGCGAGGTGTTCGCAGCGGCCATCGCCGGCCGCGAGAGCGAGCGCCTGCGAGATCTCACGCATCCGATCGAATTCGTTCCCGAGACGATGCGTGCCCACGAGCTCCTGAACCTCTTCTTGCAGAAGCGCAAGCACATGGTCGCGGTGGCAGACGAGTACGGCGGATTCGAGGGTGTAGTGACGCTCGAGGACGTCCTCGAGTGCTTGCTGGGACAAGAGATCGTCGACGAGTCCGACGAGATCGAGGACATGCAGCAGCTCGCGCTGCGGCGCAGTCCGTTTCTCCCCAGCGCCGAGCCGGCGGACGCGGAGAGCGAGCCCGAAGAGGCCGAGGAAAAGCGGTGAAGCGCTCGATGCTCGGGCCCCATGTCCCTGTGGCCTGCCCCCCCACTTAGTCGGGTCAGTCTGAGAGTTGGGATTTGCGGCTCTCGAGCCGGTCTGGAAAGCGGGATGAATGGCATCTGGGGCGGTAGGCACGCGATTGTGCCCGAAACTGTGCCCGCGGGGAACCAACTCCCGCCAATGTGCGCCAACTCCTGCCAAGAATCGGCTGATTTCAGCCGAAGCTTCGCACCAACGGGCACCAACTCCTGCCAACCGCTGCCAACCCACGCCAACTCCCGCCAACAAGTCGGCGGTTAAGGACCTTCAGGATTCCTTCTATGAGAGCCGCGCTGTCAATTCCTCCGATTCACACCGTCCTGTGGTTCGCGAGTGATCCGCTCGGAGCTTCGAGCCCCTCGAACAGCCGCCGAGGCCACCGATGGCGTTGTAGGAGGCATCGGAGTCCGAGTACAGTCTGGCCAGGCCTCCACACGGCACAATGGGCGGATACGCTTGGATTCCGGCGTCGAAATCGGGCAGCACGTAGGTCACTACAGGATCGTCAGCCTTCTCGGCCGCGGCGGCATGGGCGAGGTGTGGGAAGCCGAAGACACGAAGCTCAAGCGCCGCGTTGCCCTCAAGATATTGCCGCCGCAGGTAGCCGACGATGCCGAGCGACTCGCTCGTTTTCAGCGCGAAGCCGAGACCGTCGCGGCACTCAACCACCCCAACATCGTCACCCTTTTCTCGGTCGAGAATGCCGCCCTGGGCGGCACCGACAAGACCGTCCATTTTCTGACCATGGAGCACGTCGAGGGGCGTAGCCTGGCTGACTCCCTGCCGGGACGCGGCCTCGAGCTCGACAAGTTCTTCGACATCGCTCTGCCCCTGGCGGCGGCGGTCGCCGGGGCGCACGAGAAGGGCGTCACCCATCGCGACATCAAGCCGGCCAACGTGATGGTGGGTCCGAACGGCCAGGTGAAAGTGCTCGACTTCGGCCTCGCCAAGTTTGACAAGGAAACGCTCGACCTCGACGACACCCGGCAATCGACCGAATGGGGAACGTCTTCCGGCGCCATCATGGGCACGGTGACCTACATGTCACCCGAGCAAGCCGAGGGCAAGCCCGTCGATGAGCGCACCGACATCTTCTCGCTCGGCGTCGTCCTCTACGAAATGGCCACCGGCGCGCGCCCGTTTGGAGGCGATACGGCGGTAGCGGTTCTGTCTTCGATCCTGCGCGACAAGCCGCCGAGCATTTCCGCCGTACAACCACAGCTGCCGCGCCAGCTCGGCCGCATCATCAACCAGTGCCTCGAGAAGCAACCCGAAGCCCGTTCACAGACGGCCCGCGATGTCTACAACCAGTTGCAGGCGCTGCGCACCGAAATCGAGATCGAGGATTCCGGCGGCCGCGACCCGCACGGCGAGCAAAGAGCCGATCCACTCGCCGGCGC
Organism: uncultured Acidobacteriota bacterium; assembly: GCA_964430745.1. GTDB lineage: Bacteria > Acidobacteriota > UBA890 > UBA890 > UBA890 > CBDCGW01. The sequence continues at coordinate 5,282 of CAYSHI010000254.1, read as the reverse complement.
CCGTAGTCGCCACACCTGGGCGATCGCCGTCGCCACGGCCGCTCTCATCGCGTTCGCCTGGTGGGTGACCACCAACGACTTCCCGTGGTTCGACCCCAGTGTGCCGAGCCCCACCGTGCCCGATGGGCTCGTAACAATCGCGGTAATGCCCTTTGAAAACCTCGGTCCCGCCGAACGCGAACACTTCGCCGCCGGCATGGCGGAGGAGATTGCTAGCCGCCTGATGGCCGTCGAAGGCGTCGGCGTTCCATCGCGCACAACGGTCAGCGCCTACGACCGCAGCGGCCAGACGCTGGCAGAGGCAGGAGCCGCTCTCGGTGTCGACTACATCCTCGAGGGCACCGTTCGCTCCGAGGGTGGTGCCGACGGTAACGGCGTGATGCGGATTACGCCGACGTTGGTACGTGTCGCCGACGACCGCAGCATCTGGTCGGATATCTACGAACGCCCGTTAGAAAACACGTTCGCCGTGCAATCGGACATCGCCGAGCGGGTGCTCGATCAGATCGGCATCACCTTGCAGCAGGCGCAGGCGGCGACAACGGCCGTCCGCGGGGGCACGACGAACGTCGAGGCCTATGAAGCCTACTCGCGAGGCAGCGACTTTTTCCGGCGCGCTGACGAACTCTACGACGCGGAGGAGCTGCAGGCGGCGATCGACAACTTCAATCGCGCCATCACACTCGACTCGGAGTTCGCCCTGGCGTACGCCAAGTTGTCGCTCGCCCACAATTTTTCGTACCAGTTCTACTTCGATCGATCGCAGGAACGCCGCGATCTGACACGAGCCGCCGCCGATCGAGCGCTCGAGATCGCGCCGGGACTACCCGAAGGCATCCTTGCTCTGGGCCAGTTTCACCGCAGCGGTCTCGACTACGACCTTGCCCTCGAACAGTTCGTCGAAGCCGCCCGCAGGCGACCCGGCGACAGCCTCTTCGTTCAGGCGATCGCCGAACTGAGCTGGTACGCGGGCGACACAGAGCCGGCGATCGAGGCCTACGAGCGCGCCTACGCCATCGACCCGCAACGTTCGTCGCTATATTGCAACCTTGGCGGTGTCTACCGGATGGATCGCAACTTCGATGAAGCGCTCGCGCTGCATGCGAATGCCATCTCGATACGGCCCGAGCGTTCCTGCCCCTATTACTGCGTCGCCTTCACCAAGCTCCACGCCGAGGGCCCAGAGAGCGCTCGAACCTATCTCGAAAGCCTCGATGAGGGCATCACACGGTCCTCATCGCCGCCAATCGCCTATCCCTGGATGCTCGTCGATATCATGCAAGGCCGCTACGAAGACGCCCTGGCACGCCTCGACAGCGACTCTACAGAGGCCCTGGATTGGCAACATTACTACTATCCTAAATCGCTCTTGCGCGGGCATATCCATCGTTTCATGGGCGACGATGAGGAGGCCCGGCTGCGCTTCACGCAGGCATCAGAGATGCTGCAAGAAAAGCTGCGCGAACGCCCCGACGACGCCCGGTTGCATTCCTCCCTCGGCATCGCCTACGCCGGGCTCGGGCGCAACAGCGAGGCGGTGGCCTCCGGGCTCGAAGCGACTCGTCTCGTACCCCACGAGATCGACAAGTTCTCCGGCGCCTACCGGCTCAAGGACATGGCGCAGATCTACGCCATGGTCGGCGACACGGAGAACACCCTCGACAGCCTCGAACTGCTGCTCTCAATGAAGAGCTTGATTCACTTTCCGGAGATCACCGAGGACCCGACCTGGGCAGGCCTCCGTGGCAACCCCCGTTTCGAGGCGCTCGGCTCGGAGTGAGCGCTCGGACCGAGGGCGAGCTTGCCATTCTCGACGTCAAGCAGGATGGTCGGCCTTGATCTTACGCTTCATCTTGCCGAGAAAGGCGTAGCTGACGCCGAACACGTCGCCCTCGATAACGTGCCTCCGGAGGATCTTCCGCGTCTGGGCGCTGCCCTTGGCCCGTAGCTCCTTCATCACTTCTGTCTTGGTCATGGCTCGACTCCTGGAATAATCCGCTGACCCTACTCCTTTCGGCTTTCAATCGCAGCAGTGGGACGATGCCCTGATGCGCCTGAGAGCGTTCGTCGAAGATAGTCAGGATTCCTTCTGTGAGAGCCGCGGTTCGAGTCCTCGCAGGGGCATTTTTTTTCACTAACTTACGGGGATTTCGATTCCATGAGAGGGGCGATTGTGCCCGAATTGTGCCCAGGAATCCTGCCTCTAAGTCCAGTGCTCCGGTTGCCGTCGCGAAGACCGCGCTGGACTGCTTGGCGATCTCAGTTTATCTGGCTGCCGTCGGGGGACCACTCGGGGCAGGCATCGCCGAAGAGAAGGCCTTGTGTTACCTGGCGTTTGTCGGAGCCATCGGCGCTCATGACCCAGAGGTTCTTTTCCTCTTCGGTGCCGGAGGCCCATACGGTTCAAACGGCCGTCAGCCCACGGGGCAGCAGGGTGTCACGGGTTCCGCGTGGACGCCTTGGTGTCGGGATCGTCGCCGGCTTTAGTCCGGAGATAACGTGAAAGGCTCGCCGCGCGGCCCCGGCCGTGACCGTAGTCGCTCAGACGACAGCGTGCCGAGCTGCTCGAGGGCGACGGCGATGTCCTCCGGGCTCATTCGTGACGCAGCGCGCGCGCGCCGCAGTGCCTCGACATCCGCTGGGGTCGTCGGAAGGTCAGCGGACAGCGAGCTCAGGTCAGAGGCTGTCATGGATCTTCTCCCAGTCATCCAGCAGGTCACCACGTTCGAAGTATTGTCGCACGTCGGCTGGGGCGATCTCGCAGGCCCGCATCAATGCCACGATGTCCGCCATCTCCTGGAGGCGGCGGGTCGGATCGTTGCTGGCCGCCAGGACCTTCATAGCGATGAGATGCTCGGCTCGCGGAACCAGCGCCTTCAATTCCGGGAACATCTGTACTTCAGTCGCTTCGGCGAACAGCTTTCGGGCGGTGTCGTCATCGACGTAAACGACGTCGATGCGCCCGAGTCCCCGGTCGCCGTGGGCGTGGTTCGAATACCCCGCCGAAACGTGCAAGGTCTCATAGCCAAGTGACTCCAGAAACGCGATCAAGCCGCGTTGCGCGTCCCGCTCGGTGACGATGTCCAGATCGTGCGTGAGACGACCGGCACCACGAGCCGCCAACGCGAGCCCACCGATCACCGCCCATCGCGCTTGCGCGGTACTCAGATGGTCATCGAGGCGTTGTAGAGCTCCTGCGAAGTCCAAGCTTTCTCCTCCGGTTGGCGACGACACAGCCTTGCACACCGGCTGCATTGTAGAGGAATGAGGCAGGCTGCGGCTGATGGATGTGTCACAGGGCGGCGACGTCGGCGGCTTCGAAGCCCCGAACATCGAGGTGGTGGGGGCGATCTTCAGCCTGTACAAGCAGTTCGCCGGCAGATGTTTACCACCGACGCCGAAATGGCTTGACCGGCGCCGATTGCGCACCGACAATCGCGGCGTCGGCGGATCCTCGCCGGTACCGAAAACCCGGTCCGGCGGGCCCACGAGACGGAGGAAGGGGTGCAAGGTGTATGACCCGATCACGATCGCGGGCAATGGGGGCTGGGGAACGGCGGTTGCGCTGGTACTCGCCGGCAAGGGCCTCGACGTCCGGTTGTGGGGCATCGAGCACGACTACGTAGCGGGGACGGCGAAGTCCCGCCGAAATCCACGTTATCTTCCCGGGGTGAAGATCCCAAAGGGGATCCTACTGACGTCGGACTGGGGCGAGGCGTCGCGCGGGGCGAAGCTGGCGATCTCGGCCGTGCCGACGCAGTTCTGCCGCAAGACGTGGGGCGACCTCGCGAAGGTGGACGAGACGGACGGCGCGCCGGTCCTCTCGCTCTCGAAGGGCGTCGAGGTGGGGACGCTCGAGCGTCCGACGCAGATCCTCCGCCAGGCGCTCGGGCAGCGGAAGATCGGTGTACTCGTCGGACCGTCCCACGCCGAGGAGGTCGCGCGAGGCCTGCCGGCGGCGGTCGTGATCGCGTCGAAGGACGTCCGGTTCGCGAAGGCGGCGCAGGCCACGCTCTCGACCGACCGCTTCCGCACCTACATCAACAGCGACGTCATCGGGACGGAGATCGCGTCGGCGCTGAAGAACGTCATCGCGCTCGCCGCCGGCATCTCCGACGGCCTCGGTTTCGGCGACAACGCGAAGGCGGCGCTCCTCACGCGAGGCATGGTGGAGATGGCACGCCTGGGCGTCGCACTGGGCGGTCAGCGCCAGACCTTCTCCGGCCTCGCCGGCATCGGCGACCTCATCACGACCTGCGTCAGCCGCCACGGCCGCAACCGCGCGGTCGGCGAGAGGATCGGCAGGGGCGAAACGCTCAGCCAGATCCTCGACTCGATGACCCAGGTCGCCGAGGGGGTCCCGACGACGAAGGCGTTCCACAAGCTCGCTCGTCAGCACGACATCGAGACGCCGATCACGAACCAGGTCTACTCCGTCCTCTTCCGCCGCAAGAAGCCGCTGAAGGCCGTAACCGAACTGATGCTCCGAGCCCCGAAGAGCGAGGTCGAGGAGTACTGGTAACGCCCGAACCTCTGACCTGCTTCTCAGTCCCGTGCTCCCGTTGTTCCTCCCGCGACCAACGGATAGATTCGAGTGCCTCCTCCTCTGCAACCCTGGACTTCATCCTTGGTCGGTAAAACACTCGGTCATTACGAGATCCTCGAGCCGCTCGGTGCAGGCGGTATGGGTGAGGTGTATCGGGCGCGAGATCGCACGTTGAAGCGAGAGGTCGCCCTCAAGTTGTTACATGAGGACCAAGCCGCAGACCGAGATTTGTTGATGCGACTGGAGCGGGAAGCGCATCTGCTCGCGGCCCTCAACCATCCCAACATCGCAACGATCCACAGCCTCGGAGAGGACGGCGGCACGCGTTTCCTGGTGCTGGAGCTCGTGGAAGGTGAAGGGCTCGACCGGCGGCTCTCCACAGGGCCCTTGGGGATCGAAGCATCGCTGGAGATCGCTGGTCAGATCGCCGCGGCGCTGGGGGCTGCACACGCCAAGGGGATTGTTCACCGAGATCTGAAGCCCTCCAACATCATGCTGACGGCTGAAGGCCATGCCAAGGTAATGGACTTCGGACTGGCCAAGAAGGTGTTGCGAGAGGATGGGACCGAACAGGACATCAGCTCTGCCCTGACACGAGAAGGGACGACACTAGGAACTCTGGCGTATATGTCCCCGGAACAGGTCAAGGCACAGCCGGTGGATCACCGTTCCGACATCTTCTCTTTCGGGATCGTACTGTACGAGATGCGGACCGGGGTTCATCCCTTCCGCAAAG
>CAYSHI010000253.1:0-4228 GCA_964430745.1 uncultured Acidobacteriota bacterium | reverse complement strand
GACGAGTTCTACGGCCCGCTATATCACCTGAACGCGTCGGAGGAACCGGAGCACCCCGACTACCCGACAGACGCCGAGTTCCTCGAGCGGTTCGGACCGAGGGGCGTGATCCACAGCTTTGCCGACGGCAGGATCGAGGACACCGGGCCGCTGACCAAGAAGCGCATGGAAACCATCGATGACGACATTGCCGCCAGGTCGGTGGCGTTTCTCGAAGAGAAGCACAACGCGGGCGAACCGGTATTCCTCTGGGTGACGTTCACGCACATGCACTTTCGCACCTACGCCAAGCCCGAGAGCGTGGGTCAGGCCGGGCGTTGGCAGTCGATCTACCACGACGTCATGATCGACCATGACAGGAACGTCGGTACCGTGCTCGACAAGATCGATGAGCTCGGCATTGCCGACAACACGATTGTCTTGTACAGCACCGACAACGGGCCGCACATGAATGCCTGGCCCGACGCCGCCATGACGCCCTTCCGCAACGAAAAGAACTCCAACTGGGAAGGTGCCTACCGGGTGCCCGCCATGGTGCGCTGGCCCGGCAAGATCGCGGCGGGCACGGTTTCCAACGAGATCATGTCGCACCTCGACTGGATGCCCACGGTGCTGGCGGCGGCCGGCGATCCGGACATCAAGGAGAAGCTCCTGACGGGCTACGAGGCCGGCGACAAGACCTTCAAGGTTCACCTCGATGGTTACAACTTCTTGCCTTACCTGACCGGCCTGGAGGACGAGGCCCCCCGGGAGGAGTTCTTCTACTTCTCCGACGACGGCGACTTGACGGCGCTCCGCTACGACAACTGGAAGGTAGTTTTCGCGCAGCAGAGGGCGGTCGGCACGATGGCGGTCTGGAGCGAGCCCTACGTACAGACCAGGATTCCGTGGCTTTTCAACCTGCGCACGGATCCTTACGAGCGGGCAAGCATCACCTCGAACACCTACTGGGACTGGTGGCTCGACCACGCCTTCTTGTTGGTGCCGGCGCAAGCTTATGTCGCCGAATTCCTGGCGACCTTCGCAGAGTTCCCGCCGCGTCAAACGCCGGCCAGCTTCACCATCGACCAGATCTTGGAGCAATTGAGAAAACCGTCCGGCGGCGGCTAGTAGAAAGCGGCCGACTGGTGGCTCCGGGCGACGACAACATGTCGCGGGGTCGGGCCCCGACGACAAGAGAGAGGTTCGCATGCGCAGCGCAAGGAGATCGTTGTCGAGCCGCACCAGGACGGAGAACAGGGGGAAGACGGCCTGCCTTCGGGCAATTGCCTCCGTCGCCTGCATGGCGATCGTCGTGGTGGCGGCCCCCGCCAACGCCCAGGACGCCCACTATTGGACCGACCAGTTCGGTAACCGGGCCCTGCTGCTCGGCGGTGCGGTGGTCGCCGATCCGGCCGACCTCTCCTCGGTGTACTACAACCCCGGCGGTCTGGCGCTCATGGACGACCCGGAGTTGCTGCTGGCCGGTCTGGTGATCAAGTTCAGTGGCCTGACGATCGCCGATGCCGTCGCCGATGGCGCCGACGTGACGACCTCGCAGACGGCATTCAGCCCGTCGCTGATCGCCGGCGAGATCCCGCTGGCGGGCCCTCGGCATCGCTTTGCCTACTCGGTTCTGAGCCGCTATCAGCAGCAGCTTCAGGGGCTCGCGAAAGTCGACGTCACCGGCGACGAGTTCGAGCTTCCGGCGGTGTCGCTGGTGAGCAACGCGTTCCGCTTCACGACTCAGCTGAGCGACCACTGGATCGGCGGGACGTACGCTTACAAAGCGTCGGACAACTTCGGAATCGGTGCGACGCTGTTTCTTGCGGTCCGAAACCAATCTTCCCAATCGCAGAGCTTCCTGCAGATCCTCAGCACCGAGAACCGGGCGGGCATCTCGGATCTCGCCACCGGCTTCACCTACCGCCATTTCCGTGTCATCCCGAAGGTCGGTGCCGCCGGCCGCTTCTTCGACTGGAACGTCGGCCTCACCCTGACGACGCCGAGCATCGGGCTCGGCGGCAGCGGCGATACCTTCAACAACAAGACCCTCGTCGGGCAGGCGCTCACGCCCGAGGGTGGTCCGCTCACCGAGATCGCCACCGATGCCCAGGCCGGCCTGAGCGCCGACTATCGCTCGCCGTTCTCCTTGGCGGCAGGCGCGGCCCGTGCGTTCGGGCCGACGACCGTGCATGTATCGGCCGAATGGTTCAACTCCACCGGCCTGTACACAGTGATCGACTCGCAGCCTTTCCAAAGCCAGACGTCGGGCGAAACGATCGACACCGCCGTGCGGCAGGAGCTCGACAGCGTCGTCAACGTCGCGCTCGGCGTCGAGCACGTGCTCGGGTCCGGCGTGAAAGCGTATGGCGGGTTTCACACCGACTTCAGTGCCGCTTCGCCCGACACCCTTTCGAACCTCTCGGTCGCCCTGTGGGATCTCTACCATTTCTCCGGTGGAGCGACCTTCGACGCCTTCGGCCAGGATTTCACCCTCGGCGGCAACGTCGCGCTCGGCAGCAGGGTCATCGACAAGCGGGACGACGATGCAGCGCGGCTCATCGGCTTGCCCGACAGCGCCGACGTCAGCGTCTACCAGGTCACGATCCTGCTCGGGTTCAACTTCGGCTTTGGCGGGTAGGCGCGCGAATGGCGATTCGCCGCAAGGCCGCTGTGGATGAATGAGGTGTTGCCGTGCGGATGGACGGTAGCGAACGTCGCTCGTTGGAGCTCGCCGCTCTCACGGTGTTGCTCGCGTTGTCATCGGCGACGCCTGCATGGGCCGGGCAGCAACAAGAGGCGTCGGGATCCACGATCTACTGGGATCAGGGCCTCAACGTCGAATGGAAGCGGTTGAGTCTGCTGCTTGCCGGTGGTGCCCAGAATGACTCGGCAGCGTTCGCCGACGTCACGCCGGAGCTGGAGGAAACCACCGGTGCGATCAGCAACGGCGTCGAGTGGCGCCGGGCCAGAGTCTGGGCGGAGGGCGATCTGTTCGGACGCTTCGATTTCAAGTTCCAATACGATTTCGCCGTCAACGATCCGCCACAGCTCAAGGACGCGTACCTGGGCGTCACCCTGCCGGACTTCGGGCTCGGCGATTGGCACTTTCGCGGTGGTCGATTCAAGGCACCGCTGAGCCTGGAGGGGTACACGTCGGCAAGCGACACGACGTTCATGGAGCGCGGCTTGCTCGCCACGTTCTTCCCGTCGAGAAACACCGGGTTCCTGCTGCAAGGCAGCACCGCACGGTTGCGGCGGAGCATTCACTGGAACATCGGGGTCATCCAACCCGAAGACGAGCTCGGCTCCACGGATACGGACAACGCGGGCGTCTCGGCGCGCTTTACCTACGCGTTGAACCCGTCGAGCGCCGATACTCTGGTGCATGTGGGCGTGGATTACCTGCGCCGCAACGTCGACGAGACCATCAGCTACCTGTCACGGCCTGAAGCGCACCTCGCTCCGAGCTTCGTCGACACCGGCGACGTCCCGGCCGACTCCGCCCAAACGCTGAATCTGGAGACCGCGGCGGTGAACGGTCCGTTGTCGGTTCAGGGGGAGCTCGCATGGACACGCGTGAGCACCACCGATGGATCGTCCGATCCGAGCTTCTACTCCTTCTACGCCTTCGCGAGCTATTTCCTTACGGGTGAGACACGGCCATACGCCCACGACAAAGGCGCCTTCGGGCGCGTCTTGCCGCACGACGCGTTTCTCGGTGGGGCAGGCGGGAAAGGCGCTTTCGAGCTGGCGGCTCGTTTTTCGCGCGTCGACCTGAACGACCAGGAGGTCGTGGGCGGCATCATGAACGACGCGACCGTGGGGATGAATTGGTACGCGACGCGTAACGCTCGGGTGCTGGCCGAAGTGATCCGATCAGACGTGCAGGGTTTCGACCCCGTCTGGATCTTCCAGGCCCGGCTCCAGTGGGCGTATTGAGCTGTTTGCCTTCGTGTGGCGGGACCGCATGACCTTGGTATAGCGCCGCACTGACAAAGGAGAGGGAAATGAAAAAGGTTGTGTGTCTGATGCTGCTGATGGTCGTCGCCGGCTGCGGCCAGCCGGCCCCCACCGGGTCCGCCCCCGCGCCGACCGCCACCGCTCCGACTGCCTCCTCGGGTGGCGAGACAACCGAGGCCGAGCTGCTTTTCGTCCAGGAGGCGGAGGGTGTGAGCTTCGAGGGGGACACCCTGCCCCTGGTCGGCGTACGACCGCAGGTCTTGTTCTTCACCGATCGGCCGCA
>CAYSHI010000252.1:0-3407 GCA_964430745.1 uncultured Acidobacteriota bacterium | reverse complement strand
GGTCTTGTCGTATTGCTCGAGCTCGGAATACTCGAGGGCGACGTTGTTCCGCGAGGCCGAATCGTCGGGATACAGGGCCAGGGCATTCTCGTAGGCGTCGATGCTCTGCTGCACGGTCTCGTCGTCGAGCGAGTAGTACCGGCCTTCGATGTAGTAGCGCTCGCGCTGCGTGAGCCGGTCGGCGTGCTCGATCGACTTCTCGGCGTACATTCGGGCCGTGTCGTTGTCGAAGATGTTGCCGTGCACGATCGACAGCTTGGCGAAAGCCATGGCGAACTCGGGGTCGATCTCGACCGCGCGCTCGAACACCGGGATGGCATCGGTGTAGCGGTTCTGGCTGATCAGGTTCACGCCATCGGTGTAGTAGCGATAGGCGTCCATCGAGCTGGTGGTGACGTCCGACAGGTCGCGGTCGACGACCGGGCTGGCCGAGATCGGGACCTCCAGGCGATCCTTGATGCGTCGGGTGAGATCGTCGACCAAGCCGAAAACGCTGTCCTCGCCGACGCCCTCGACCGTCTCGGCGGCAAGCGTTTCGCCGGTCGACGGCTCCTGCAGGCGGGCGCTGAGCCGGAATGCCTCACCGGCGCGGATGAAGCTGCCGACCACGACATGATCGACGTCGCCCTGCTCAGCGACCGCGCGAACGACGGCGGCTGAGGTCGTGCGCGCCTCGAGGTTGCCGGTTTCGTCGAGAATCTCGTAGAGCTTGTCGGTGGTCAGCACGCGAAGCTCGGGAGATTGCGAAAGGTCGGTCACCAACAGCTCGGTCAGGCCCGAACGCAGCCAGTCCAAGGATTCGTCGCCGCTCAGGTTATCGAAGTACAGCACCGCCACCGAGGGGCGTGTGTCGGCCACGGTTTCGATGACGCCGCCGGATACGGCTTCGCCGGACGTCGGCGAGTCGGTGCCGCCGCCCGTGTCGCGGCCGAGCATCCACCAACCGGCGACGGCGAGGACCAGCGCCGCCCCGATACTCGCCAGGGCGAGCTTGTTCTGTAGCAGACCTCCCGTCGCCACCGGGGTCCCGGCCGCCGGGACGGCGGATGGCGGTCCGGGGTCAGAGGGCTGGGCGACGGATGCAATGGTGGGGTCAGAGAGCGCGGCGGATGATGCCACCGGGGAATCGACGGGCGCGTAGGCGGGTCCGGAGGTCGGCGCGACGGGCGAGGCGTCGGGATCGGGGTGCGCCGTGGCGGGCCCTGGCGACGCGACGCCCGGTTCCGACGCCATGGAAGTCGGTGTCGGCGCCGGCGTGCCCGGGTCGGTCACCGGTGCGCCTCCCGGAACGATTCCGGATGCCTGCATGGCGTCGATCGAGCTCTGCGTGGTGACCACCTCTCCCGAATCGATTTCCTCTTTCAAGCCGGCGAGGTCGAGGCGAACGTCCTGCGCCGACTGGAAACGGCGATTGGGGTCTTTCTCGAGGCAACGCTTGATGATGCGACCGAGGTGGTTGGGTAGCTCGCGTTTGATCTCGGTGACGGGCACCGGTGTGTCCTTGATGATCGATGACATCAACGACATCTTGGTGTCGCCGCTGAACGGCAGGGAGCCGGTGGCCATCTCGTGGAGCATGATGCCGAGCGAGAAGATGTCGGAGCGGTTGTCTACGGGCCTGCCTTCGGCCTGCTCGGGCGACATGTACGCGATGGTGCCCAGCACCTTGCCCTCTTCGGTAATCGGGCCTGCCGCCACGGTGGCAGCCGTCGCAGCCCCGGGATCGGTCGCCGGGTTCACGAGAGGGTCGGAGGCAAGCTTCGCGAGACCGAAGTCGAGCACCTTCAGCCTACCGTCGGCAGTGAACATGACGTTGCCGGGCTTCAGGTCGCGGTGCGTGATGCCCTGCTGGTGGGCGGCGCCCACGGCGTCGGCGAGAGGCACGGCGGTGGCGAAGAATCGATCGATCGGCAGGCCGCCGTGCTGGATTTCTCTGTCGAGCGTGTTGCCTTCGACCAGCTCCATCGTGATGAAGTGGAGCGTCTCGCCACCCGGGCCCTGAGCTTCCTCGACCGAATGGATCGTGACGATGTTCGGGTGGTTGAGCGAGGCCACGACCTTCGCCTCTCGCTCGAAACGCTCCAGGCGCTCCGGATCTTCCGCCAAGTCGGCGGGCAGCACCTTGAGGGCGATTCGGCGCTCGAGCTTGGTGTCCTCCGCTACATAGACCTGTCCCATGCCGCCGGAGGCCAGCAGCTTCACGATGCGGTTGGTACCGAGGAGTGTTCCGGGCCCGATCATGGTGTCCGGACTTTACAACCCCGCGGGGTAGACGCAAAGAGCCGCCGGACCGGGCTCCGGCCCGCTCTCGCGGGTCGCCCGGGGTGGTTTCCGCTCCCCGTAGGCGGCCGCACGGAGCCGACCCTTTCGTGACCTTGACATCCTATTTGAGGACCATAGACTGCCAGGTGTGAGCACTCGGACTCATGCGCGGTATTCCGGGCGGTTTTTTTCGTGCCAAGAGGGCGGCGGCTGAGCGTCAGAGCTCCCATCTCGGTTGCGCCGTTGTGCCTGTCTTGCGCTCAAACCAGGAGGCGATCTTGAAGCGTATCCTCGGTGTATTCCTAATGGTCATGCTGGTGAGCGTCGCGCTGACCGGCGCTGCGCATGCGCAGTCGCAATCGACCACCGGCCGTATCGAAGGTCGCGTCGTCGACCCCGACGGCGTCGGGCTGCCGGGCGCCACCGTGCAGATGCGCAACACGGCCACCAACTACACGCAGATGGTCGTCACCCAGGCCAGTGGCGCGTTCTTGGCGCCCTTGATGCCTCTCGGCCCTTACGAGATCACCGCCTCGCTGCAGGGTTTCAGCACCCTGGTTCGCGAAGGCGTTACGGTGACGGTGGGCGCGAGCCCGAACCTGGTGCTTTCGCTGCAGGTGGCGGCGGTCGAGGAGAGCGTCACGGTTACGGCGCAAACACCGCTGATCGAGACGACACGCCCTGAGGGTTCGACGAAATTCTACGAGGAAGCCATCCAAGGGCTGCCCAACAACGGCCGCAACTTCCTCAGCTACATGCAGCTCACTCCCGGTGTGAGCATCGTGCAGGGACCGGACGGCGACGAGATCACGGTAAACGGCCAGAAGGGTATCCAGAACAACGTTTCGGTCGACGGTGCCGACTTCAATAACCCGTTCTTCGGCGAGCAGCGCGGCGGGCAGCGCCCGGCCTTTACGTTCAACCTCGACGCCGTGCAGGAATTCGTCGTCGTCACCGACGGTGCCGCCGCCGAGTTCGGCCGCTCGTCGGCGGGCTTCGTCAACGTCATCACGCGCTCCGGGACGAACGACTTCAACGGCACGGTCAACGCCTACTTCAAGGGCGATGCCCTCTCCGCCGATCCGCAGCGCGAGAACGGCTCGAAGGCGCCGGAGGATTTCAACCAGCAGCAGTTCGGCGGCACG